>NZ_JBFOCT010000014.1:0-372475 GCF_040907925.1 Aeromonas sp. s12 | reverse complement strand
GGCGGTGCGCACGGCGTTGGCGCCAGGAGAGAGCTGGATGGCGGCGCTGGTTGCGGCCACGCCGTTCTCGCGGTTGGAAAACGCGTAGGATTGCGCCCCCAGCTCGACCCGTGCCACATCACCCAGCACCAGCTTGGCGCCATCGGCACCGGCCCGCAGCACGATGGCGGCGAACGCCTCGGGGGTCGTCAGCTGTCCCTGTACCGTGAGGGGGACCGTCAGGCGCTGCCCCGGCAGGGCGGGTTCGTCACCGACGCGCCCCGGTGCAATCTGGACGTTCTGCTGTTCGATGGCCTGCGCCACCTCGCCGATGGTCAGCCCGTAGGCGGAGAGCTTGCCCGGATCCACCCAGATGCGCATGGCCTGCTCGGCGCCGAACAGCTGCACCCGTCCCACCCCGTCGATGCGGCGCAGCTCCTGCACAATATTGCGCGCCATGTAGTCGTTCAGGGCGACCTCATCAAAGCGGCCATCCGGTGAGGTCATGCCGACCATCATCAGAAAACCGGATGAGGCGGACTCTACCTGCAGGCCGTTTTGCCGTACCGCTTGTGGCAAACGTGGTTCGACCCCCTTGATGCGGTTTTGCACGTCCATCTGGGCCAGCTCCGGATCGGTGCCCGGCTTGAAGGTAGCAGTGATCTGCGCGCTGCCCGAGGCGTCCACCGACGACTCGAAATAGAGCAGGTTCTTCACCCCCGACAGCTCGCGCTCGATAAGGCTCACCACCGCATCGTTCAGGGTCTGCGGCGTGGCACCCGAATAGGTGGCATAGAGGGTCACCGACACTGGCGCCACCGAGGGATAGTGGGAGATGGGGAGCTTGGGGATGGCGATGACCCCCGCCAGCACGATGAAGAGGGCGATCACCCAGGCAAACACCGGGCGATGGATAAAAAACTGCGGCATGGATAACTCTCCGATTCAGCGAATGCCACCGTCAGCCGGTTGGCTGACAGCGGGTGGTTGCCAGGGGGAGGCAATGACCTGAACCCCCGTGGTCAGACGGTCGATCCCTTCGATCACCACCTGTTGCCCGGCACTGAGCCCGGACGCGATGCGGTACTGGCTATTCACCAGTTCAGCGGTATTGACCGGAACCAGCTGTGCCTGCCCCTGGCCATCCACCACCCACACGCTGGTCTGACCCGAGGTGCGAACAACCGCCTGCTGGGGCACGGTCAGGGCGTTGGCATAGCGGGCCCGGGGAATGCGCGCCTGCACGTAGAGACCGGGCAACAGGCGCCGCTCAGGGTTATCCACCAGCACCCGCAGCAGCACGTCGCCGGTTCCGGCATCGACCTCGATACCGGAGAAGAGGATGTGCCCCTGCATGCCCAGCGGTGTGCCATTGCTGCCGAGGATCTCCACTGCCAGTTCCGGTGCCGTTGCCGTTGAGCCAGCCTGTTGGCGCAGGGATTCCAGCACCGAGGCCGGTTGGCGCACATCGACGTAGACCTGATCAATCTGCTGGATCCGGGCCATGGGAGTGGTATCGGTGGGGGACACCAGTGCCCCTTCACTCACCAGCGCCTGATCGATACGTCCGGCGATGGGGGCCTCCACGCTGGCAAATTGCAGGTTCAGTTGGTGCCGGGCCAGAGTCGCCCTGGCCTGGGCTACATCGGCGGCCGCCTGATCCCGCTGGGAGATCGCATCGTCATAGGTCTGGCGGCTGATGGCGTCGGTGCGCAGCAGCGGCTTCAGGCGGTCAATCTGGATGCGGGCGCGGGCCAGCACCGCCTCGGCCCGTTGCAATGCGGCGGCGGCGCTGTCGACATCGGCCTTGAAGGGGGCCGGGTTTATCTGGAACAGCACGGTGCCAGCGCTGATCTCGGCGCCCTGCTCGAACAGGCGGCGCTGCACGATGCCGCTGATCTGGGCGCGAATGTCGGCGCTGCGCAGTGCCGCTACCCGGGCGGGCAGATCCTCGCTGATGACAAGCTCCCGACCAGTCAGAGTCAGCACCGATACCTGAGGCAGGGCGGGTGCCTCCTGCTCTTGCGGCGCGGCATCGCACCCCGCCAACCCGAATGCGGCAATGACGGCGAGCAGGGCGCCCGCATACCGCTGTTTTACAAACATCATCCACTCACCTCGTTAAACCGTCTCTCCGGTGTGATGCGACCGAAGAGTGCATCGAGCGGCCATTATGGCGAGGGGCTATTGCGAATGATTCGAGGCTTTGTGGAGAATCCATGGAGGCGATGATAAAGTTCAACGCCACCTTTTTTCGAGTCCGACTATGTCCCATCTCAATGCTTCCGCCAGCCCGGCGGGCCAGTCACTGGTACTGATTGCAGAGGATGAAGCTGAGATCGCCGACATCCTCGCCGCTTACCTGCAACGTCATGGCTTGCGCTCCCTGCACGCCGCCGATGGCCGTGAAGCGCTGGCCATGCATCAGGCATTCAAACCCGATCTCCTGCTGCTGGATGTGCAGATGCCGCAACTGGATGGCTGGCAGGTGCTCAGCGAGATCCGGGCGCGCGGCGATACGCCGGTGATCATGCTGACCGCCCTCGATCAGGATCTCGACAAGCTGATGGGGCTGCGCATGGGGGCGGATGACTATGTGGTCAAACCCTTCAATCCGGCCGAAGTGGTGGCGCGAGTGCAGGCCGTGCTCAGGCGCACCCGGGCCGTAAAGCCTGCCACGGCGAACGTGTTGCGGGTCGGCCAGTTTCAGATCGATCTGGAGAGCCACGAGGCCAGCATTTTCCGCGATGACCAGCAGCAGGTGCTGGAGCTGACCCTGACCGAGTTCAAGTTGCTCGCCTCTTTGATGCGGGCGCCGAAACGGGCGTTCAGCCGCGCCGAACTGCTGACTCACTGCTTGCCGGAGGGGGATACCCAGGAGCGTACGGTGGATAGCCACATCAGCAAGTTGCGCAAAAAACTGGAGACACACGGCATTCAGGGGGTCCCCGCCAGTGTCTGGGGCGTTGGCTATCGCTTCGGGGGCGATGCATGAAATCGGCGCCCGGCCTTCGCAGGCAGATCATCCGCTCTCTGGGCTTGATGACGCTTGGTATCATCTCCCTCGCGGTGATCGGCACCTATGTGTTTTATGGCATCGCCGTGGCGTTTGTGCCGGGCAGCATCTCCGAGACCTGGGTGCCCTCCAGAGTCGAGATGTTATGGATCGGCTCCACCATTCTCATTGCATTGGGGATGGCGCTGTACGTGGCGGTGCGCCTATCTCGCCGCATCCTGACTCCCCTTAACTCGGTGGCAACCAGCCTGCGCGAGGTGGCCGAGGGCAAACTCGATGCCCGTGTGCCGGAGGATGAGCAGGCGATCGGGGAGACGGCGCAGCTGGTGCGCGACTTCAATACCATGGCCGAGCGGCTGCAGAGCATGACCCGCGAGCGGGAGTTCTGGAATGCCGCCATCGCCCACGAATTGCGCACTCCGGTGACCATTTTGCGCGGCCGCTTGCAGGGGCTGGCCGAAGGGGTATTTCCTCCCAGTAGCGAACTCTTCGAGGGGTTGCTGCGTCAGGTGGAGGGGCTCAATCACCTGATCGAGGACTTGCGGGTATTGAGCCTCAACGACAGCGGCCATCTGGAGTTGCAGCGGACCGAGGTCAGGCTGGCCGACGAGCTTGCCGTGGTGCTTGAGGCGTTTGCCAGCCCTCTGGCGGCGAGCGGATTTGTGTTGCAGCGGGAGCTCGATAGCGAACTTCATGTTTGCTGCGATCTGTTTCGTATCCGTCAGGCCCTGATGGCGCTGTTGGAAAATGCCCAGAAGCACGCGCTGCCGGGCCTGCTGACCGTGCGGCTGTATCGCTCGGAGAGTGTGTGCGTCCTGAGTGTGGAAGATGAGGGGCCAGGCATCAGCGAGGAGATCGCCGCCTGTATCTTCGATGCGTTTCGTCGCGGAGATCCGTCACGCTCGCGCAAGAGCGGCGGTAGCGGACTTGGACTCGCCGTGGTCAAGGCGATTGCCGAGGCCCACGGCGGCAGCGCGGTTTGCCAAGCTACCGGGCAGGGAGGGAGCCGATTCGTGCTCTCCTGGCCCATCTCGGCCATGTCCGGTTGCCCTGAAATCTAGCCTGGGGGTGGCAGGTTCTGATGAAGCTATACAGCTGACAGCTGCCCGCACAGGGGGGGGGGCGACAAGCGACTGCCATAAGGGTTTTCACCGCTTTGCCGGGTGAGCAGGAGGGGTTGGGACATGGCTCATTTGGCGCGAAATCATGGTTTTTAGCCGTCAAAAATTGAAATCGTTTTCAGAAATCCTTTTCAACTGTGATCCGCTTCAAAGCTTTTTCGGGCGCCAACCTCTAGCATTGGCTCCACGAATTAGGGGCTAGCGCTCCCGATTTTCCCGCTGTGGGAGGTAACCGGATGATCCGGCTATTTCCTTCGTTACTTTCGACGGTCATCATGGATGGCCGTTTTTTTTTGAGTTATTTCACGGTAAAGGGTCGAGCCGCTGGCGCTTTACCGTTAAAATTCCGCTTTTGCACTTGCCCGTGAGTCTTGATGTCTGCGTCCACCCTCTCTTCGGATAGTTATGCCCTGCTCGCCACCCTGCAATTGCAGCGCGTTGCCAGTACCCGTTTGCTGCAAGAACAACTGGCGATAGGCCATGCCCTGATCGATAAACTGACCCGACTGCAGGATGCGGGGCTGGTCAGATTGCGCGGGGAGCAGCAGTGGAGCCTGACCGCCGAGGGGACGCTGGCACTGATCCTGGGGGTGCGTGCCGGTCTCTGCCCGGCGCCGGACTGGAGTCGGGTGCCCTCATTGACCGGGCAGGATCTCACCCATGCGGTGGTGCGCGAGCTCTGCCGCGGCAAGGCGGGGGAGATCCCCACCTATTTCTCGGCCAGCGATCTGCTGACCCTGCTCGATACCCCGGACGCTCACCAGTTGTTGGCGGGCTCTAGCCCCGCCTGGCAGCAAATGTTGCTGGAGCACTTCTCGCTGCAACTCTTGCTCGATGCCCCCTATGAAGAGCGCTGGCCGCTGGCCAATGCGCTGGTGCGCTGCGCCCCCGAGGTGCAGGCCCGGGCCAAAGCGTTCGAGGCGGAGTGGCGCTGGCTCTGCGGGGATGGCGAGAGCACATCGCCAATCGGCGAGGACCAGGATGCCGCCCCCGGCTGGCCAGCCCTGCAGGCGCTGGCCCAGCAGAGCCAGAGCGGCCCGCTTGGCGAGCGACTGCTCACCGCGCTGGGCCAGTGGCAGGCAACCGATGAGGGTGAGGCGGGCCAGTGGCCCCGTTCATTCAGCGCCCTGCTCTGGCTTGGCTGGTTGCAGCAGGCCGATCCCGTCATCGCCAGCGAACAGCGCAAGAAGTGGCAGCGCAGCCTGACTGGCCAGTTCCCCCTGCTTGCCGATCTGCTCAGCCAGTGGGCGGGTGATCGCCACGGTCAGGCGGTCGGCCTGTTCGATACCCTGCAACTGCCAGTGGAGGAGCTCCACTGGGGCTATCTCTGGCTCGATCTCTGTGCGCTGGCCCGTCACGGTGCCCAAAGCCCGCAGGTGGCCATGTTGCACAAGTGGGATCTCTCCCATCTGCTCGATGCCGAGCCCCATCATCGCCTGATGGCGTTTTGTCAGGATCTGCTGCGCATCTTGTTGGGCGAGGCGGCCAAAGGGGCGCCCTTGTGCCAACTGCGCGGCAGTGAGGAGAGTACGCAAGAGGGCAGTGATGAGCAGGATGATGACGGGGACGAGGATAAAACCGCGGCCTCTGCCAGCTGGCTCAACTGGTTGCAGGGGCTGGGACGCTCGAGTGGCGTGCGCAAGCCGCAGGAGCGGTTGGTTTGGCTGCTCCATGCTGACGGCCCCGAGCTGGAGTGCAAGATCCAGAAGCTGAGTACCAAGGGGGAGTGGACCGCCGGTCGCCGGGTCGATCCGGCCCTGCTCTCTACCCAGTATGCAGCCATGCTCGATGAGCACGACTGGGCACTGGTTCGCACCCTGCCACGGGTGATGGGACGACTGCCGCGGGATGTCTGGGCGCCGCTGGCCGATCACCCCCGTTTGTTCAACGCCAAGGGGCAGAAGCTGCAACTGGCCATCAGTGCCCCCCTGCTGCAGGTGGTGGCCACCGAACAGGGGATGAGCGCGCAGCTCTGCCCCGATGCGGCCGCCCGCGGGGCCCATATCATGCCGCTGGCGCAGGATTTGTGGCAGCTCATCCTCACCCCGCAGCCGCTGCTCGACCGCTTGCCAGCGCTCGAATCAATCCCGCTGCTGCCCGCCGAGGGGCTGGCCGAGCTGCAACGCACCCTGGACGCCATTCCCGAGCTGCCCTGGCACAGTCAGGTTGCGGGGCTTAGCGGCAACGCCGAACTGGCTCCCTGGCCGGGCATTCCTTCGGTGCAACTGGATTGGCAGGATGGTCAGCTGTCGGTCAAGCTGGTGACCCGCTTTGAGGATCTGCCGCCCCAGCCCCTTGGCAAGGGGGAGGCGATCGTGCGGCAGGGGATCAAGGCGTACCAATACTGGCAGCGGGATCTCGGGGCCGAGAAGCTGCAGGCCCAGTTGCTGCGCAATCAATTGCCCATCGGCCTGCCCGGCAGCGAATGGCTGCTGCAGGGGGAACAGGCGCTGGCGCTGGTCAATGCCCTGCCCGAGCTGGTGGACGCCGGTGTGGTCATTCACTGGCATCAGGACAGCGCCCGCCTCAAGAGCCTTGATGAAGCGGCCCTGAGCCTGCGTATCGAGCGGCGGCAGGACTGGTTCCAGGTCGAAGGGGCACTGGCGCTCGATGAGCACCAGATCCTCGACCTGCGCCTTATTCTGCGCCAGATGACCCCGGGGCAGCGCACCGTTCAGCTCGATGAGAAGACCAGCCTGATGCTGAGCGACAAGCTGGTGGAGCGGCTCACCATGCTGGGGGCCATGCTCGATGAAGAGCAGCGCATCAACAACAAGCTGGCCTATCCGCTCACTCGTCTGCTCTCTGTCATTACCACCGAAGGGGATGCGGCGTGGCAATCCCTGCAGCAGGAGTGGCAGCAGGAGGTCGATTGCCCGGACGAGCTGCTTACCTCCCTGCGGGACTATCAGAAAGAGGGGGTGCGCTGGATGGCGACCCTGGCCCATCACGGTTTTGGGGCCTGTCTGGCCGATGACATGGGTCTGGGCAAGACGCTGCAGGCGCTGATTGTGCTGCGGATGCGCCAGCACCTTGGCCCTGCCCTGGTAGTGGTGCCCAAGTCAGTGGTCACCAACTGGCAGGAGGAGGTGACTCGTTTCGCCCCCGAGCTGGATGTGGTGGTGTTCGAGAATCCTGCCGAGCGGGAGGGGATCATTCGCGAGGCCAAGGCCGGTCAGGTGATCCTCATCAACTACGGCATGCTCGGCAGCCTGGCGGAGGCGCTCAAGTCCCGCCGCTGGTCCAGCATGGTGCTCGATGAGGCGCAGCAGATCAAAAACGCCGGCACCCAGCGCGCCAAGCTGCTGTTCCAGCTCGACGGCGATTTTCGCCTCGCCCTCTCCGGCACCCCCATCGAAAACCATCTGGGGGAGCTGTGGAGTCTCTTCACTTTTATCAACCCGGGGCTGCTCGGCAGCCTTGGCGAGTTCAAGCGTCGCTTTGGCAAAGCGGTCAAGGATCCCCAGCACATGGCGCTGCTGCGGGCGGTGATCAGCCCCTTCATCCTGCGCCGTCTCAAGCAGCAGGTGCTGACCGAGCTGCCGGACAAGACCGAGATCATCCACCACATCAGCCTCTCCCCCGAAGAGCGCCAGCTCTACGAGGCGACCCGGCGGGAAGTGGTGCAGCAGGTGCAAAGCGCCGATGGCCGCGCTCTGATGCATGTGCTGAGCGGCCTGACCCGACTGCGCCGCCTCTGCTGTTCGCCGGAGCTGGTGATGCCAGAGTGGTCGCAAACCAGCAGCAAGTTGGACGAGGCGATGGCCCTGCTGGAAGAGGCTATTGACGGCGGTCATCGGGTGCTGGTGTTCAGCCAGTTTGTCGATCTGCTGAGTCTGTTGCGGGCCCGCATCGAGCAGAAATCCTGGGATTACTGCTATCTGGATGGCGGCTGCTCCGCCAAGTCCCGTCAGGACTCCATCCTGCGTTTTCGTCATGAGGAGGTGCCGCTGTTCCTCATCAGCCTCAAGGCGGGGGGGACCGGCCTCAACCTCACCCAGGCCGATACCGTGCTGCACCTCGATCCCTGGTGGAACCCAGCGGTGGAAGATCAGGCGAGCGATCGGGCTCACCGGATGGGCCAGACCCAGCCGGTGACCGTGTACCGGCTGGTGTGCGAGCAGACGGTGGAGGAGAAGATTGTCGCCCTGCACGATGAGAAGCGGGCGCTGGCCGATGGGTTGCTGAGCGGCCAGTCCGAGGTGCGCGGGCTGGATGTGGAGAGCCTGCGGGCCCTGCTGATGGGCTGATTGGCGACGCCACCTTTCATACCGCCTATCGATACAGAAAAGGGGAGAACATCCAGAGATGTTCTCCCCTTTCTCGTTTGGGACGTAGATGCGGGATACTTCGTTTATCGCGGCAAGGCGGCGCAGTTATCCATGAACCAGCTATCCCTGATCAAGTCACCCCTGATAGAGATAGAGGTGCAGCCGCTCGATGATGGGCTCGCCGCCAATCTTGCGATCTCGCCGCGCCTGCCGGCTCTTGGGGGGATAGTTGCCCAGATGGGTGACCGCGGGCGGGGTATCCGAGCAGAGCAGCAGAGGCAGGCTCGCCTTGATCTGCTGCTTGCGCGGGGTGCGCTCCAACCAGAGCAGGTTGATCATCGGGTGGGTCTTGACCGGGCGGCGGATCCGCAGCTCGGCATCGGCGGGCAGACGGCGAATGTCGTACACCTCCTGATCCACCATCTTGCTCCACTCCTCGTTGTTGGAGAGGGCCGGTATATAGCGGCGGCTGCGCTCCAGCATCTCAAGCACCTGCTCGCGACTTAGGCGATTGATGGTCTGCTTGTCAGCCCAGGTAAAGCCAAGGGATTGCAGCTCCCCTGCCAACAGGGTCAGTTTGCGGTAGACCTGCAAGGTGATCACTCCGGGCAGGGCGGTATGTACCAGCTCGAACTTCTCGTCCCGTCCCCCCGCCTGCTGCACCAGCGCCTTGAAATCGAGCTTGTGCTGGTTGATTTGGTCGATCAGCGGTTGCAGCAAGGGGGCTGCGGCGGCAGGAAAGCGCAACCAGCCGGGCAGCCGATGAGTCGCCTTGGTTGAGCAACCGGGGCGGGCGCTGTGGTCCCGATAAGCGGCGAGGGTGGCCGCCAGCGCGGCTTCACCGTTGAGATAGCCCACCTCAATTTGCTCGATCGGGTCGTGTTCTTCCCCCTGCGCTACCGGGGGGAGGGGATAGACATGGGCCTCCTGCAGTTCGAGCTGGTCGAGCAGGGTGGCCAGCTGATCCAGAGAGGCTTCAATGGCCTCCATCTGTTGACGCAGGGCGGCGGTAGGGGTAAGGGTATCCATCGATGATCCTGTGGTCTGACCCGCTGTTGACGACATCAGGTATGACATCGCTGCGGGTAGTAAAACTACTGTATAAATAAACATACCAGCATGCGGTTGGAGTGCCAAGAGGCACTTTGAGGAGGGGGCAATGTGCGCCTCTGAATGGGGATGTGGTGATGGTTTTATTTATGTTTCAGGGTGTTAAGTAAAGATCGCCCACGAGATCATTAAATTAACAATTGCGTGTAACTCCGCTGTTGCCAGCTGTTCACACCTTGTCCATCCCTGCATATGTAAAGCAGTAAAATGCATATATAGATGGGTGCCATGCAGCACAATATGCT
This sequence comes from Aeromonas sp. s12, assembly GCF_040907925.1. Taxonomy (NCBI): domain Bacteria; kingdom Pseudomonadati; phylum Pseudomonadota; class Gammaproteobacteria; order Aeromonadales; family Aeromonadaceae; genus Aeromonas; species Aeromonas sp. s12. The sequence continues at coordinate 362,733 of NZ_JBFOCT010000014.1, read as the reverse complement.
GTGCGACTCTGCTGGCCAACCGTCAAAATAATTATTTGTTTAAAATCAAATAGTTAAAATTAAATCCTGCCGTTTTTAGACATTAGATTTACTAATGTAACGTATCAAAATTCGTCAATTGAGTCGGCCCTGCTCCCTGACTAAGCTTTGCGCATCAAATAAAGCCCAGTGCGTAAACAAATATTCAGAGGAGCCACATCATGGCCAACATGACTTATACCGAAACCGGTTACCAGCATTCCAGCCAATTGAATCTGGTTGCTCGCGTTAAAATGACCGTTCTGACCTGGCTGGAGCGCAGCCGCAGCCGTCGCCAGCTCTCCGAGCTGCCCGAGTACCTGCTCAAAGACATCGGCCTGAACGAAGCTGACCGCTATCAAGAGACCACCAAGCCGTTCTGGCGTGGTTGATCTACCGGGCATGGATGCCTTGTTTTTCTGCTGAATCGTTCGCTGTTCTGCCCCGTGACGCTTGGTCATCAGGCGGGCAATAGTCTGTTTTATCTCCCCCCGTTTTCCCCCTGTTATTTGTTGGTCCTTTTTCCTCTCCTCTTTATTCCATATCGCTACCGTCATTGCTGTCATCGTTCGATTGTTATCACACTTGTATCGTTAATGTTTGAATTTATTTAAAAAACGATTTTAAGCCGCGATGCCTTGCGTATAATCCGGCCATAGTGTTCCAGCGCAAGAGGGTGAGACGGATGATTCCCCAGCACGATTTTTTGGCCTTGACCCGCAGCCATGAGTGGCAGCTTGAGCCCTTTGAATTTGCCCTGCCCGATGGTGCGCGGGTCTGCGTCTGGGATACGGGCGTGCTCTGTCTGGAGCCTGCCAGTGGCGCGGGCGGCCAGCTCGGAGGGCGCAAGGATATCGTCCTCTCCTGCGGCATCCACGGCAACGAGACCGCTCCCATCGAGATCTGCAACCAGCTGTTGAGCCGTCTGCTCTCAGGTGAGCTGATCGCCCGTCATCGGGTGTTGTTCCTGTTTGGCAATCCGGCTGCTATGAATCTGGGGCTGCGAGAGGTGGAGGAGAACATGAACCGGCTCTTCTCTGGTGCACACAGCAAGGGAGAGGGGCTCTGCAATCGGGAGCGGATCCGCGCCATGCGCCTCGAGCAGTATGTGAGCCGCTTCTTTGCCGATCCGGCTCGTCCCCGTTACCACTACGACCTGCACACCGCCATTCGCGGTTCGCGCCACGAGAAGTTTGCCGTCTACCCCTTCCCCCACGAGCGGCCTCACTGCCGCGAGCAGGTGCAGTTCCTCGGCGCCTGCGGGGTGCGTACTATTCTGCTCTCCGCCAGCCCGACCACGACCTTCAGTTACTACAGCTCCCGCCAGCATGGTGCCCACGCCTTTACGGTGGAGTTGGGCAAGGTGCGCCCGTTTGGCGAGAACGATATGACCCGCTTTATCGAAACCCGCCAAGCGCTGCAGGAGCTGGTCACTCAGGATGAGGTGGCGCTGGAGCCGTGGCGGGCGGATGATTTCACCCTGTTTGCCATCGATCGGGTGATCACCAAAAAATCGGAGCAGTTTCGCTTTCTATTCGCCAGCGATGTCGACAACTTCACCGAATTCCCCCAAGGGTTCGTGCTGGCCGAGGATGGCGAGCTGCGCTACACGGTCGAGAAGCCGCGTGAGGCGGTGGTCTTCCCCAATGCCAACGTGGCGATCGGTCAGCGCACCGTGCTGATGGTGGTGCCGACAAGGCTCTGGGAATAGCGGTGATAGTTTTGCCTGCAGAGCGGTGATGCATCCGCAGGCGGCGCCAAGCCATTGTTTTAGTCGGTGGCTCAGACACAGCAGCGGTTAGCCGCAGTAATAAAAAACGGGGCCAGTCAGATGACTGGCCCCGTTTTTATCGGGTTCAAGCTGTGAGGCTTAGCTGTTGTTCTTCACAAACAGGGTCAGCTCTTGGCCGGGCTTGAGGTAATCCCCTTTATCCAGCTGGTTCCAGCGCATCACATCATTGATGGCCACCTGGAAGCGAGCCGCGATGGAGGAGATGGAGTCGCCACGGCGAACCTGATACACCATCGACTTGTCGCTCTTCTTCCCTTGCTTGGGATAGACAACCAGCTTCATGCCTGGCTTGAGCGCCGACTTGGCATTCAGACCATTCCACTTGGCGAGCTCTTCGTGGGAGACGCCGTGCGCCTGGCTGATGCTCCACAGGTTGTCACCCGAGCGCACCTTGTAACTGACCTTGGCCTTCTGGCTGCTGCCACGGCTTGCCAGCTGCTGCGGTTTGCTGGCGGAGCTGGCCTTGCTGCTGACCTGACCGTGGGTCGGGATCACCAGTTGCTGACCGCGACGCAGGTTGTTGCTGCGCAGATTGTTGGCCAGCTTCAGCTCGTTCACGCTGACGCCATGATTCTGGGCAATGCGCGACAGGGTATCGCCACTGGTGACCTGATAGGAGCGGGTACGAATACGCTCGCTCTTGGGCAGATCGGCCAGTGCCAGCTCCAGGGTATCGGCATATTCTACCGGTACCAGCAGGCGGTAAGGACCACGGGGCGACATCACACCACGGCTCAGGGCCGGATTGACCTCCTTGAGCTGTGACGTGCGCAGACCTGCCAGTTGGGCGGCCACATTCAGATCGATCTGGCTGCCGGTCTCCACCACTCGCAGCTTCGGCTCGTTGGCGAGCACCGGCAACTGGATATTGTACTTGTCCGCATTGCTGATCATGTCAGCCATGGCGAGGATCTTGGGCACATACATCCGGGTTTCCCGGGGCAGATCGAGCGACCAGTAGTCGGTCGGTTTGCCTGCGCGCTGGTTACGCTGGATGGCGTTGCGCACCCGACCTTCACCGGCATTGTAGGCGGCCAGCGTTTGCAGCCAGTCACCGTCAAAGAAGCGGTTCAGGTATTCCAGATAGTCGAGCGCCGCATTGGTGGAGGCCAGCACATCGCGCCGTCCGTCATACCAGTTGTCGTGGCGCAGACCGAAGTTTCTGCCTGTCGCTGGCACAAACTGCCAGAGTCCGACGGCATTGCTGCGGGATCGGGCATGAGGATCAAACATGCTTTCGATCATCGGGACAGTAATAAGCTCCATTGGCAGCTCACGCCGTTCAATCTCCTCTACCATCAGATAGAGGTAGGGTTCAGCCCGGCTGGCAATGGTCGCCAGATGCTTATCATTGCGCAACAGCCACTCACGTTGCTGGCGGATGCGCGGGTTGTCCGGAGTTTCCAGTTGCATATCATCGCTGATACGCACCCACAGATTGTCCGTATCTTCCATTTCGTCCAGCTGTTCATCGCCAAACAGGAAATGGGAAGAGTGTTTTTTATGCGCTTTTTTCTTGACCTGGGGGGACTTGATCGGCTCGATTGCCGTTAGCGCCCGGTCATCCTGATGGCTCAGGTTTTGGCAGCCGCTGAGCAACAGCGCTGCCAATAAGGCCGTTCGTACCTTCATCTCGTTCCGGTCATTTTTAGGAAAAACAGCTCGCATCATAAGGGGCAATGGCCCCCTGATCAAGGTTTGTTCAAAAAACGTCCTTCCACTGACGCAGGATGGTGAAGGTATCTACCGGATTTTCCACGCATTTTAGCCCCTGCTTTTCAGCAGAAAATTTCACTGAATCCTGTTCGCAGCGCAGAAAAATGTTGAAAGTGCGTTCGTCACCCAGCCGGGTTGGCAGGCTTGGCAGCCCTTGTTGCCGCAGTTTGCTGATCAGCCCGATCTGGCGGCGGATCGCCGGGTTGTCCGGCTCGACCGCATAGGCAAAACGCAGGTTGGAGAGGGTGTACTCGTGGGCACAATAAATGAGTGTCTCATCGGGCAGGGCGGCGAGTCGTTGCAGCGAGTGGTACATCTGCTCCGGCGTCCCTTCAAACAGGCGGCCACAACCGGCTGAGAAGAGAGTATCGCCACAAAAGAGCATGCCGTTGCCATGGTAGGCGATGTGGCCGCGAGTGTGCCCGGGCACATGGATCACCTCGAGGGCGAGGCCGTGCCAGTTGATCTGATCGCCATCTTCCAGCCACTGACCGTGGTGATCCGGCATCGGGTCAAGTTTGGGGCCATAGAGCCGGGCGTGGGGGAAGTGGGCAAGCAGGTCGGTGACGCCCCCGACATGGTCGTGATGGTGATGGGTCAGCAGGATGGCATCGAGCACCAGCCCCAATGCATCGAGCCGCTCCAGCACGGGTGCGGCATCGCCCGGATCGACCACCAGGCAGTGATTTTCGTGGCGGATCAACCAGATGTAGTTGTCATTAAAGGCTGGAACTGTGATCACTGGATACATGAGTCTGCTTCTCTTTAGGGAGGGTATCTTATATAACAGGATGGCGTTCGAAACCCCGAGTTGAGCCCTATTATGCAGGTGGCACGTACCGAACAACAAATCGAGATCCCGACCAGCTGGTCTGCATTGCCTATGGGGGACTGGGTGGCGGCCGAGATCCAGGATCGGCTCGACAACTGGTGTCCCAATCTGTTTGGGTATCATCTGCTGAAAATTGGCGCTTTGAGCGCTGAACTCTCCTGCAAACGCTCTTCCATTCGTCACCAGATCGGGGTCGCCCCCGGCGGGCGGTTGCTCGACATGTATGGCGATCCCCTCGATCTGCCGGTGCGGACCGGCAGCGTCGATGCCTGCCTGCTGGCCCACTGCCTCGATTTCTCTGCCGATCCTCATCAGGTGTTGCGCGAAGCCGAGAGGGTGCTGACCGACGATGGCTGGCTGATCATCAGTGGTTATAACCCCATGAGTCTGGTCGGGATCGGTCACTGTGTGCCGTTCTTGCGGCGCAGAATGCCCTGGTCGGCACGGATGTTCACCCCGGGGCGGGTGACGGACTGGTTGCATCTGCTGGGATGCGAGGTGATGTTCGACGAGCGTTTCGGTTACTCGTTTATGGGAAAACAGAGCTGGCACAGTTGGTGGCGGGAGAGTATCGGGCGGGATTATTGCAGGGCATTTGCATCGGTATACGTGATTGCGGCCCGTAAACGGCGCTTTCCACTGATCCCGGTGCGGCGGCGCTGGCAACTGCCAAAGTCCCTCGCCACACCGGGAATGGCCCGTCAGGGCTGGTAGCCGGTATCCTCGGCCAGATCCTTGCCGCAGGCGGCCTCTCTGGCCAGCTCGTCGCACCGTTCGTTCTCCTGGTGGCCGGAGTGACCCTTCACCCAGAGCCACTCAATCTGGTGGCGACCCACTTCCGCATCCAGCTCCTTCCAGAGATCGACGTTCTTGACCGGTTGCCGGTTGGCGGTCATCCACCCTTTCTTCTTCCAGCCGATGATCCACTGGGTGATCCCCTGGCGGACATACTGGCTGTCGGTGGTGAGGCGCACCTTGCACGGTTCGTTGAGGGTGCGCAGCCCCATGATAGCGGCCATCAGCTCCATCCGGTTATTGGTGGTCAACTTGAATCCGGCGGAAATCTCTTTGCGGTGCTTGCCGTAGACCATGACGGCCCCGTAACCACCCGGGCCCGGATTGCCGAGGCAGGAGCCGTCGGTATAGACATCAATCTGTTTTAACATGAGCAATCAATCTGTTTTAACATGAGGCTTGGGGTAAACTAGCGAGTAAGTAAAGCCGAAGTTTGACATAGATTGGATCATGAACACACCCCAACTGAATCGCCAGATCATTCTGGATACTGAAACCACAGGTATGAATACGGCGGGTGGCCCTGTCTATCTGGGGCACCGCATTATCGAAATCGGCTGTGTGGAGGTGATCAACCGCAAGCTGACCGGTAACCACTATCACGTCTATATCAAGCCTGATCGTCTGGTCGACCCGGAAGCGATCCAGGTGCACGGTATTACCGACGAGTTTCTGCGTGACAAACCGTCGTTCAGCCAGATCGCCGACGAGTTCCTCGACTTCATCCGCGGCGCCGAACTGATCGCACACAACGCGCCGTTTGACGTGAGCTTCATGGACTATGAGTTCAGCAAGCTCGGACTCAACTTCAAGACGGCGGATATCTGCACCATTACAGATACCCTGGCGATGGCGCGGGATCTCTTCCCCGGCAAGCGCAACAACCTGGATGTGCTCTGCGATCGTTACGGTATCGACAACTCCCACCGTACCCTGCACGGGGCTCTGCTCGATGCGGAGATCCTGGCGGACGTCTACCTGCTGATGACCGGCGGCCAGACCAAACTCAATCTGGCCACCGAGAGCAACGAAAACGAAAACAATCAGGACACCAGCATTCGCCGGTTGGAGAGCAACCGACCCGCCCTCAAGGTGGTGCGTGCCAGCGCCGAGGTTCAGGCCCTGCACGAGGCGAGACTGGATCTGGTACAGAAGAAAGGAGGAAGTTGTCTGTGGCGGCAATGAGCAAGTGGTGTGCAGGTCTGCTGCTATTGCTCTCGCTGGGGGCGACGGCGACCGAGGTATTTGCCCCTTCCGATATCCCGCTGCTGGATAACCGCTTTCGCATCGATTATGGCGTGAAGGAGATAACCTTCATCATCAAGCGCAAGCCGGGCACCCCGTCCGTAATCCTGGTTCGCCCCGATGGCAGCAAGCTTTACGTGGGCAAGGTCAAACCTGCCGATGTGGGTTGGCTGGCGCTGCCAGAGCATGATCTCATTACCCTGCGCAATCCCATGCCGGGCCCCTGGCAGGCGATTGGCGAGGTGGATCCCGACAACCGGGTGCGCATTCTCTCCGATATTCGGCTCGATATCGCCGCCCTGCCGATGCAGCTCTATCAGGGGGAGGTGGTCAAGCTCAAGGCGTGGTTGCTGATCAATGGTCAGCCGCCGAAAGATAAATACTATCTCTCTGATCTTGGCATGACCGTCAAGCTGCAATCGTTCAGCGATGCCGATAAGAAAGAGGTCGTGCTGGATCAAGTACTTGGCCACTATCGCGATGATGGCAAGGGGCTCGACGAAGTGCCGGGCGATGGCATCATGACGGCGGAAGTGACGCTGCAGGATATTCCCGGTGGCAAGTACCGCGCCATGTTCAGCACCGGCAATCAGGTGTTTGTCCGTGCCCGTTATCAGGATGTTCTGCTTTACCCCTATCCGTTCAGCTATAACTTGTCGCCGCCTTCGGATGAGCTGGGTGCCAAGCTCTCACTGCTAATCGACCGTGATGAGCTGGATCCCGCCTCCGTGGTGGTCAAGGGGAGTGTGACCAGCAATGTGGGCGGCCTCTACGAGTTCAGCGAGACCGCCAGCGACCCCAAGCTTGATATCGATCTCTCCAACATCAAGGAGGTCGGTCAGCATGAGGTGAAAGCAACCCTCTATGGCACCACTCGCCTCGGCCGTGAGCTGAAAATCGAGTTGCCGGTGAAAACCTTCAATGTCTTCCCGCCACCGCCGCCTCCTGTAGAGGTGGTGTCGGCCGCCGCACCGGCCTCCAGTGCCGAGGCGACCCATGAAGCCCCGGCAGAGGAGGAAATTGGCTGGCTGATCTGGGCATTGGCGGGTGGTGGTGTGCTGCTGGCAGTATTGGGTGGGGTCGGGTTTGTGGTGATACAAAAACGGCGTGCCCTGAAGCGTGCTCTGGCCGCTGCGCAGGCCGAGAATCAGCAAGCCGGACAACCAGCCGCCAAGCTGGATCTCAATTTGCCGGAGCAGTAACCCTCGTACTGAAGTGGCGTGATGCCAGAGATAAAAAACCGCCCTGATAAGCTGGGCGGTTTTTTTTTAGTTCATAAACAGAACAAGCTGGCTATCAGTGTTCGCCGATATAGACATCCTTGTTCTGCTCGCGGATCTCGAGGAACTTGTCCAGATTGGCCATCATCAGCTCGACCAACTGGGGGTCGAAATGTTGCCCCTTCTCCTCTTCAATCAGGGCCAGCACCTTGTCCAGCGGCCACGCTTTCTTGTAGCAGCGATCCGAACCCAGGGCATCGAATACGTCAGCCAGTGCCACAATCCGCCCCTCCAGCGGAATATCGGCCCCCTTCAAACCGCGGGGATAGCCACTGCCATTCCACTTCTCATGGTGATTACCTGCGATGGTGGCACCAATCTGAAACAGCGCCAGATCGCTGCCGGAGAGCATATCCTGCCCGAGCTGGGCGTGGGTTTTCATGATCTCCCACTCCTCCTGCGTCAGCTTGCCCGGCTTGTGCAAGATGGCATCGGGAATTCCCACCTTGCCAATGTCATGGAGAGGCGAGGCACGTTTCACCAGCTCGCTCTGCTCTTCGCTCATGCCCATCAGGTGGCAGAATTGTTCGGTATAGAGCGCGACCCGCTTGACGTGCAGCCCTGACTCTTTGGAACGGGTTTCGACCAGTTCGCCGATGCGATAGATGATCTCCCGCTGGTTGTCGGCGATCACCTCATTGAGCCGGATATTCTCCAGCGCCACTATGATGTTTTCGGTAAACAGGGTCAGCAGACTGGTATCGATCTGGCTGAGCTGGCGGGTGGTCTCGATGTGGAACAGCAGGTGGTGGCGCGGATTCTGACAGTAGAGCACCATCTGGGTGGCGTTATAGACGTTGCTGCGCTTGCTCATAGCCTGGCGCAGGATCTCCGGCGCTTCTGTGAGGAGCATGGCGGGATGGCCGGGGAGCAGGGGCTCCAATACTTGATCCTTCACCTCATAGGCGTATTGCTTGACGTCGTATATCTGGGTTTCCCCCAGATGGAGCAAGGCGCTGAGCTGCTCCTGGGCGCCTTCGACAAACTGGCGCAACGCCCGTTTCTCAAAGATCCCCTTGGAGGCTTCGATGACTTTTTCCAGCCCCTGACGGTTACTCTCCAGGGTGCGGATATCCCGATAGGATCGCAGGCTGGCCCGCAGCAGGGTGCGCAGCTTCTGGGAGGTGAGCTCGGTTTTATCCTTGTAGTCGTTGATGTCGTAGTTGGTGACCACGTCATCTTCCGGCGCCTGGCCGGGTTGGCCGGTACGCAACACGATGCGTACCATCTTGTTTTGCAGGTCTTCACGGACGTATTTGACGACATCTAGGCCAGCGTGGTCGACCTCCATCACCACGTCCAGCAGCAACAGAGCAACGTCCGGGGTAGTGGCCAGCAGCTCCTTGGCCTGCGCCGCGGAATAGGCATGCAGAAAATCGATGGGGCGATTGTCAAACTCGAATTTGTTCAAGGTGATTTTGGTGATGCGATGCACTTCAGGCTCATCGTCAACAATCATCACCTTCCAGCCCGCTTGCTGTGCGTCGGGGAGGGAGAGATCGTCATCATCAATAATCAGGATCTGGTCATCCATCATACAATCCTGTTTGGCATCCTGTGCTTACATTAACTGCTTCACTAAGGATAGGAAACTTATTGGGAAATAAAATTTGATCTCGAAAAACTATGGTCGAAATAAGCAAATGGAACCCTTTGTGACTGTGGCGTTGTCCGGCTGCTTTCTTTGCCCAATCATGGAGCTAGCGTGCATAAAGTCTATTTCTGGATTAGGGTGTGGACGCCAGTGGTTGGGGATGTTTGAATCCAGCTTGTAGCTATTAGACGAGAAATAATCTTATTTGATAGTGATTCCTATTTGCGTGTAGCATGGGCGACACACTCAACGAGGAGCCCCATCGTGTCCCCATCTCTGCCTCCCAATCGTCCCCGTCTGCTGACTGTCAAAGCCATTACCCAGATCACCCCCCATTTGTGTCGCATCACCTTTGGTGGCAGCGAGTTGGCTGACTATCCCTTTACCTGCGGTGGGGCCCATATCAAGGTGATGCTGGCCCAGCCCCATCAGGTAGAGCCGGTGCTGCCTGCCATGACCCCGAGCGGCCCGCGCTGGAGTGACCCGGCTGACAAGCCGGTGATCCGCACCTACACCATCCGCGCGTTTCGCCGTGATGAGCAGGAAATTGATATCGACTTCGTGCTGCACGGTGACGGCGGGCCCGCCAGCGCCTTTGCTACCCATGCCAAGCCGGGAGAGAAGGTGATCCTCTCCGGGCCGGGTGGTCCCAACCCCATGCTGCAACCGGCCGATCACTACTGTCTGGTAGGGGATCTCACCGCCTTGCCCGCCATCATGGCGATGTGTGAGGTGATGCCTGCCGATGCCAGAGGGGAAATTGCGATTCTGGTGCCGGATCAGGCCGATGCTCAGCCGTTGACACTACCGGTCGGGGTGCGCTGTCACTGGTTTGTCGGCGAGCCCGAGTCCAGCGGCCTGCTGGAGCATGTGATTGCTCTGCCGCTGGTGCGCGATGGTGGCTTCTTCTGGCTGGGTGGGGAAGAGGCGCTGGTGCTGCCGCTGCGCCGCCATTTTCGTTCCGTGCTCGAGGTGGATCGTCAGTCGCTCTACGCCGTGCCGTACTGGCGCCGGGGCAAGAGTGAAGAGGCCTATCACCAGACCCGTCACGATGTGATGGATAATTAAGCGGATGCGAAAGAATACCTGATTCACCCTTGCAAATAAAAATGATTTGCATTTAGTATTGCGCCGTCTGGGTATTCGTCCGGGCGGCGTTTTTATTTCCGTTGACACAAGAGTGCCCTGTTTTCACGTCGGTTTGGCTGCATGTTGTCAGACCCAACGCAAGGAGTCGTAAAGGGTGGTTAAGTACCAGACCCCTCTGTTCTGGCTGGCATTGTTCCTTCTCTGCACGCTTTTTTGCCTCTCGCTCGCCACCGGTGCGGGTGTTTATGGTGCCCGCGAGGTGTTCGGCTACCTTATGGATTACGCGCCTTGGGCGAGTGACGAGAAGCTTGCCATGGTGCTCAATACCTTGCGACTGCCGCGCACCCTCTGTGCCATGGTGGTCGGTGCCTCTTTATCTCTGGCGGCCTCCTTGTTGCAGAGCGCGACCCGCAATCCGCTGGCGGAGCCCGGCCTGCTCGGGGTCAACGCCGGGGCCGTCTTTGCGCTGGTGGTGGGGCTCACCTGGTTCGGGGTGGAGTCCGCCTACGGCTATCTGCTCTGGGCAGGACTAGGCGCGCTGCTCGGCAACGTGATTGTGCTGGGGCTCGGCATGATGATTGGCCGCTCCAACCCCCTCAAGCTCATTCTGGTCGGGGTGGCGCTCTCCGCCACCTTCGGCGGTCTCTCCAGCTTTTTGCTGCTCTCCAACAAGATGGTGCTGGAGCAGTACCGCTTCTGGAGCCTCGGCTCCCTGTCGGCGGCCAATCTCGATGCCATCATTGCCGTACTGCCCTTCGTGCTGGCGGCGTTTGTCATCACCTTGCTGCTCTGTCGCCAGCTGACCCTGATGCAGATGGGGGATAGTCAGGCCCAGGCGCTCGGGATCCGCCCCAACCGGGTGCGGATTGGCGTGCTGCTGGCCGCCACCCTGTTTACCGCCAGTGCCATCGCCATCGCCGGCCCCATCGGCTTTGTCGGCTTTCTGGCTGCCTACTGTGGCCGACTGGTGGAACCGGTAAAGCTGTCGGTGCAGGTCTGTTTCTCCGCTCTGTTCGGCATGCTGTTTCTGCTGTTGGCCGACATTCTGGCGCGCTGGCTGATCCAGCCGTTCGAGCTGCCCAACGGGGTTATTCTGGCCCTGATTGGCGCGCCTGTACTGATCACCATTGTTCATCGCGGGGGCTTTCGTACCCTGCTGACTGTCAAGTGAGGGGCTGATGCGCACACCTACCGATATGCTCTGCCTGCGGGCCGGCAACCGCTCTTTGCTGATCCATCTGCCGAGCTGGCGTTGGCTGGCTCTGCTGGCCATGGCGCTGCTGGCGCTTGCTCTGCTGGCCCTGAGCGTTGGCGGCGGCAAACTCGGCTTGGCCGGGGTGGTCAACACCCTGCTGGGGGAGGGGACCCGGCTTGAGCAGCTCACCCTGTTCAAGATCCGGCTGCCGCGCATCCTTGGGGTGGTGGTGGCGGGGGCGGCCATGGGGCTCTCGGGCTGTCTGGTACAAACTCTGGTGCGCAATCGGCTGGCTACTCCCGATATGGTGGGGGTCAGCAACGGCGCATCCCTTGCCATCATCGTCTTCTCCCTCTACCTGACCGTGGGCAGCTGGCCCTGGTGGGCGGCCCCCATCGGCGCCATCTTCGCGGCGCTGGTGCTCTATGCCCTCTGCCGCAAACCGGGTGAGCAGGGCTATCTGTTCGTGGTGATCGGTATCGGCCTCTCCGAGCTGTTCGAGGCGCTCGGCCAGTTTGTGATGTCCACCCAGGCTTTGCTGCACTTGAGCTCCCTCTATCTGTGGAACATGGGCAGCTTTATCGCCGTGGGTTACAGCACCATCACCCCGATTGCCATTCTGTTGCTGGTGTTCTGCCCGTGGATCGTCTATCTCTCCCGCTCGCTGGCGGTGCTGCGCTTTGGCCCCGAGATGGCCAGAGGGCTTGGCGTCAACGGCGATCGGGTGCAACTGGACATTCTGGCGCAGGCCATTCTGGTGGCGGCGCTCGGCACAGCCATCGGCGGTCCCGTGGTCTTTATCGCCATGGCGGCCCCCATTCTTGCCTCCTGGCTGGTGAAAGACCGGGTGGTGCCACTCTGGCTGGCGGCACTCAGCGGCGCCCTGTTGCTGCTTGCCAGCGATACCCTGGTTCGGGTGCTGGCCAGCCCCCACGAGGTGGCGACCGGCATCATGACCCGCATTCTCGGCGGCCTGTTGCTGCTGTTTCTTCTTGTTAACGATCGCCAGAGGGCTGACTGATGACGCTCACCGTAAATCGCCTCCATTTCGCCTATCAGCAGACCCCCATTTTGCGGGATATCTCTTTCAGCGTGCCGAGGGGCAAGCTGGTGGGGATCGTCGGCCCCAACGGCTGCGGCAAATCGACCCTGCTCAAGCTGCTATCCGGCCAGATGAAAGCCCAACGCGGCGAGATCCTGCTCAAGGGCAAGCCGCTTGCCAGCTACCCCATGAAGGGGCTGGCGCGGGAGCTCGCCTATCTGCCCCAGCGGCCAACCCTGCCTGCCGGCATTCTGGTGGAGCAGCTGGTGCAGTATGGCCGCCACCCCCATCAGGGCTGGTTCAATCAGTGGGGCGAGGAGGATGCCCGCATGGTGCGCAGCGCCTGCGAGCGGATGCAGCTTGAAAGCATCTGGCAGCAGAGCGCCGCGTCCCTCTCCGGCGGGCAGGCGCAGCGGGCCTGGCTTGCGATGATCCTGGCGCAGGACAGCGACATGGTGCTGCTCGACGAGCCCACCAGCGCCCTCGATATCGGTCACCAGACCGAGGTGATGGAGGCAATCCACCGCATCACTGCCGAGGGCAAAACCGTGCTGCTGGTGATCCACGATCTGGCGATGGCGGCCCGCTATTGTGACGAGCTGATCGCCATCGGCGAGGGGACCATTGCCGCCATCGGCCCGGCCCGGGAGGTGGTGACCAAGGATCTAATCGACCGGCTCTACCACACCAGTGTTGACATTCTGCATGCCCCCGGCGACGGGGCGCCCATTATCGTTCCCCGTCGCCACGAACATGGCCGCACCCTGCGTTCGGCGAGTTGAGTCATATGGACCTGCTCTGTGGGCCCACCGAGTGTATTCACGCGGCCGATTATCCGGGCCGTGCAACGAGAAGGAGTGAAATGATGAAGCGTTTTGCCGCCCTGGCAGCAGCCATCCTGATGCTGGCCGCGCCGCTGGTTGAGGCGCAGGATATGCGTGAAGTGACCGATGCGTTTGGCCAGAAGGTGCAGGTGCCAGTCCAGCCACAGCGGGTGGTGGTGCTGAGCGAGCTCGAACTCGACAGCACCCTGACCCTGGGGCTGACCCCCATCGGTGCCGTCAATGGCCGTGGTCAACCCACCTTGCCTCGCTATTTGCTGAACAAGGCGGGCATGGGGATCCAGGTGATCGGTGATCTCGACAGCCCCAATCTGGAGTCGCTGATTGCGCTGGAGCCCGACCTTATCCTGACCGGCCAGACCCGTCCCGAGCTGCTGACCTTGCTGGGGGAGATCGCGCCGACCGTGGTGACCAGCAAGTGGGGTGAGCCGTGGCAGGATAGCTTCCGCCGCACCGCCCACACCCTCAACCGCGACCAGCAAGGGGATACTTTCTTGCTGCAGTATGCCGAGCGGCTGACTCAGGCCCGCAGCAAGCTGGCCAAGCATCAGGGGGAGAGCATCAGCATAGTGCGCTGGAACCCCAAGGGGCCGAGCTTCATGTATCAGGGCACCTTTGCCAGCAGCGTAGTGGAGTCGATGGGGCTGGTACGCCCAAGCAAGCAGCAGGGCACTGGCGCACCCCACTCACCGGCGCTGAGTCTGGAGTCCCTCAATCTGCTGGATGCCGACTGGCTGGTGGTCGGCACTCTGAGTGCCAGCGGTGATGCGGTGGATGCCATGCGTCAGGCGGAGCAGACCCCGGCGTTCCAGCAGCTGCCGGTGATCAAGGCCAAGCGCTTTGGCGCCGTGGACGGGTCGCTCTGGACCTCCAGCGGCGGCCCGCAGGCGGCCCTCAAGGTGATCGAGGATGTGGAGCAGTTGCTGGCAACCCGCAGCTGAGTGCTATCGCGCGCCAGAGGTTGACCACACGAACAGGTTGATCAAAAGAAGAGGGAGGCTGATGCCTCCCTCTTGCGTTGTCACTGTCTATCGTGACCTTTTCGGCGAGCCAGAGCCGTTTATTGCGGCTGGATGGCTGTCACTGTGAGCTTGCCGCTCTGGCTTTCGGCATGAAAGTGGATGGCATCCCCCACCTTGAGCCCTTTGAGCTGGGCCGGATCTGCCACTCGAAAGACCATGGTCATGGGGGGCATCTTGAGATTCTCGATCGCCTCGTGCTTGATGCCGACTTTGCCGCTCCCCTCATCGAGGCGGGTAATGACCCCCTTGGTCATCACCATTGCGGCCTGTTCGCTCATCTCACCCGTCTGACTCATATCGTGCCCTTCATGGTGCATCATCTCTTCTGCTTGCAGGTTGGTCTGGGTGGCAAGGCCAAGCAGCAATGTCAGGGTCAGCGCCTTGTAGTTCATGATGGTTTCCTCATCGTTCAGTCAATATGGATCGTGAAATCGGGTTATTCGGATTGCGGGTTCGCGCTCTTGCCAAGGCTTCGGCTGCGCCACAGGTAATAGGCCGCTGGCAGCACCAAGAGGGTCAGCACCAGCGCGCTCACCATGCCGCCGATCATGGGGGCGGCGATGCGCTGCATCACCTCGGAGCCGGTGCCGTGGCTCCACATGATGGGCAAGAGGCCGGCGATAATGGTCACCACCGTCATCATCTTGGGACGCAGGCGCAGGGCGGCGCCGTGGATCACCGCCCGGTGCAGGCCCGCCTTGTCCGGCTTGCCACAGGCCACGAGGTCATCCCAGGCGTGGTTGAGGTAGACCAGCATCAGGACGCCTGTTTCCACCGCCACCCCCGCCAGAGCGATAAAGCCCACCCCGACCGCCACCGAGAGATTGAAATCGAGCAGCCAGAGGGTACAGATCCCCCCCACCACCGCCAGCGGCAAGGTGGTGAGAATGAGCAGCACCTCCTGAACGCGGCGAAACGCCAGATAGAGCAGCAGCACGATAATGGCGACCGTGAGCGGCACCACGTAGGCGAGGCGCGCCTTGGCTCGTTCCATGTACTCGTATTGGCCAGACCATGTGAGGGCGTAGCCCGCCGGCAGCACCAGCTGCTTGCCCACCTCTGCCTTGGCCTCAGCTACAAAAGAGCCGATATCGCGGCCGCGAATATCGACGTAGACCCAACCGTTGAGGCGCGCGTTTTCACTGCGCAGCATGGGGGCCTCATCGCTGATGTAAACCCGGGCCACGTCCGCCAGCGCGATACGCGCGCCACTCGGAGTGACCACCGGCAGCAGCTCGAGGCTCGCCACCGAGTCACGATAGCTCTGGGGGTAGCGCAGGTTGATGGGATAGCGCTCGCGCCCCTCGATGGTCTGGCCCACCTCCATGCCGCCCACTGCGGTGGCGAGCACCGCCTGCACATCGGCTATGTTGAGGCCGTAACGGGCCGCTTTCAGTCGGTCGATATCCACCTTGACGTAGCGGCCACCCGCCACCCGCTCGGCGTAGACCGATGAGGCGCCCTCCACCTTGCCAACGATCTGCTCCAGCTGCTGGCCGAGCTGCTGGATCACCTTGAGATCTGGCCCCGCTATCTTGATACCCACCGGGGTCTTGATGCCGGTAGCCAGCATGTCGATGCGGGTCTTGATGGGGGGCACCCAGGCGTTGGTGAGGCCGGGGAAACGGATGAGGGAGTCGAGCTCCTCCTTGAGCTTCTCCGGGGTCATGCCTGGGCGCCACTGGTCGCGGGGCTTGAGCTGGATGCTGGTCTCCATCATCACCAGATCGGCGGGGTCGGTAGCGGTCTCGGCTCGACCCGCCTTGCCGAACACGTTTTGCACCTCGGGCACGGTACGAATAAGCTTGTCGGTCTGCTGCAAAATCTCCCGCGCCTTGCCCACCGAGATATTGGCTGCGGTGGTGGGCATATACATGATGTCCCCCTCGTCCAGCGGCGGAATAAACTCGGAGCCCAAGTACTTGAGCGGCCAGAAGCCCGCCACAGTCACTACGGCGGCGACAGCCAGAGTGGTTTTCGGACGGGACAGCACGGCTTTCAGCAGTGGCACATAGCCCTGGCTTAGCCAGCGGTTGAGCGGATTGGCCTGCTCGGCCAGCACCTTGCCACGGATAAAGTAGCCCATGATCACCGGCACCAGCGTGATGGCGAGCCCGGCCGCGGCCGCCATGGCATAGGTCTTGGTGTAGGCGAGCGGGTGGAACATCCGCCCCTCCTGCGCCTCCAGCGCGAACACCGGCAGGAAGCTGATGGTTATGATCAGCAGGGAGAAGAAGATGGCGGGCCCCACCTCTATGCTCGCCTCGGTGATGATGCGCCAGCGGTTCTTGTCGGTGAGCGCCTCCCGCTCCATATGCTTGTGGACGTTCTCGATCATCACGATGGCGCCATCCACCATGGCGCCGATGGCGATGGCGATGCCCCCGAGCGACATGATGTTGGCGTTGATCCCCTGCAGGTGCATCACGATAAAGGCGGTCAGGATGGCGATGGGCAAGGAGATGACCACCACCAGCGACGAGCGCAGGTGGAACAGGAAGGCCAGACAGACCAGCACCACCACGGCGAACTCCTCCACCAGCTTGCCGGAGAGGTTGTCGATGGCGCGCTGGATAAGGTCGGAGCGATCATAGACGGTGACGATCTCTACTCCTTCCGGCAGGCTGCTTTTCAGCTGGGCGAGCCGTGCCTTGACCCCGTCTATGGTGTGCTGGGCATTCTCGCCATAGCGCATCACTATGATGCCGCCCACCACTTCCCCTTCACCGTTGAGCTCGGCGATGCCGCGCCGCATCTGGGGGCCGGTGACCACATCTGCCACATCCCCCAGCAGCAGCGGGGCGCCGCGCACATTGGTGCCGAGCGGGATCTGCTTCAGATCCTCCACGCTCTTCAGATAGCCATTCGAGCGCACCATGTACTCCGCTTCCGCCATCTCGATGACGGAGGCGCCGGTCTCCTGATTGCCTTGCTTGATGGCGGTCTCGATAAGGGAGAGCGGGATGCCGTAGGCGCGCAGCTTGTCCGGGTCGACCCGCACCTGATACTGGCGCACCATGCCGCCGACGGTGGCGACCTCGGAGACCCCCTCCACCGTCTGCAACTCGTACTTGAGGAACCAGTTTTGCAGGGAGGTGAGCTGGCTGAGGTCATGCTTGCCGGTTTTGTCCACCAGCGCGTACTGGTATACCCAGCCCACTCCGGTGGCGTCCGGGCCGAGCTGGGGGCGGGCGGAGGCGGGCAGATTGGGCGCAACCTGGCTCAAATACTCCAACACCCGGGCGCGGGCCCAGTAGAGATCTGTGTTGTCGTCAAACAGCACATAGACGAAGGAGTCGCCGAAGAAGGAGTAGCCGCGCACCGTGGTGGCCCCCGGCACCGCCAGCATGGCGGTGGTGAGCGGGTAGGTCACCTGATCTTCCACCACCTGGGGCGCCTGGCCCGGATAGGAGGTCTTGATGATCACCTGTACGTCGGAGAGATCCGGCAGGGCGTCCACCGGGGTTTGCTTGACCGACCAGAGCCCCCAGGCGGTGAGTATGAGGGTCAATAACAGCACCAGAAAGCGGTTGCCGATTGACCAGCGAATAATCGACGGGATCATGACTTCTTCTCCACCTCGGGCATCGTCATCTGATGCTGGCTATGGTCCATGCCTTCCATCTTCTCCATCTCATCCGTTGCAGGCTTGGCTTCGCCGTCAGTAGCGGGTACCTTCCCCTGATGGATGGTGGTGATGCGGTACTCATCCCCCTCCTGTATCACTTGCAGGTGCAAGGTCTGCCCTTCGGCCAGCTTGCTGATGTCCACACCGTCGGCGACGGTGAACTCCATCTCCATGGCGGGCCACTGCCACTCGGGGATGGGCTGGTGGGAGACCATCAGGGTACGGTTGGCCAGATCGATGCTTTCAACCTCGCCCTGAGTCCACACCTGGGCGGGGCGCACTGCCGTCATGCGCTGGAAGTCCGAATCGATGGCCGACTCGGAGTCGAGCAGGAACTGGGCCGAGCTGACGATGTTGTCACCCGCTTCCACCCCCGCCTTGATGGCAACCTTGTCGCCAAACTGGGGGCCGAGAGTGACGGCGACCGACTTGAAGTTGCCATCCCCCAACGCCAGCACCAGCCGATCCTGACTGCCGGTGCGGATCACCGCTTCGCTCGGCACCACCAATTGCGACTCTCCCTGCCCGGTGCGAATGCTCACCTTGGCAAACATATTGGGTTTCAAAAACTCGTCCGGGTTGTCAAAGCGCAGTCGCACCTTGAGGGTACGAGTAGCGGCATCGAGGGTCGGGTAGAGGTAATCCACCTTACCTTGCCAACTGCGACCGGGGGCATAGTCGAGAGTCATGGTGACCGGATCCCCCACTTTCAGCTGGGCGGCTTGACGCTCGAACACCTCGGCACTGACCCATACCTGCTGGAGGGTGCTGATGTTAAAGAGCGCCGCAGCGGGCTCCACATACTGGCCCTCGCGCACCTTGAGCTCGGAGACATAACCGCTGCTGGGGGCGTAAATGCTGATGGTTTCGCGCACCTGACGGCTGCGCTTGAGGGCTGAGATTTGATCTGCCGGTACCTGCAGGGACTTGAGCTTGCCCTCGGCGGCGCGCAGCAGCAGGGGGTTGGCCGTGTTGAGGGCCAGCAGGTACTCGTGCTGGGCGTTGACCAGATCCGGCGCGTAGAGCTCGTAAATAAGGCTCCCCTTGGTGACCCTCTGCCCCTCGCTCTTGATGGCGAGGGTGCGGATCCAGCCTGCCATGCGGGCGTTGATCGCCTCCAGCCTGTCCTCGTCATAACCGACATAGCCCACCGTCTCGATCTGCTGGTGGATTGGCAGTCGCTCGACCTTAGCCAGTCGCACCCCCAGGTTCTGCTGGATCTCGGGGCTGATGGTGACGGTGCCCGGCGAGCCGTTTTTTTGTTCCTCATAGACGGGGATAAAGTCCATCCCCATGTTGTCCTTGGCCGGGCCGTCGCGCTTGTCGCGGGGATCCATGGGGTTGACCCAGTAAAGTGGGGTCTTTGCTTTGGCGCTTGCGCCATCGGAGATCTGTTTGGCGGCCCAGTAGCCGCCACCAGCTCCAAGGGCAAGTAGCAGGGCCGACATCAGGACGGTCTTGTTCATGACTGGCCTCCGGCGAGGATCTGCATGCAGAAAGTGCAGGAGGGTAATGCGCCCGCGAAGGCAGAAACCTTGGACGGTGAAAAGTGGGCTGGTGACATAATACGTCTTCTCTTTTGCAGGCCGCCGGTCGGGTGAGGTGCAAGGCATCACCAAAGGGGCTGGCGGCAAACGGGGCGCAACTGTATCAGTGCGCACGGCTCCCTGTGAGCGGACCGGTTTGGCCGGGGCACAGGGTCAGGCAAGGCGGCAGAGAACGGGCAAGTTGAAGCTTGCCTGTGCCGCAAGAGAAGGACTTTCTAGTGGCGTAACACCGACAGCATCAGATGTCGGCGCGGCCAGGAGGGAGGGTGAGTACCGCGCGATCGCAGGAAGGGATCCCGCAACCAGTTATCAAGCAGTGACGCTGCGATGTTGTTGCCAAGTAGCAAGGGAAAGAGCAGCAGAGCGACCAGTACACCCAGCAGAGTCATCGCGCCGAAGGAGGGGGCATTGATGCCTGTCTGCATCTGGCACTCATCGCCCATGGCTGACCCCTCGTCTCCCTGATGGCAGGAGAGAGGCATGACATCGCCCGGGTGATCCATCGCGGGCATTGCATGAGAGATATCGCCATCCGCCATCACCATGGATGAATCGAACATCACCATCGACTGGGCGCTGCTTGGGGTCGGCTCGGAGGAGAGGGGAGAACCATGCCAGCTGATGCAGAGAGTCAGATTGCAGACGAGCAGCAGCGCCAGCAATAGCCGGGCCAGAACAACAGAGGGCAATCTTGCAGCAAGCTGGGTGAGTGACAATCCGGGCATCCTTCGGGAGCAGATGGCGGGACTGTAAACCTTGCCACGAGGTGAAGGTCAATGGCGCCGGTGATGTAATAGAGGTGCTGTGTTGGGGCGGATATTTAAGCAATGCTTAACCATTGCGTATGCCAAACCCTAATGAAGCATGCCCCTCATCCCGTTAGGATGCCCCCTGTCAGTTACCACGATGGCGTGATGGTTCACTCTTTTGCTCCGGCATAAATGACTGCGGCAGGAGTGCTTGCCGACCTTATCCATCCCGTGACGCCATGAGCGAGCAGTATAAAGCCGCAGGTCTCCCGGATGCTGACAATCAAAGAGTCAAACCGTGTTTTTGAGCAGCACACCTTGCCGGGTGCTCACAATGTTCACTATTCAGGAGTATTGAAATGCAGCCACGACTGCTGTCGCTGATGCTTGCCGCTTTGCTGAGTCCATCAGCCATGGCTGGCGGCCTTGCCCTCTACGAGACCAGCACTGCCAACAGTGCGCTGGCCAACGCAGGGTCTGCCGCCCGTGCCCAAGGGGCAGATACTATCGCAAGCAACCCGGCCGGTATGACCAAACTGGAAGGTACCCAGTTGCAGGTCAATGGCGGTGTGGTATACGGCGACCTTGAGCTGGATCTGGACAACGGCGGTAACAACGGTGGAAATGCCCTGCAGACCGCGCCGCTCGGCAGCCTCTATCTGACTCATGCCATCGACGATCAATGGGTCGCAGGTATCGGCGTCTTTGGCAGTCACGGTCTGGGTATCGATTATGGCGATGGCTGGGATGGTCGTGGTTATACCCAGTCGGCCAAGCTGACCGGCATCGCCTTTGCTCCGAGTCTGGCGTACCGCATTGACTCAAATTGGTCGGTGGGAGCCAGCCTGATCGCCATGAATGGTTCGCTGGAAGCCTCTGTGGATCTGACGTCCGGGATGGGGGAAGGGCGGGAATTCTCCAACAGCGACTGGGCGTATGGCGCCTCCTTCGGGGTACTTTACGAGCTGGATCAGCACTCCCGTATCGGCTTGAGCTACTTCTCCGAACTGAAGTGGGAGCTGGAAGATCAGCTCTTCCCACGTGCTGATGTGGCAGGTCTAGGGGTCGAGATCATGATTCCGCAGACCATTACGCTAAGTGGCTATCACCAGCTCAACGACCAGTGGGCCTTGCTGGCCAGTGCCAACTGGCAGCAGTGGTCCCGTTTTGGTGATATCGGTGTGGCATCTGCCATGGGCAGCCAAACCATTGATATGAATTACAAGGATACATGGCATGCCAGCCTGGGGGCACAGGTTGATGTCACCCCTGCACTGCGTTTGAGCAGCGGAATAGGCTATGACAGTAGTGCCGTGAGTGATGAGTACCGTACTGTGATGCTTCCAGTAGGTTCTGGTTGGCGCTGGGGGCTGGGGGCCAGTTATCAGTTGAGCCCAGCCACCAAGGTGGAAGCCAGCTATACCCTGGCCTGGCTGGGTGATATGCCGGTGGATCAGGACGGGATCGGTCGCCCGCATTTGTCCGGCAGCTACAACAACAGCTACCTGAACTTCTTCAACATCGGTGTGCAACACCAGTTCTGAGTTGTGAGCCTTGCAAGCCTTCACTGGTTGGGGGCTTCTTCATCCTGCCCGTCGCGCCGATCCGGTCGAGCCTGATGCGCGTTATTAGCTGGGTGGCTCATGAGGTCCACTTGTTTGCTCATCCGTTACTCAAGGAACAACATCAAATGTCATCACAATCAACCTCTGCGTTAGCGCGGTGGCTTTGGCGCCTGACGTTTATATTGGTCACGGTCGCTCTGGTTGTCTTCTTCTCGAAAGGTGCCCACATCGATCCAATTGAGGCGACCAAGTTCAACCATGCTTTGCCAGCCATCATGGTACTGCTTGATTCCGAGATCTTTATGGGGGTGATTACTGTGATCACTCTCTATGTGGTCCTCTATCTGGTCTATCTGCTGTGGCAACTGCATGAGATCGCTGTGCACCGTGCCAAGGTGTCTGAGTCGGTGCATATCACCCTGGTGTTTGCGCTCTCCTTGTGCGGACTGTTTATCGACAAGACCTGGTGGGTGCTTGCCGTCATCATCGCCTTTGCCCGTTGGGATGTGCTGAGCGAGCGGATGAGCCTTATTATCGGCCATGGTATTCGACGTGGCCGTCATCAGGGGGAGGCATCATGAAAGAGATCCTGCTGCCCTATATCCTGATCGTCTGGTTGCTGGTCAAGCTGAACATATTGCCTTGGAACCTAAAAACGGGTTTTTGGAGTACCGCAATTGGCGCGTTATTGGCGCTTGGTTTGTTGACTACCTCTCGCCATTTGGCTCCGGTGGATTTTACCGATTCAGCGACGGTCAAGGCACCTCATGCGGTGTTGGGACCCTTACTAGGCATCAACCAGTTTCATCAGATAGATCAGATTTATGTTGCGCATAATCAGCGTGTTGCGCGTGGTCAGCCCATTTATAGTCTTGCGGACTGGGAGAGTAACGGTAAGTCTCAGGCGTTGAGCTATCAGATTGACGCCCAGCATGCCCAGGTGGCGTCAGAGGTAAGCCAGCAGCGAGCGATCCAGTCACGACTGAACCTCAATCACAAGGAATTGGCTCGGCTGACCCAGTTGGGTAACTTTGCCAGTATTCAGAGCCGTGACCAGCTGCAGACCCAAATTGATGGCGATCTGGCGCAACTGAGTGCCAGTGAAGCGAAGGTTCAGGCGATTGAAGCTCAGGTGTTGAATCTAGAGACAGAGCTGGCCTTGCAGGAGCGACGGAATGAAGAGAAGGTGATCAGGGCTCCGTTTGATGGTCAGGTCTCGATAGTCAATATTGCCAGCGGTTCCCGTACCGGCAACATGCACCTATACGACACTTCTCGCAAGTTTCTGGAGTTTCGCATTCCGGATCAGAGTTTTCGCAACATAGCACCAGGCCAGTTTGCCGAGTTTTATGTAGATGCCTATCCCGGGCGCATCTTTCGGGCACGGGTGCACTCAGTACTGACTGGTACGGGGGAGGCCCAGATGAGTGTTGCGCAGGGGGATCAAGATGTACGACAGCATGTGGGCAACAACATGTCGAGCCATGGCCGGACAGTGGTACTCGACATGCTGGCGCCGGACGGTGTGGACCTGCCAATTGGGGCAACCGGCTCAGCCTGGATTTCGGCACATAAACCCCATCCGCTGCTTGGCTTTATCGACATCATCGGTGCCGCCACCGTACGCCTCAAGGCGATGAAGGCCTATCTGTTTGCGATGTAACGGAGTGACATAAAAAAGCCCCTCCGTGAAGGAGGGGCTTGGTGAGCTTTACCGGAATAGTCAGGCCCTTTTTTCCGATCCTCTCATGATGAGGCGGAAGAAGAGCGGGATAAAGAAGATGGCGATAAAGGTGGCCGCCAGCATGCCGCCGATGACCGGCCAGCCGAGGGCGTGACGGCTTGCCGCACCGGCCCCGCTGGAGGTGACCAACGGCACACAGCCGAGGATGAAGGCGAGCGAGGTCATCACGATGGGGCGGAAACGCAGGCGCGCCGCCTCCAGTGCCGACTCGATGAGGCTCATCCCCTCTTCGTGCTTCATCACCGCGAACTCCACGATCAGGATGGCGTTCTTGGCGGCAAGGCCGACCAGGGTCACCAGCCCGATCTGGAAGTAGACGTTGTTGGTCAGCCCCACCAGCCAGGTGGCGAGCAGGGCACCGAACAGGGCGAACGGTACCGCGGTGATCACCGCAAACGGCAGGCTCCAGCGTTCATACTGAGCGGCCAGAATGAGGAAGATCATCACGATACCGAAACCAAAGGCCATGCCTGCACTGCCTGCGGCCGCTTTCTCCTGATAGGCGGAGCCGGTCCACTCCAGCTTGGCGTCGTTGCCAAGAGCCTCATTGGCGACCTCTTCCAGCGCGGCGATGGCCTGACCCGAGCTGTAGCCTGGGGCGGGCTGGGCCATGATCTTGGCGGCCTGGAAGATGTTGAAGCGTTCGACCAGTTCGGGGCCGGTGGCATCACGCACCGTCACCAGACTGCTGAGCGGGATCATCTCCCCCTTGTCGGAGCGGACATAGACGTTGCGGATGTCGCTCTTCTTGGCGCGATAGTCTGCCTCGGACTGCAACTGCACCCGGTAGGTACGGCCGAACTGGTTGAAGTCGTTGACATAGACCTGGCCGAAGGTGGCCTGCATGGTGTCGAACACCGCGTTGATCGGCAGCCCAAGTGCCTTGGCTTTTTCGCGGTCCAGATCCAGATAGACCTGTGGCACGTTGGCGCGGTAGGTGCTGGTGACGCTGGCAAACTCCGGGCGCGCCCTGGCCGCTTCGAGGAAGCGCTGCACTTCGCCTGAGAAGGCCTGGGCGTTGCCGGTGCCACGGTTCTGCAGATAGGCCTCAAGGCCACCTGTGGTGGACATCCCCTGAATGGGAGGCGGGTTGAAGGAGGCGACAAAGCCATCCGCCAGCCCCATCAGGCTCAAGCCCTGGAAGATCTTGGCCAGCGAGAAGGAGTCCTGTCCGGCCCCCTGACGCTCGCTCCAGTCCTTCAGGGTAATGAAGGTCATGCCGCTGTTGCTGATGATGGCATTGGAGAGAATGTCAAAGCCCGAGAAGGTGATCACATCCTTCACATGGGGGTTGGCCATGGCGATCTTGTCGAACTGATCCGCTACCGCCTGGGTCCGGCTCATCGCGGCGGCATCCGGCAGCATGACGGCGGAGATGAGGTAGCCCTGATCTTCGTTCGGTACCAGTTCGCCCGGCACTTTCAGGAAGAGGCCGTAGATGGAGAGGATCAGCACGGCGATGATGGCAAAGGCGACCCCCACCCGACGGTTCAGGAAGGCCACACCCCGCACATAGCCGCGGGTCAGCTGGTCAAATTTTTCGTTGAACCAGACGAAGAAGCGGGCCGGTTTGTGGTGTCCCTCTTTGAGCAACACGGCGCACAAGGCCGGAGAGAGAGTCAGAGCCACCAGACCGGAGATGGCGACCGAGACCGCGACCGTGATGGCGAACTGCTTGTACATCACCCCGGTCATGCCGCCCATAAAGGCGACCGGCAGGAACACGGCGCAGAGCACCAGTACGATGGCGACCACCGGACCGGAGACCTCCTGCATGGCGAGGATGGCAGCCTCTTTGGCCGAACACTTCTTCTCGCTCATGATCCGCTCGACGTTCTCGAGTACCACGATGGCGTCATCCACCACGATACCGATGGCGAGCACCATGCCGAACAGGGTCAGCAGGTTGATGGAGAAACCGAGCACCAGCATGCCGGCGAAGGTCCCGATGAGCGACACCGGCACCGCGATACAGGGGATCAGGGTGGCGCGGAAGTTTTGCAGGAACAGGTAGACCACCACGAATACCAGTACGATTGCCTCGAACAGGGTGTGTACCACCTCTTCGATGGAGATCTTCACGAACTCGGTGGTGTCGTAGGGGATCTGGTACTCGATATCCTGCGGGAAGCGCTCCTTGAGTCGCTCCATGGTGGCGTGTACCGCATCGGCGACCGCGACGGCGTTGGCGCCCGGTTGCAGATAGGTGGCGATACCGATGGCCGGTTTGCCGTTGGCGCGGGCGACCAGATCATAATCCTTGCCCCCCAGCTCGACCCGAGCGACATCGCGGACCCGGATCTTGGAGCCATCGGGCATGGAGCGGACGATGATGTTCTGGAACTCCTTCACATCCTCAAGGCGCCCCTTGGTCTGCACTGTGTAGGTGAAGTCGATGGGAGCCGTGGTGGGTTGGGCACCGATCTTGCCCGCCGCGAACTGGGTGTTCTGCTCGCGAATGGCGCCGATCACGTCGCTCGGGGTGAGCTCGAGCTGGGCCAGTCGATCCGGCCGCAGCCAGATGCGCATCGCATAGTCTGTACCGCCAAACAGAGTGGTATCACCGATGCCGGGAATCCGCTTGAGCTCGTCGATGATGTTGAGCAGGGCGTAGTTCGACAGATAGGTGGTATCAAACGAGCCGTTCGGTGACTGGAGGGTGACCACCTGCAGGATGGAGGTCGATTTCTTCTTGACCGTCACTCCCTGCTTTTTCACCTCTTCCGGCAGCTGGGCCATGGCGGCCGAGACCCGGTTGTTGACGTTGATGGTGGCCTGATCCGGATCGGTGCCGATCTCGAAGTAGACGTTGAGGTTCATCTGGCCGTTGGAGGCCGACCCCGACTGCATGTAGATCATCCGCTCGACGCCGTTGATCTGCTGCTCCAGCGGCGCTGCCACGGTCTGGGAGATCACCTCCGGGGTTGCGCCCGGATAAAACGCCGTGACCGAGACCACCGGCGGGGTGATCTGGGGATATTGCTCGATGGGGAGCGCCCGCATCGCCGCCAAACCGCCCAGCACGATGATGATCGAAATCACGCTGGCGAAGATGGGGCGTTCTATGAAGAACTTGGAAAACATACGGGCTCCTTACTTGGCCGCAGACTGGCTGACCACCTTGCCGGTGATCGCCTTCATCTCGTCGGCAGAGACAGGTTTCACCACGGCGCCGGGGCGGGCCTTCATCAAGCCTTCGACGATATAGCGCTCACCTGCCTGCAGGCCGCTCTCGATCAGCACGCCCTCGGAGACCACCGGGCCCAGTTTGACCGGACGGGGGATCACCTTGTTCTCGGCATCGACCACCATCACCATGCGGTCAGCCTGGGACTGGACGATGGCGCGCGGCGGCACCACGATGGCGTTTTTGCGGGTGCCCAGATCGATGGTCATGCGGACAAACTGGCCCGGCAGCAGTACGCCGTCCTTGTTGTCGAAGATGGCCCGGGCACGGATGGTACCGGTCTGGGGATCGACCCGATTGTCGGAGAAGTTGAGCTTGCCCGCCTCCGGATAGAGGGAGCCATCGGCCAGACGGATATGGGTGCGCCAGGTGGTGGCATCCTTCGCCTCAATCACCCCTTTCTTTACCGAGTTTTCGAAGTTGAGGCGATCCTGCTCCGAGTATGAGAAGTTGACGTAGAGCGGATCAAACTGGGTGATGGTAGTGAGCAGGCCGTTGTCGCCGCTGGTGGAGATAAGGCTCCCCTCGGACTGGGAGCTCTTGCTCGCCATGCCGTTGATGGGGGCGGTCACCTGGGTGTAGCTGAGGTTGAGCTCCGCCTCTTTCACCTTGGCCTGAGCGGCCTGATGGCTGGCGATGGCCGCTTCGTAGTTGGCGATGGTGTCGTCATAGTCCTTGCGACTCACCACCTGACGCTTGAAGAGGGGAATGATGCGATCCCGATCGGCACGGGCCTTGTTGAGACGGGCCTGCTCCTGAGCCAAAGTCCCTTTGGCCTGCTCCAGCGCCACCTTGTAGGGCTCAGGGTCAATCAGAAACAGCTCCTGACCGGCGGTAACCGGCTGGCCTTCCACATAAGTGCGCTTGAGCAGGATGCCACTGACCCGGGAGCGCACATCGATCTCGCGAAAACCGGCGGTCTCTCCCACCATCTCGGTGGTGAGCGGCACATCGGTCAGCTTGACCTCGGCGACCACCACAGGGACGGCGGGCATGGTCTGGGCCGTTTGGGTCGTTTCGCCGCCACAGGCGCTCAGACCACTGATCAGCGCCAGGGTCAGCAAGCTGCGTTTGTAAACCTCTCTTCCGGCATTGGGCACCTTCATCATCACACTCCTGTTGGATCGATTTCGGCTGCTGCGTTCAGCATGTTTCTCCATATACATCATTAACTTCATGATTAAAAAAACAACTTCTTTATGATTGGAATGGGAGATGATAGGGCGGCAACCTTGAACACAACCTTCTCAAAGTGACAATTAGGGTTGCCGATTGACGAAAAAAGTCTGACTTTTCCGATTTGGGCGGGGGGCTTCGGGGATGTTCATCCCGGGCCCGGGCTCTTCGTAACCGTATCACGCCAGCCACTCCTTGCTGCAAAAAATAAGGTGCCATAAGGCACCTTGTCTGGATGGGTTTTTTACGCCCTTTTATCGCAGGCAACCGCGAGCCGCTTCACAGTTTACGAATTCGTCGCGGCTCATCGGTTAATCTTGCGCCGCATCAGGCGAAGCAGGCCCAGATGGGGGCGTGGTCGGAGGGTTTCTCGATGCCGCGCAGCTCGTAGTCGATACCGGTCTCGGTCACCTTGTCCTTGAGGGCGTCCGAGGCCATGATGAGGTCGATGCGCAGGCCGCGGTTCTCGTCAAAGCCCTTGGAGCGGTAGTCAAACCAGGAGAAACGCTCGCACTCGGTGGGGTTGGCGGCGCGGAAGGTGTCGGTGAGGCCAAACCCTTTCAGTCGCTCCATCCATTCGCGCTCGATGGGCAGGAAGGAGCATTTGCCATCCCGCAGCCAGCGTTTGCGGTTTGCCTCGCCGATGCCGATGTCGAGATCGGTGGGGGAGATATTCATATCCCCGATCAGCACCAGCTGGTCGTCCGGGGTGTGGTTGGTCTCGAGGTAGTGCTGCAGATCCTCGTAGAACTTCTGCTTGGCCGGGAACTTGGTCTCGTGATCCTGACTTTCACCCTGCGGGAAGTAGCCGTTCATCACCTTGATGAGAGAGCCGTCTTCATGTTCGAAGGTGGCCATGATCATCCGGCGCTGGGCCTCTTCATCATCGGTGGGGAAGCCTTTCTCCACCTTGACCGGCTTCTGCTTGCTCATGATGGCGACCCCGTAGTGGGCCTTCTGGCCGTGAAACTCCACGTGATAGCCCATGGCCTCCACATCGGCCAGCGGGAAGGCTTCATCGTGCACCTTGATCTCCTGCAGGCCGATCACATCGGGCTGGTGCTTGTCGATGATGGCTTGCAGCTGGTGCAGACGGGCGCGCAGGCCGTTGATATTGAAAGAGATAATCTTCATGTCCGGGATGCTCATGTCATTTTTATAAGTGGCTATTGGACTAGGAATCGGCGGTGGATGCAAGTTTGGCCGCGGGCCTGCGTCAGTGGCAGGCACCGCGGGGTGGGCAGAGGTGTCAGCGGGTCATCTTTTTGACGAATACCACCACAAACAGCGCCAGCGTAAAGCTGCCGGTGAAGGCCTCGAAGGCGGCGAAGATCCTGGAGAGACCGACCGGAGTGAAGTCGCCGTACCCCAATGTGGTGAAGGTGACCACGCTGTAGTAGAGGCATTCGAGCAGGAAGATGGCATTTTGCTCGAGCGGGGCACCGGGTTGGTAGATGAGGTGCTCGCCCTGAAAATGCAGTCCGCAGAAGAAGTAAAAAATGCTGCAGATAAAGATGAGCAGCAACGAGAAGAGCACCACCCGCATCGGGGCCTCGCCATAGCCGCAGAAGAGATCGACCACCCAGGAGGTGAAGCGCTGGGTCGACCAGAACGGCAGTTGCAGGCGGCGCATGGTGAGCTCCTGCTGGATATAGTTGCCGGACATGGTGAAGATCCCCTGTGCCTCGGAGGCTTTGCGCAGATCCCGGTAGGTCTCTTCCGCCTCCTTGAACCAGATGCGCGCCTGTTTGGGATCCCGTTCGCGGCGCCCCTTGCGATCCTGCATCACCCGTTTGCCGGTCTGCATGTTGTCGAGCCGGGTGTTGTGCCAGCGGATGCCGAGCAGGTTGACGTCATCGAGGGTGGCGCACTGGAGGTTGGCATCACTGAGATCGGCCTTCATCAGGCTGCCGCCCTTCATGCGCAGGCCGTAGAGGTGACCACCGCGCAGGTTGGCGCGATAGAGGTTGCACTGCTCCAGCAAAAATCCCTGATCGGACTCCTTGTTGACCAGATTGAGACCCGCCAGATTGGCCCGTGACAGCTGCAGGCCGTGGCAGAGTCCGCCAGCGCGAACGTACTGTTCAAGCGCCTCGGCGCTGCGGGCTTCCTGATGGGTATGGTGGGGATCATGCCAGTGGCAGAGATCGTGATCGCCAGCCTCTTCACTGCAGTGGCGGCCATCGGCCACCAGATAACGACACATCGCCATCTTCGTTTCCCTCGCATTGCCGAACTGGTTTCAGCATAGGCGGGGAAAGGGGGGCGCGGCGGCGTCTTAGCTGAACTGGTTGAACTCCTGACGCAGCTTGCGAAAACGCTCCTGCTGGGCCGGGTTGAGGGGGATGCCGTCGAGCACGTCCAGGGTGTCCTTGCACTCGGCACCAAACTCCGGGCTCTTGCGGTTTTTCTGCATTAGTTGCAGCAGCACCTGGATCTTGTTGAGAGCCGCACCGGTATTGGCGGGGGCGCGGCGCAGGGCCTCGCGAAAATGGCCGAGGGCCTGCTCCAGCTCGCCGCTCTGATAGGCCTTGATCCCCAGATCGTTGAGCTGCTGGTAGCGCTGACGCCGCTCCAGCACCGTCTTGTCATCCCGGGTTGCCTGAATGCAGGTGGTGAGCAGCCGATCTTCGTCCTCCGCCAGCAGCCCCTGCAGGCTCTCTGCATATTCGAACTCGCCGAGCTGATAGAGGGCAAGGATGGTCTCGCCAAGCAGGGCGGGGGGCATGGTGGCAGGTTCATCGAGCCAGTTCTGATTGGCGCGATAGAGCATCTTCTTGCCCTTGAGCAGCTCCCCCAGCGCAATCTGTACCCGGGCCTGACAGATCTGCTCGAACACCGGGTAGTTGAACTCCGACATCATCAGCGAATCGCGGATGCGCGACAGGGCAGAATTGACCTGCTTTTGCAGGTTGGCGATGTGGTAGCTGTCGTTGCTGTTGAGGGCGTAGAGGGTCAGGGTCTGGATATAGGCCCCCAGATAATGGGGGGTGCGGTGAATGGAGTTGCGTGACAGGTCGATCAGCGACATCAGCACATCCTTGGCCTGGGCGTAGTCGTGACGCTGCAGGCACACCTCCGCCAGTCGTCGGGAGAGTTGCACCGACTGGGGGGAGATATCCACCGCCCGTCTCAGCTCCTGCTGCGCCTGCTCGTCATTGCCAAGGGCCAGCAGGGATTCTGCCAGCCAGAGGTGAGCCTCCACCATCAGCGGGGTATTTTTGAGGGTCGCCTGCAGATGGCTGACCGCCTCTTCGTGGAGCCCCAGGGTGTTGCACGCCTTGCCCAGTGTCAGGCGGGCCCAGCTGTTCTCCTGCCCGGCCAGCAGCTGGCGCATCAGGGCGCGCGCCTCTTGCGCCTGACCCAGCTTGAGGTGGGTATCGGCCTGCAGGCAGCGGCAGTAGTTGGCAAAACGGGGGACCGCATCGGCCCGCTCGGCACAGGCGGTAATGAGGGCTGCCAGATTGTCATCGGCCAGCGCGGTAAAGACGCTGGCCAGGGCGTTGCGCCGGGCGAGGGCACGCTTCAAGCGAAACGAGAACTGCTCCTGAGAGAAGGGCTTCATCAGGTATTCGTCGGGCTCGGCTTCCAGCGCGCTCAGTACCATGGCGCGGGAGCTGTCGCCACTCACCATGATCACCACGCTCTGGGGCGGGATCAGATCTTTGTCGCGCAGGCTCTCGAGCAGCTGGCGACCATTTTCGCCAACCCCGAGATCGTAATCGATGAGATAGATGTCGAAACTGCTCTTCTGGCAGCGTCGCCGCGCATCCTCGGCGGTATTGGAGTAGGTGATGTTGCTGATACCCAGATTGAGCAGCATCGCCTTCATCATCACCTGAAACGAGCGCTGCTCATTGACCATCAGAATGCGTTGTGGCTTGGCTGGGCTCTTTTTTTCTGGCTCTTGTTCAGGTGTCTGCATCTGTCTGAGTCGAGGCGCTGCGGGCTGATGGGAGAAAGTGTGCCACCAAAGCGCCCGAAGAGGCAATTGGCCAAGTTGTCGATTGCGAACCATCTCCGTTTGTCCGCCTTTTGTCCGCGATGAGTGAAAGAAAAAGGCCCTGTTGCCAGGGCCTTGAACTCACCGTTTTTTCTCTGCCAGATAGGGAGCAAATTGCGGCGTGTACTCGGCCTTGAACCCCTGTTTGGTCTTGATGATGAGATAGACAGCCAGCTGGTGCTGCTTGGCAAATGCCAACCCCGCTTCAGGCCCCATCACCATCAGCGCGGTATCGAGAGCATCGGCCTCCAGCGCGGTCGGGGTGATGACGCTGGCGGAGACCAGCTTGTGGGTGACCGGCTGGCCGGTGGCGGGGTCGATGATATGGGAGTAACGCTGGCCATCCAGCTCGTAGTAGTTGCGATAGCTGCCCGCGGTGCTGAGCGCCATGCCGTTGGGGATGACGATATCGGAAAACGCTCCCGGCTGATCGGAGGGTTCGACGATGGCCACTTTCCATGGCGAGCCCTTGCTGTTGTTGCCCTTGCTACGCACCGCACCGGCCACTTCGATCAGGTAGTTGTGTACCCCCTTGCCTTCGAGCAGGGCGGCAATCTCGTCAGAGGCGGCCCCCTCGCCAAGGGTGGAGAGGTCGAGATAGAGATCCGGGATCGTTTTTTCGAGCAGGAAGTGATCCCCTTGCGGGGTCAGGGTCAGCTTGTCGATGCCCACCTTGTGGCGGGCGGCGGCGATGGCTGCCTCATCGGGCCGCTTGACCGGCCGTTTGTCCGGGCCAAAGCCCCACAGATTGACCAGAGGCCCCACGGTCACATCCAGCTTGCCGTCGGTCAGTTTCCCGGCATCAATCCCCTGCTGGACTATGATGGCCATGGCGGGCGGGATGGCAAACGGGGTGTTGGCGGGCCCTTGATTGAAACGGGAGATGAGCGAACCCGGATCGTAGGTGGAGATCTCTTTGTTCATCCGGGCTAGCAAACTTTCTACGTCACTTTTGAGGGCGGGCTCCCCACCGGGATAACTATCGCTCAGGGTCACCACATAGTAGGTGCCCATGGTCTTGCCCTGAATACAGGTCTGGGCAGGCGGGGTGGGCTGGCAGCCGGCCAGCGCCAGCAGCAGGGTCAGCAGCAGGCCGCGCATGGCCGCCACGGGGGTTATCGCATTCATCCGGCGCTCTCATTTGGAGAAGGTTCATATCGGGGCGCTAGCTTAGCCAAG
This sequence comes from Aeromonas sp. s12, assembly GCF_040907925.1. NCBI lineage: Bacteria > Pseudomonadati > Pseudomonadota > Gammaproteobacteria > Aeromonadales > Aeromonadaceae > Aeromonas > Aeromonas sp. s12. Next base: position 329,493 of record NZ_JBFOCT010000014.1, on the reverse strand, counting down.
GGGCGCCCGCCGGGCGAGCCCTGATAGGGGCAATCGGAGGGAAAAGAGCAGAAAAAATTAAACAGTTTTGAACCTGTGGCGGGAGCGGGTCGTATCGTCCATCCGTGAGGGAGAGAGTGGCGAGTAGAGCACCGTCTGGTGACCTGGCCCGCAGCTTTGGCCAAAAGCCATAGCCGATTGAAGACAACTGAGTAAAATGAAGGTCGATTTAGACGGCATCTTTGCGAAGCGTTCACCGCATCCGCCAAGTCGTTGCCATCCATTGCCAATCAAAGGAGAAGATGATGAAAAAGGCGATTACCCTGCTGTTTCTGAGTACCCTGGCTGCCCCCGTGCTGGCGGATGAGTGTGCACTGGTCATTGAAGGCAATGATGCCATGCAGTACAACCTCAAAGAGATGAGCGTGCCGGCTACCTGCAAGGAGGTGACAGTCACCCTGAACCACACCGGCAAGCTGCCCGTGACCGCCATGGGTCACAACTGGGTGCTGGCCAGCACCGCCGACTATCAGACCGTGGCAACTGCCGGGATGAGCGCCGGGGCCGAGAACGGCTATCTGCCCAAGGATGATCCCCGTGTGCTGGCTCACACCAAGCTGATCGGCGGCGGCGAGAGCAGCAGCGTCACTTTCAAGACCGACGGTCTGGCGGGCAAGGATCTCACCTTCTTCTGCTCCTTCCCCGGCCACTTTGCCATGATGAAGGGCTCCTTCAAGGTCAACTAAGGTGTTGACCGGCATCGAGCCGGTTGCCTCAATAGAAAAGCCGGGATTTCCCGGCTTTTTCATCTCTGCTGTTTGTGTGTGGCGTGGCATGACTGCACACCGCCGACTTTTGCGCTATTTGGCCTGCAGGGTAAAGAAGGCGATGGCGGTCTTCTTCTGGCATTCGAAGTGAATGCTCTCTTCCCCGGTCACCACCAGCGTCTCGTTGATGGCCACCTCTTTGCCCTGCACGGCCAGCTGGCCGCTCAGCAGGTGACAGAGGTAGGTCTTCTCTGGCTCGAGGGTAAGGGTCAGCGGGAAGGGGAGGTTCAGTACCCGCACGTTGGCGCTGATGCGATCCGGATGGTAGATAAGCCCCAGATCGGTCACCTCTTTTTTCAGCAACTCGCAGTGGGTCTCCTCATCGCCGCTAAAGTGCGCCGCCTCGAAGGTGGCGTAGGGGTGACCATTGAGCACAAAGCCAGCCCCGCTCACCGGCAGCAAAATGCGCTGATAGCCAGGAAAGGGGGAGAAGGGGCCCGCGCTCTTGATGGGGGCCGAGCTCAGTCGATAGTCAAAGTCGAGTTTGGCAAGGCTGCTCCCCTTGGGAGAGATGAGGATCTGGCTGGTAGTGCCCTGCTGGTTTTTCCAGGGCATCTTCTGGTGGTCAGACTCTTTAATCAGGGTGATCACGGGCACTTCCTCACGATGAAAAAACGCAGGGAGCCGGGGACATCTGCCCCGGCTCCCTGATAGAGAGTGGCGATGGTAAAGGCGGTCAGCCCTGACCATCCAGCGCAGCCAGCCGCGCTTCCATGGCGGCGAGACGGCTCTTGAGCTCGCTCACTTCCAGCTCCAGCTCGCTCAGACGGTCGGCAGCAGGGGAGGCATAGGCCGCGGCGGGGGCGGCATCCATCATCGCCTGAATATCCACTTCGCTGCTAAACAGGTGGGCGTAGCGGGATTCGCGCTTGCCCGGCTCACGCGGCAGCTTGACCACGTAGGGGCCACGCTCGATGAGCTGGGTCAGCACCGCATCCACCTCGGTGACATCATCGAAGCTGCAGAGGCGGTTGGTGCGCGAGCGCAGCTCCCCCGGGGTTTGCGGGCCGCGCAGCAGCAGTTCGCAGACGATGCCAAGCTCCTGGGCACTGAATTTCAGCTCGCCAAATTCGGTGTTGCAGAATCTGTGCTGATAGCGGGGCACCCGGGCGTTGAAGCCTGCAGTGTTGACCACCAGCCGCTTGCGGATCAGCTCGTCCACCACGGCGCGGATATCGAGCTCGGAGAGCTCCAGCACCGGCTCGCGGTTGCTCTTCTGGTTGCAAGCGTTGACCAGTGCATTAAGGGAGAGGGGATATTGATCCGGGGTGCAGATCTCTTTTTCAATCAGACAGCCGATGACGCGGGCTTCCAGTGGGCCAAGTACTAACTCCATTTCCTACTCCCTTCCAAATCGAGACATCAAGAGCCCCTATCTTAGTCATGGTCCGCGCCGCGTCTAGCGTTGCGCGCCATTTTTGCGAGCTGATCAGGGCGTTGGCGAAAGGCTCGCCAACGCCACGGACCTCTGCTTTTTATCGCTGCCCCTGATAGAAGCGCGCCTTATTGGCATACATGGCATCGTCAGCCACCCGGCTCAGCTCCGCCAGCGGGGTCTGGTCGCTGCTGCTCCAGCCGATGGCAAAACGCAGCGGGAAGCTGTGCTCCCCATGCTGCACGATGGCGTGCTGCTGGCTTGCCTCAAGTCTACCTGCCAGCAGCTGGCTGGCGAGGTGATCCGCCTCCGCCAGCAGCACGAACTCGTCGCCGCCGATGCGGAAAATCTTCTCATCCTGACGGCAGAGGGTGCGCAGCTGGCGAGCCATCTGGATTAGCAGGGCGTCGCCAGCCTCGTGCCCATACTGGTCGTTGGTACGCTTGAGGCCGTTGAGATCGAGCATGAAGAGGGCGAGGTGACGCTCCGGATGGCGCGCCAGCACTGCTTGATAGTGGTGGAAGGCCTCTTCGAACGCCTGCCGGTTGGGCAGCCCGGTGAGGTTGTCGGTGCGGGCGACCCGCGCCAGTTCGTCGGTGAAGAGGCGCCCCTCGATGCCCACCGCCAACTGCTTGGCAAACAGCCGCAAGATGGCCCTGTCTTCGGACTCCAGCCCTTCTGCGCTCACCATCAGATAACCAAACAGCACGCCACTTTGGCTACCGGGCAGAGTCATGATCTTCCAGAGTGCGTTATCCCACTGGCATTCGGAGTGTTTGACCTCCTCATCCATCAGTTGAGCCAGTTTCTCCTGCAGGGCATCCCGCAAGGGGGCATCGACCCCCTGGGTCAGGGAGTAGTGGGGCTGGCCATCGCGGCGGATCACCAGTCCCCAGCGGTGGCCAGGATAGAGCTGCGAGAGTTGCAGCAGGGCGGAGCTGGCCAGCTCGGCAATATCGATATCCAGCTGCTGGTGCAGACCGAATTGCAACCAGGATTGCAGGATATGGCGGCTGCGCTCCTCCCGGCTCAGGGCCGAGCGCAGGGCGGTCGTTTGCGAGGCAACCTCTTGCTCCAGTTCGTCGTTGAAGCCGAGCAGCCGCTGGTTGAAGGCCTCTTTCTCGCTATTGGCCTGCTGCAGCTGTTCATTTTGCTGATAGAGCGCCCGCACCTGATCCGAGATGGTGCTGGCCATCTCCTGCAGCAACTGGCGCACCTCGTCGTACTCCACAAAGCGCAGCGGCGCCTGCCGTTGCTGGTAATTGCCCTTGCCATAGCTGCGCACCAGCGCGGCCAGCGAGCGCAGCGGTCGGGTGAGCCAGCGGGTGAGCCAGACGCAGCCGATGGCTACCAGCAGCAACATGACGGCGATGCTGACGGTCAGCAGCTGTTGGGATTTGTTGAGCTCGCTGACCCTGTCATTGCTGTAGCTGTAGAGGGTGATGGTGGGGGTGATCTCCTGCTCCAGCTGGGGCCAGCCAATGGCCAGGGGCTGCGCCATCTTGCTTGGCTCCCTGTCATCCATGGCGTTGGCGCTCTGGTGAGCCCCTTCGTAGAGACGGTTCTCGCCCTGGGAGATCACCAGATATTCGCTCCCCTTGAGATAGGGTTCCAGCAACTGGGCCATCTGCCGCCAGGGGAGAATGGCCATCACGAAGCCGGAAGGGGTCTGCATCACCCCTGCTCGCTGGTGGTTGCGATAGATGGGGGCTACCAGCGCCAGCCCGCCGCTGCGGTTTTGCTCCATGTCGTCGACCAGCACGGGATCATCGACGGGCAGCAGCAGATGCTTGCCCTGTTTTGCCTCGCGGGTCTTGCCCCAGGCCATCAGCTGCGGCATCAGGTTGCTCGACTCGAGGTGGGAGGCCTGGCCATTGATGTACTCCACCACCAACCCCTTGTCATCGATGAGGTAGGCCGAGGTGAGCAGGCTGTTGGATTTGACAAAGGTGGCCAGCGCCAGCCGGGCATGGCTGGAGAAGAGAAAGTTGTCGAGGGCCTGATGGAGTACCCGATCCTGGCTGAGCTGATTGAGCTGGGTGCCGATCAGCTCGCTGCGAAAGCGGGCCTCGCGGGTCATGCTGGTGAGGGCTCGCTCCAGCTGCGATTGCTCGCTCTGGGCGATGATTTGGTGCTGGCGGATCAGCAGCACAGTGCTGGCCAGCAGTGCCGGCAGCAAGGCGACGGTGAACAGGATGATGATGAGGGTCGGGCCGAGCCGAAAGGTGCGATGTTTCATGGTGTTTTGACCTGCCGGTACTGCTGATCGGCCAGCTGCTGCATATAGCGGGCGGTGTCGGCGGCACTGATCCCCTCTTTAAAGCGCTCGAACCCTTTCTCCATCGCTTGCCAGGCGATGGACATGGCGCTGTCGGAGGGCATGGGGGTACTGAGGGTGAACTGTTCCAGCAGCACTTTTTCCTGAGGCGTGGGACGGCGGCTGATGGCGGTAAAAGCCTGCTGATTGACCGGCAGCAGCGCCCCCTGATGATAGATGGACTGCTGAATATCCTGACGCTGGATAAAGGCCATCAATGCCTTGATGACGGGTTGCCGATCCTCATCGTCCATCGCCCAGCGGGAGGCTCCCATCACGTAGGCGCCGCTCATGGAGTGCATGGGATGGCTTTGCCAGCGGGGCAGCAGGGCAACGCCCAGCTTATCCCCCATGTTCTTCACCAGATCGTTGAAGGCCCAGTCCCCATTGATGAGGTAGGCGCTCTTGCCCTCATTGAAGCGGGTGAGGGCGGTGTCATAGTCGCACTCGGGATCGACCCACTGTTCGCTGACGACGGTGCGGTAGGCCTCCAGTGCCTGCACCATGGCCGGGCTGTCGAGGGAGATGCGCCCTTCGGTCACCGGCGAGCCGCCAAAGGTATGTAAAAAGGCGGCGAAGTAGTACATGTCGTGATAGGGCCAGCTGACGGGGTCGACCCCCTTGGCCTTGAGGGCCGGGGTGATAGCTGTCAGTTGCTGCCATTGGGTCACCGGAGTCGAGACCAGCGCCTTGTTGTAAAACAGCATCAGATGGTTGCCCTGCATCATGGGCATGCCCCAGCGTTGCCGATCCAGGGTGACATAACGCAAGGCGCTGTCCATCAGCGCGGGGGAAAACCACTCGGCCGGGAGGGGTGCGAGGGTCATCTGGCGATAGAGGCCGATAAAATCGGAGGGGATCAGCATCAGGTCGGGCAGCCCCCTTGCCTGAGCCGCCAGCAGGAGATCCGCCTTGATCTTGCCCGGCTCAATCTGGGTGACCCGTACTCTGTGGTTCCCCTCCTGATTGAAGCGGGCGATCACGTCGTCGATCACGTAACCGGCCTGCTGGGAGTGCCACAGCTCCAGTTCAGGCTCCTGAGCCTGCAGGGGGTGGCTCAATGCGAACAGGCAAAGCAGCAAGAGATGATAAAAAGATCGTTTTCTGCTCATGTTATCATCACCGTTATTCCCTGAATTCCAAGGGAAAAATGTAACAAACTACCGGCAAGATCGGTAGGCTCGGGTGTCAACTAATTGACTGAAACAACAAAAAGCCCGGCGCGTGGGCCGGGCTGGAGGATAAATTGCTTATCCGCATATTCTTCGAGGCATCTATTGTGGATGTTGTTTGAGGATGTCGTATATCTCCTCTTTCAGTTTGAGTTTCTGTTTTTTCAGATCTCTCACCTCGGCGCTATAGTCGCTGGCGTGATGCTTTTCCAACTTTCTAATCTCCGCATCCAGGTCGTTGTGCAAGTCAAACTTCTTCTGGAAATGGACATCACTGCTCTTCAGTTTCGAGATGAGTTCTCTGTACTCTGGGAACATGTAATGGAGCCTCCTTGGTTTCGTTTGATTGTGCCTGTAAGACCAAAGCTACCCCTTAGTGCCGGGGATAAATGTGATCCTGATCGGATTTGGGGGCAATGATTTGGAGTATTCGGCGGGATATTTATAACTTGTTGAATCAAAACAAGATAAGTGATTTATCAATCTGAATGGTGAGCCAAACTGTGCGACAAGTCACAACAGGGGCAGTGTTGGCGTGAGGGCGCAGGATCAAAAAAGGGGCCGAATGGCCCCTTTTTATGGATGCAGCGACGTTACTCTTTCTCTTCGTCCGCTTGCTCTTTTTTCTTTTTCTTCTCGGGCAGCGGCTTGCCATCGCGGTGGATCACCTTGCCCGCTTCAAAGCCAATCTGGGCCGCCAGCTCCTCCAGGTCCGCCGACTTGGCCTGATCCCCGATGGCGTAGCGATAGTTGGCAATGGAGAGCTTTTCGGCCACCGGCGTGCCCGGGACGATAGGCTCGCGCCAGCCCTGGCCGATGTGGGCCACCAGGGTGCCGTTCATCAGCAGCTCGCCGACGATCTCCTGGGTCGGATTGCCCTTGCCGTAGGTGAGACCCTGCGGGTGCTTCTTGCCGACCAGTGGTTCGTTGCTGGCGGGGAGCAGCTTGGTGCGGATCAGCCACTTGGGCTTTTTGGTGTTGCCCACCGCCTTGCCGGTCTGGTACTCGTTGATCTTGATGGTCTTGATCATCTGGGCCATGAAGTCCTTGGTCAGCGCCTTCTGGGCGTCGCTGGTTTCATCGATGGCGATGGGGGCCACATACCAGGTCTGGGTGGCTTGAGCCTTGGGAGCGGCAGGGGCAGTTTGCGCCATGGCCAGGGGGCTGAGCAGGATGGCAGCCAGCAAGAGTCCTATCTTCTTCATTGTGATTCCGCTTTTGTTTCAACAAGAATTTTGTTTTGCCAGCGACGACTGCGCCAGCGCCAGAACATGGCCAGACCGCGCACCCACTCGTCGCAGGCCAGCGCCAGCCAGATACCGACCAGTCCATAACCCTGCATGATACCGAGGAAATAGGAGAGTGGCACGGCAATTCCCCACATGGAGAGCAACGCCATGTAGAGGGGGAAACGGGCATCCCCAGTGGCCCGCAGGGCGTTGATCACCACCAGATTGAAGGTGCGGCCGGGCTCGAGGATAAGGCTGATAAGAAACAGTTGCGCCACCTGGGTGATGATGTCGGCATCATCGGTAAAGAGGCTGATGATGGTGCGGCCGTTGAGGGCTGCCGCCACGGCGATGACGCAGGTGACCGCCAGCCCCAGCTTGAGGCTCTTGAGCAGCTGCTGATAGGCGCGATCGAACTGTCTGGCCCCCGCCAGATGGCCGATGATGATCTCGTTGCCAAGGCCGATGGAGAGGCCAAACAGCAGGATAAACAGGCAGATCTGGAAGAAGTAGGATTGGGTCGCCAGCGCCTTGTCACCCAGCAGTCCGACAAAGGCTGTCACCACCATAAACTGCAGCATCCAGGAGAGGTTCTCCCCCGCCGCCGGCAGGCCGATATGGAGCACCTTGCCCAGCATCTCCCGGCTGGGATGGACGATATCGCGCACCACCAGTCGAATACTGGTCTTGCGGGCTACCAGCCACACCAGCAGCACCACACCCACCAGTCGCCCCGTGACCGTGCTGATGGCGACACCGGCGACACCAAGCTGGGGCAGGCCGAACCAGCCGTAGAGCAGCAGCAGGTTGCCAACGAAGGTGATGAGGTTGACGATGAGGGTCACATACATCGCCTGACGGGTGTGGCCGTGGGCGCGCAGGGTGGCTGCCAGACAGAGGGCTGCCGCTTCCGGCAACAGGCAGAGACCGATGATCTGCAAGTAAAGCGTCCCGTCGCTCATCAGGTTGGCAGGCAGGTTCATCAGCGCCAGCATGGTGCTGGCCCCCGCCATCACGCCAATGGCCGCTACCAGACCGATCAGCAGGTTGAAGCCGATGGCGGTGTGGATCACCACCCGACTCTTCTCCCGATCGCCTGCCCCCAGATACTGGGTGATCACCACGCTGGTACCGATGCTGACGAAGCTGAACAATGTGATGGCGAGATCGAACACCTGATTGCCGACCGCCAGCGCGGCCACTCCCTGATAGGAGACGTGACCCACCATGAAGGTGTTGAGGGCACCGGTCAGAAAGTGCAGGGCGAGATCGATAAAGAGCGGCCAGGTCAGCGCAAAGAGCGTGCCCGGGCCTGCATGGGATTGAGATTGCATGGCATGTCCAACAGCTGGGAGGGCACGGGGGAGTGCCCTCTGGGGGCGCATTTAACACCAAGGCCAAGGCCGGTGCAATCCTTGTGCAGGATTGCACCGGCCAGGGGAGCAGGCCAAGGGGTCAGGCAGGCGTGGCGCCCGCCTCCTGTTCGCTTGGCAGGGTGAGGCGAGCCGAGTCGGGCAGGGCATCATCCTGTGGCCAATTCGAGCGGATGGCATCTGTGGTGCTCTCCACCACCGCATCATCCTTGAACACCGGCTCGCGGTAGCAGCGGGTCAGGCGCAGCGCCTGATACATGTCGGGGCAGAGGATGATCCCCTCATCGCCGACCCGCACGCCCGCCTGCTTTAGCCAGTGAGTCATCTGGCCGTGGCGACCCGCCATCACCATATGGATGCCGCGCCGTTTCAGCTCTTTGTGCAGCTCTCCCACCATGCTCATCACGCTGATGTCCTGATGGGTGAAGCAGGCGACCGCATCGATCACCAGACACTTGGGGGCTCGGGGATCCTGCACCAGCAGGGCCAGCACCCGCCGCTTGAAATAGGGGGCATTGAAGTAGGTGAGCGGCGAGTTGAAGCGATAGACCAGAATACCCGGGATCGCCTTGGCCTGTTCGTTGTCCCCCAGGGTACGCACCACCCCCTCGTCATCCATGCCAAGCAGCTGGTCGGTGGGGCGCATCACATTGCGCAGGAACTGGAACAAGCCGAGCAAAACCGCGAGGGTGATCCCCGGGATCACCCCCATGGTGAGCACGCTGATAAAGGTGACCAGCGCTAGCCAGAAGGCGGAGCGATCGGAGTGACGCAGGGCCCAGAGACCGCGAAAATCGGTGAGCGACAGGGAGGCCATCACCAGCACCACCCCGAGGGCGGCGGTGGGTATATATTTGAGCGGCGCCGTCAGATAGAAGGTGATGAGGGCGATCACCGCCGCTGCGATGATGGAGACCAGCTGGCTCTTGCCGCCGTTGGCATCGTTGACCGCGGTGCGCGAATCCGCTCCGCTGATGGCAAAGCCTTGGGAGACCGCCGAGGCGAGGTTGGCCATACCGAGGGCCCGAAACTCTTTGTCTGCGTCGATTTCGTAACCGTTTTTGGCTGCAAAGCTGCGAGCGGTCAGCATCATGGAGACGAAGCTCACCATGGCCAGGTTAAGCGCAGGCAGTACCAGCTCCCGCATCAGACCGGGGGGAAATTCCGGCATCTGGAACGCGGGCAGGCCGGAGCCCACCGTCCCCAGGGTGGCGATATTAAACTGGCCGAGATTAAAGCCCCACACCAGCGCAGCGGTCACCACCATGGCCACCATGGAGGAGGGCCATGCCGGTTTGTAGCGCTTGGCCAGCAGCAGGGTGAGCAGGGCCACCAGACTCATGGCCAGGGTCGGCAGATGGGTCTGGGTGATATAGGTGGCCCCGCTGGCGATCCGCTCGATGAGGTAACGTTCGCTGAAAGTGAAGCCGAAGATCTTGGAGAGCTGGCCCACCATGATGGTGATGGCCACACCATTGAGCAGCCCCATCAGGATCGGGCGGGAGAGAAAGTCCGCCAGCACCCCCAGCTTGAAACGGTTGGCAATCAGGCACCAGAAGCCGGTCATGGCGGTCATGGTCATCACCAGTTGCCAGTGACGGGTGGGGTCGCCTGCGGCCAGCGGCGTCACCACGGCGGCAATGACCGCGCAGGTGGCGGCATCGGGGCCGACAATCAGCTGGCGGGAGGTGCCAAACAGGGCGTAGACCAGCATGGGCAGGATGCAGGAGTAGAGGCCGACGATGGCACCCACCCCGGCAAGCTCGGCATAGGCGATGGCGACGGGCAGTGCCACGGCCGCCACCGAGAGTCCGGCGCGAAGATCTGGCATCAACCAGGCGCGCTGGTAATGCAGCAGGGCGGCGAGGCCCGGTAGCCAGCGTTCGAGAGAGAAGAAGTCGCGCATTATTTAACCCATTGAGTTACAACCAGCTTTTCCCCTAGTGTGCCCAAGGTTATCGAAAGATTGCAATCAGGTTATGGCCAGTTTACCTGAAGGTCAGGCCAGATAGCCTGCCAGCGTTTCTCCTTGATGCGCTGGGTAAAAATCTGTTTGTCCTGGCGACATTTGGGGTTGGCACTCACTTGCAGCGACCAGTTGATGGCAAAGCCGTAGGGGGCAAGCCACTCGAACTCGCCATCCCGGGTGAGGCGTACGCCGATGCAGGTGGGCACCTCGACCCAGTGGCTGAGCGCCTCAAGGCTGCTGGCAAACGGCGCCACCAGCTGCCGCGTGTGCATGCGGGCCTGATTGCGCACTTCCCACTGCTGGCCGGGCAGGCGTTTGGCGAGCCAAGCTTCGTGCTCCGCTTCGGCCAGCCCTTGCGGGTCGCTTTTATCGAGATAGATAAGGTCGATATCGTTGAACGGGGTGGGCACCGCCTTGTGGTGAAGGTGATCCCAGATGAGGTTGCGGATAAAACCGGCTCCCAGCGCCCAGTCGGGCAGATTGAGCTCGGCCGCGGCTTGCAGGCAGGCTATCCGCTGCGGATCGGCCCGCAGCAGGGCTTCTGTTTTGGCTTGGAATTGCTGTTCGAGGGCGGAGTTCAGAGGTTCAGTTGTTGGCATTGCGGCGTAACCAGACATCAATGTAGCGGCAGCTCGGCACTATAGTGAGCCCCTCCGCCTGAGTCCAGTTGAAGAAGGCGCGCGCCAGCTGATCGGCAATCCCCTGCACCCGCAGCTCGGGGGGCACGAAGGTGCTGTATGCGTCGATGGTCTTGGCGTCGAGCCGCCGGTAGCGCAGTCTCGACTCTTTTCCCTCCACCATACAGATGAACTGCTGCTGGTTGGCCTGATGGATGATGTCGCTCATGGTGGGCACCTCTGGCATAAAGTTGGGTCTCTCGGCACAACATAACTGTTAGCCAAGGTATAGAACAGATAGTGGATGATGTATCGATTGTTATCAGGATTATTGAGCCAGCTCTTGCTCTCTGGCTTTTATCTTGGCACGAATCGATGTGGCAATAATCAGCAAGTTCGGAAGAGGTAAAAATGGACACGGTAATGTTGAAAGTTACCCGGAAGGTGTTGGCTCAAAGTCAGAACAGCCCAGATCAGCGGCAGATTGCGATTTCTGATGCATCCAACCCTGAACTCAAGGCTCAGTTTGAAATGGCAGGTAAAAATAGAAAAATTCGGCTGTTGTTGGCCAGGAGAATCTCATTGTGGATGGGGGATACGGGGGCTATTTGGTATAGCCACAACCGAGCGAGCAAAAAGAACCAAGATGATTTTGATCAACTCTTTTTATTGTTGGCGCACCATCCTGATGCGCCATTCCAGTTTATTTGTGAGGTTGTAGCCGATTAGCCACTAGGCCCAGGCTCGCTCCAACAGAGTGAGTAACTGCTCACGGTCGGCGTCCTTGCGATTGAACAGCAGGGCACCGTCGTTGACCGCCAGATCGCGGATCTCGGTCAGTAGCGAGCGATCGCTTACCCCTGCCTCGCTCATGGTGCGCGGCAGCTTGACCGCTTGCCACAAGGTGTCGCGCAGGGTGCGAATGGCTGTGATGGTCGCCTCCGCCCGCTGATGGGCCGGGGTGGCGGCAAAGCGCTCTGCCCCCACCAGCGGCAACAGCAGCCGGGCCAGCTCGCTATCCACCTCGGGGCGGTTGTAGTCGAGCACGGTCGGCAAAAAGAGGTTCATGCACAGCCCGTGGGGCAGATGGCAGCGGGCTCCCAGACTGTGGCCGAGGGCGTGCACCAGCCCCACCATAGAGTTGGAAAAAGCCATGCCAGCCAGCGTGGAGCCTTCCGCCAGCTGCAGCCGCAGCAGTTTGTTTTGCGGGTCGTGGATGATTTGCGGCAGGGCGCTGGCGATCTTCTCCACTGCCATCAGGGCCAGCGCATCGCTCACCGGGTTCTTGGCGGTACCGATAAAGGCCTCGATGGCGTGGGTCATGGCGTCCATGGCGGTGGCGGCGGTGATATTGAGGGGCAGCCCCTGGGTCAGGCGCGGGTCTAACACCGCCAGCTGGGGCAGCAGGAAGGGTGAGGTGAAGGGCACCTTGCGCCCGCTCGTCTCATCCTTGATCACTGCAACCAATGTCACTTCTGATCCTGTGCCCGCTGTGGTTGGTACCACCGCCAGCGGCTTGAGGGGACGGGTCAGGCAACCGGCGCCCGAGTAGTCGAGCAGATGATCCCCCCCCATGGAAGTGAGAATGTTGACTGCCTTGGCGGTGTCGATGACCGAGCCGCCCCCCAGCGCCACCAGACTGTCGCAGTCGAGCTCGCGATAGCGTTTGGCGATCCGCTCTACCACGGCGGTGGAAGAGTCGGCCGGGATCTCGTCCCAGATGGCGGCAACCGGCAGCTCCCCCTCGGCCAGCACATTGGCCAGCAGGGTGGCAAGGCCGGTGGCATTGACCCCCTTGTCGGTCAGCAGCAGCGGGCGACGGGCCCCGAGGCTGGCCAGCTCGCTGGCCAGTTGCTCCAGCGCCTGTTCACCGGCCAGCAGTTTGACCGGGCAGAAAAAATCGTAATAGCGGCTCATTTCAAGGCTCCTTGCGCGTTAGCCGGTCACCAGACCCAGATAGATGTTGCAGGCCCGGCTGATCTTGTTGGTCGGGGCGGGATAGTGGCGCAGCAGCGGCCGCGCGATAAAGGCGGGCAGGATCAGGGACTGCAACTGCTCAAGCCCCCGCACCAGATGCATGGCAACGGTCAGGTCTCCCTCCACCAGCAGCCGGTTTTCGCCAAATGCCTGATTGACCCCGAGCCGAAAACTCAGGGCGCGAAAGGCGATATTGGGATGCTTGAAGCGCACCCGCAGCGGATGGATGGTGGCATGGGGGGCGACTGGCGCACCGGGATACCAGCGGCCACCCTGCTTGTGCATGTTCATGGCGTAGCCGATGCCGCCCACTTCGAGGCGGATTGCCAACCCGTCCGGCAAAGGCGCCAATTCGCGGCGTACCGCCTCATCGGTACGGGCGGCGCGGCAGAGGGTGCGACCTACCACCCAGAGCAGAGTGGTGATCCAGAGGCGGCGGCCAAGGGCGGCCGCAGGTTCAAACATCCGTGTTTGCATGGGGATTGGCTCCTGAGATGGCTGACCAGAAGAGGGCAAAGGCACTGGCTTGCCAGTAGTCGTCCTGTCCCAGCTCCGGTTGATCGACAAACAGTGATGCGCAGGCGAGGAACTGGCCCTGACACACCTCCAGCAACAGTGGTGCGGGAGCCTGCATCAGCTCGCCGCTGGCCTGCCCCTTTGCCAGCAGGGCAGGCAGAAAGCGCAGGGCATCGTTCAGGATCTGGCTGCGGGCCGGTCTGGCCAGCAGCGGGGAGTGAAAGAAACCCAGCACAAATTTGAGCTCATTGGGGTTAGCCTGCATCCACTCCATCGCCAGCTGCCAGTAGTGGCGGGTCTGGTCGTACAGCGGCAGGGTGGGATCTGCTTCATGGATGGCGCTCCCCATCCGGGTTTTCACATCCTGATAGAGGGCGAGGATCAGCGCCTCCTTGCTCGGAAAGTGGTGGAACAGAGTGCCGTTGGCCACCCCGGCCGCCTTGGCGATACGGGCGGTGGCGGCCCCCTGCAGGCCATCTTCGGCGCAGAGGGCGAGGGCGGCATCCAGGATCTGGCGGCGCTTGTCGGTCATGTTTTGTGGCTGCGGGATAGCCTGGTTCATGGTCATCTCCATCAGCGCAGGAAGAAGGCCATCATCAGCTTCTGGATCCAGCTGTGGTAGGGGGGATGGATCAGGGAGCCGGTGGTGAACTTGCCGCGGGTCAGCACGGTTTTCGCCTTGGAGAAGGTAAGAAACCCCTCGTGGCCGTGGTAGTGGCCCATGCCGGAGGCGCCGATGCCGCCAAACGGCACATCGTCGGCCGCCACCTGAAACAGGCTCTCGTTGATCGCCATGCCGCCGGAGTGGGTCTCCTGGGTCACTCGCGCCTGCAGCTCGGGGTCGAAGCTCATCAGATAGAGGGCCAGCGGGCGGGGCCGCTCAGCCACATAGGTGAGCGCCTCCTCCAGGGTGTCGTAGGGGATAAGCGGCAGCAGCGGGCCGAAGATCTCCTGCTGCATCACCTGACACTGGCCCGGCACTCCGGTCAGCAGGTGGGGCGCCAGCAGGCGACGCTGGTCATCGCGGGCCGGGCTGCCACAGGGGTGGAGCTGGGCACCCGCCTGCTCGGCTTCATCGAGCCAGCTGACGAGACGTTGATACTGGCGGTCGTTGATGATGGCGCCGTAGTCGGCGCTATTGAGCCCCTGCGGGTAGAGCTTGCTGAAGTGGCGGCGATAGGCGGCGATAAAGTTATCCACCTCGCTGCGGGGCAGCAGCACATAGTCGGGGGCGACGCAGATCTGCCCGGCGTTGAGGCTCTTGCCGAAGATCATCCGCTCGACCGCGGTGGCGACCGGCATGTCGGGGGCGATGAGGCAAGGGCTCTTGCCACCCAGCTCAAGGGTTAGGGGGGTGAGCTGGGGCGCGGCGGCGGCCATCACCAGCTTGCCCACCATGGTGGAGCCGGTAAAGAGCAGGTGATCGAACGGCAGTGAGCTGAACGCCGCCGCCATCTGGGCATCCCCCTCGATGATGGCGATCTCGTTTTCGTCAAACACGCTGGTGAGCATGGTGCGCAGCACGGCATTGGTATGGGGAGTGAACTCGGAGAGTTTCAGCATCGCCCGGTTGCCCGCCGCGATGGCGGTGATGAGGGGGCCAAGGCTCAGCATCACCGGAAAGTTCCACGGCACGATAATGCCGACCACCCCGAGCGGCTGAAAGTGCACTTCCACTTTGGCGGGGGCCAGCAGCAGGCCGGTGTGACGGCGGTGGGGTTGCATCCAGCGCTTGAGCCGCTTCTGGGTGTAGTTGATCTGCATGATGCAGGGCAGCACATCGGCGATCAGGCTGTCGTAGTGGCTGCGCTGACCATAATCTGCCGCCAGCGCCTTGCACAGCTGCCCCTTGTGGGCGAGCAACGCCTGCTTGAGTTTGGTCAGCTGCGCCCGGCGCTCGGCCAGGGTAGGCATGGGATGAGCCAGACTCGCCCGCTTGAGCCGCGCCAGCTGATCCGGCAGGGACAATTTGATGGCGAGGATATCCTCAGGAGTGTGTTGAAGCTGCGCCGCACCCATGTTGTTCTCCGCATGAAAAATGACCGACTGATTAGTCGGTCTAAATCTAGCTGTTTGTTACCGGAATGTAAAGCTGGCAAGCTGTCTGCCGTTCACCACGAGCCAGACGCAAGAGAGAACTGTGTGTCTCCCCACACTTTTGTGGTTTGCTCGTTGGTGGCTTATCTAATAAGGGGTAGTTTTTGGCTATTAACCTACACGGAGAGAGCACTATGACCAGGGAACTGAACAGCTTGTTGGCCCGGCTTGAAGATGTGGTTGAGCGGATGCCGGATTGCTTCAACACCTACGAATTCGCCCAGAAGCTGGCACTGCAATATCAGCCGGAATTCTTTGCTGCGGGCCACTCGCTGGCCGAGCACGAGGGCAAGGTACTGCGGGTGCTGCACCAGAAGATCGCCGAGGCGCTGGCAGGCAGCGAGATGGTGATTGAAGGGGCTCTGCTCCCCTGCGTCACTCCCTGGGGGGAGAAGGCGACCTCACCGCGCTGGCACCGCAAACACTGAGGATCCGGTCAGGCAGATCACTGCCAGATAGCAGATAACGAACAACGATAAAGGGCGCGGCGCTGGCAACAGGGCCGCGTTTTATATGCTAATTGTCGCCAGCAGCGCCCCGCTGCCGGGAGCAAAGGCCCGCTCTGTGATCCCATGCCGGGATATGGGGGCGTCAGCCGGGTAGACTCTCCCTTTTGCCGAAGGGTTTGTCACCGTAGGAATTTCTCATGACCCATAAAATCATTCTGGATACCGATCCGGGTATCGACGATGCCATGGCCATCCTGTTTGCCGAGGCTCATCCCGCCATCGAGCTGCTCGCCATCACCACTGTTTTTGGTAACGCCACCATCGACAATGGCACCCGCAACGCCCTCTGGCTCAAGCAGAAGTACGGCATGAAGGCGGATGTGGCCAAAGGTGCGGCTGCCCCGCTGCTGCGCGAGCCGGTCGGCCCTACCACCATAGTCCACGGCCCGAGCGGCTTTGGCGACATGGAGGCGGGGGAGGTGACTATCGCTCCGGATCCTCGCCCCGCTTGGCAATATATTGTCGAGGCGGTGAAAGCCGCGCCGGGGGAGATCACCCTCGTCACTATCGGCCCGCTCACCAATCTGGCGCTGGCGCTACAACAGGCGCCCGAGATTGTCTCGCTGGTGAAACAGGTGGTAGTGATGGGCGGCGCCTTTGGCGTCAACGGCCATCGTGGCAACGTGACCCCCTATGCCGAGGCCAATATTCACGATGATCCCGATGCCGCCGACCGGGTCTTTACCGCCGACTGGCCGTTGGTGATCATCGGGCTGGACGTGACCCAGCAGAGCTTCTTCAGCAGCGCCTATCTGGATGAACTCAGGGATAAGGCGGGGGAGCCGGGCCGCTTCCTGTGGGATGTCAGCCGCTTCTATCTGCGCTTCTACTCCGAGAAGCTGGGGCTCTCCGGTTGCCACGTTCACGACCCGTCCGCCATCGCCTATGTCATTGACCCGACCCTCTTTACCCTGCGGGAAGGGCCGGTGCGGGTTATCACCAGCGGCCCGGCCATCGGCCACACCCTGCAAAAGTTCGATGGCAAACGCCACTCCCACGATGACTGGGCAGCCTATCGCCCGCAGCAGGTCGGGGTGGCGGTGCGCGATAAAGCCTTGCTGGCACTCTATCGCGAGACGCTGGTGGGCTGGGGCAAGGATTGCTGAGCAAAGAGGCGCTATTGCGCTGACGCGGGGGCTGTGATCGGCGCCAAACAATCGGAGCGCACGGCCGCTTATACTGCCTGATATCAAGAGCTTGGGAGGGATGAAGATGGCCTGGATTTCCTTGATTGTGGCGATTGCGCTGATCTGGTGGTTGATGAAGCTTGGGCGTGGTGCCCTGTTCGAAATCCGCCTTGCCCCCGGCAAGGTAGTGGTCAAGCAGGGCAAGGTGTCACCCGCTTTTATTGAGCATGCCAAGCAGATCCTGCGCCACGATACGGTGCGCGGTCGCATTGTGGGGCAGCGCGATGGCGATGGTGTGAAGTTGATCTTCTCCCGCTCTATCCCCGAGCCGGTGGCCCAGCGGTTTCGCAATATCTTCCCCTATGGCGATTACCGCCAGCCAACGGCGCCGCTGCCGGGGCCCAAATCCCGCAAGGGATAAGCACCGGAACGTGGTTCATCAATAGCAAACGGGCCTCCAGTGGAGGCCCGTTTTTTATGGCACTTGGCCAAGAGAGAGCTGACAGCCCTTACTCCTTGCCGTGCAGCTCGCGCTGGGCCTTGACCGCCGCCGCCTTGACGGCGGTGCCTTCATTGCCCCAGGAGGCGCGCAGGGTGTTGACCAGCTCGGCGAGCCGCTCGTCATCCATGGTCCAGCCATAGCCCGGCATGTGGTAACCCAGATGGCCGTGGGTGACCGGTGTTTCGGCGCCGTGCAGCAACACGTTGATCAGGCTCGACGGATCGCTCGCCAGCACGGTGCGGTTGTTGACCAGCGAGGGGATGACGTGGTCATTGCCCTTGCCGTTGACCCCGTGACAGGTGGAGCAGTACATGGCGTAGTCCGCCTTGCCGCTGGCACTGGCGTAGGCACGGGCCCCTTTCTCCGCCACCGGTTCATCTTTCAGATCGGTGAGATAGGTGGCGATGCTGGCCAGATCTGCGTCGCTGAAATACTGGCTGCTGTGAGTGATCACTTCCCCCATGGGGCCCGCGACCGCTTCATGCTGGCTGCGGCCGGTTTTCAGCAGATCGATCAGCGCCTGCTTGCTGTAACGGCTGCCGCGAATATCGGGGGCATACCAGCCATCCAGCGCCGCACCGCTCAGGTAGACAGGATCCGCCTCGGTCAGCGCTTTCTCCTGCATGCCAAGCCCGCGCGGAGTGTGGCAGCTGCCGCAGTGACCGGCACCCTGCACCAGATAGGCGCCGCGGTTCCACTCTTCGCTCTTGCCCGCCACCGGGGTGAAGCGGCTGTCATCGTGGTAGATCCAGTTCCAGCCCATCAGCGGCCAGCGCATGTTGAGCGGCCAGGGGATGTCGCTCTCCTTGTTGGCGATAGCCAGCGGCTGTACCTCCTTCATCAGGTAGTGATAGAGATCTTCGAGATCCTTATCGCTCATCTTGGCGTAGGCGGTGTAGGGCATGGCCGGATAGAGGCGATGGCCATCGCGGGCCACCCCTTCGCGCATCACCTTGATGAACTCCGGCAGGCTGTAGTTGCCGATACCGTGGGTCTTGTCGGGGGTGATGTTGGTGGCAAATACGGTGCCGATGGGGGTCGGGAACCCTTTGCCGCCCGCCAGCGGCTTGCTGGTTTCGCTGGTGTGACAGGCAGCGCAATCGCCCAGCTTGGCCACGTATTCCCCCGCAGACATGGCGGGGGCTGCGTTGGCGGCAAGGGCGGGCAGGGCCAGCAGCAGGGCGCTGGCGGTCAGTGACAGGGCGCGGCTCATTGGGCACCTCCCTTGCTCATGGCTACCAGCTCGTTGACGGCGCGCCACGCTTCGTCGATGGCGGCGTGGGCGTAGGGGCTCCAGCCTGCATCCGAGTTGGCGATGGTGATGTTGCCGATCGGCTGGCGACCCAGTTCAATCCATTTTTCGCACTGCGCTTCGTCATCAAACAGGGTGTTGGTGACATAGGAGTAACCGTGAGACCAGCGGTTGACCGTGATGGCGAGGATATCCTGCTCATGGTTGAAACCGGCGCTGCCCAGCATCCCCTGCAACTGCTCGCGGATCATCTGCTCATGCTGCTCGAACGGCATGCCGAGGATCATGGCGCGCCCCTTGCGGGACTGTTCGCGTGCCGAGAGGCCGCTGCCCGGCAGGGTCGGCACATAGACCATGTGCAGGCACATCGGCTGATCCGGGCTCTTGGGATGCTCGTAGCCACCCATGCTGACCGGATAGTCGAGCTTGACCCGGCTGTAAGGGGCGGCGGGGGAGTAGACCTCGTGTACCCCCAGCTTGACGAAGGCTTGCCAGTTCTTGATCACCACCTTGGTGTAGACCAGCGGCGCCTTGGCATTCTGGCGCAGCGCCTCCTTCTGGGGCTCCGGCATCTCGGGCACCATGTAGGGGATCATCATGTTGTAGCCAGCCATGATCGACTGCTTGGCCCGCACCCGATGCAGTTTCCCCTCCTTGATGTAGGTGACATCCACCGCCAGCTTGCCGTCGGCGAGGCGCACGTTTTTGGCCTGCAACGCCGTGCTGCCAAGGCGCAGTTGCACCTTGTGCTCAGGCAGGTCGAGCTTGCTGTAGTCAAACTTGGCCAGCACCACATCTTGCATGGTGTGACCCGGCGCCACCTGCGGAATGAGCTTGCGCACCATCAGGCGGGTGAGACCGGCGTTGCCATCGGGGAAGTGGAAGATGTAGGGATCGTCCAGCTCCGCCTGCTCCTCGGCATCCAGCGGCGTCAGATTGAGGCCGTCGAAACCCGGCAAGGCGCAGAGGCGCGCATCGGCGCAGGCGGTGGCGTCGATGCCGACCGCCTGGAAGTCGTTGGTGCGCTGCTGGAAGTAAGTGATCGCCCGCTCGCTGAGACCCACTTTATCGCGCAGGAAGGTGGTGTAGCTGTTGCGAGTCACCCACTCATCCTGCTGCTCGCGGGTCATGCCGCTCAGGTAGTCGATCTTCGCTTCGTGCAGGGCCAACAGGGCGGCCTTGTCGGCATCATCGAGGGGGAAGTCACCGATAAACTCTGCCAGCGGCCGGCCGTTCAGGCGATCGCGCGGGATATCATCCGCCACGTTGTGGCCCGGATCCCCGTTCACTATCTTGTTGACGCCAAAGTGCTTCTCGTCGAAATAGACGCCGCGGCTGAGCCCCAGATCCGGATAGAAGGTCTGCTGGAAACCGGCGGCCAGCTCGTCGATGTTGACCTCCAGCGCCTTGAGCAGACCGAGTGCCACCGGGCTGTAGACCGAACGCGGTGATTGCAGGGACTCACTGCCGCCGTAACCCAGACGCAGGCCATCGGGGGTGGTGAACTCGTTGCGCTTGGCGTGGCCGCCAAAGTCGTCGTGGTTGTCGAGTAGCAGGATCTTTTTATCCGCGCCAAGCAGTTGCTGGTAGAAGCAGGCGGCTGCCAGACCGCTGATCCCGGCGCCGACGATCACCAGGTCGTACTCTCCCTCTAGGGGAATATTGGCAAAATCATACTGCTTGCCATCACGGGCGATGCTGTGGGCCGGTTCGAAGGAGCCCGGGTGGTTACCGCGCAGGCCGGTGAGGGCGGGCGGGTAGGCCAGGGTTTTATCCGCCAGCGTGCTGCCGCCTTCGGCAGCCTTGAGCAGATTGATGGGAGCGACGCCTGCCGCAATGGTGATGGCAACGCCGTTGAGAAAATCTCTGCGTGTAATACTCATGGCTATCCCTGTGTTAGGAGAAGTAATGAATAAGTGGATTCATTATGGGAGGGAGACACAGATCCTGTTCAGGATTGGGCGCCGAATCTACCGCTATCCTCACGCTGAGTCCATACGATTGCTAATGGATTATTAAGCACCATTTTCCTGCTTGTGACGAGAGTGATGCGCTGATGGGGGTGATTTTCCCTGTTGCAGGGCAAATTATCTTCCGGCTCGGTCGGTCAATGATTGCCGCAGCTGATTAGTTTGGGAGGCGTTAGGGCATCATTGTCGACTCGGGGGGATGATCGCGCTAAGCTCTTAACTACTTGTTTTATCGACTCTCTTTTTATTCATAGGCATAAAGGCCACTCAGGAGGCGTAATGAACTGGTATATCTCGGTCCTCAAGCAATATGCGGTATTCAGCGGGCGGGCCCGTCGCACCGAATACTGGATGTTCGTGCTGTGCAACGTCATCGTTATGCTGCTGCTGGGCATGGTGGACAAGCTGATCGGCGGCGACAAGGAGCTGATCAGCTCCATCTATTCGCTGGCGGTGCTGCTGCCCTCGCTGGCGGTGGCGGCCCGTCGCCTGCACGATACCGACCGCAGCGCTTGGTGGCTGCTGCTCGGGCTTATCCCCATTATCGGTACCCTGGTGCTTATCTACTTTATGGTTTGCAACGGTCAGCAGGGGCCAAACCGCTTCGGTGACGATCCCAAAGCGGCCCCCTCACAGGGCTTTATCGTCAGCTAACGGGCGCGGCTTGGCCAATCATCGGTCAATAAAAAGAGAGGGAGGCGTGATGCCTCCCTCTCTTTTTCGTGTTGATGGCCGATCAACGCTCGATCAGCGGGGCGGAGCGGTAGCTCCACATGCCGTAGGTGCGCAGGGCGTCGCGGTAGATGCCGAGCAGCTCGCTCTCGCTCGGGGTGGCCAGCTCCTCGAGGGGCTTGTCGGGGTAGCTGACGCTCGCCACCTTGATGTTGGCCGGACCAATCTGGTCGCAGGCGATTTCCAGCACCGTCTGGCCGCGACGTACATGGCTGGCGGAGCTTACCAGCACCGCATAGTCAATCTGGTGGCGGGCGAGGGCATAGGCGCTGTAGAGGGCGTTATCCACCGTGCTGGTGGCGTAGTTCTCTTCAATCAGGCGGCTGCGGTCGATGCCATGGTTGGCCAGCCAGTCGGCCATCAGCTTGCCCTCGGTCTGGCGGTTCTGGGGCACACCGCCGGTCAGGATGATCAGCGCTTCCGGGTCGGCTTTGGCCAGCGCCAGAGTGGTTTGCAGACGGCCCAGCAGGATCTTGTCCATGCTGCCGTCGGGATTGAGGGCGTAGCCCAGGGTGACGATGGCGCGTTTTCCCTCCTTGGTGGCCTTGACCTGATCCTCGGTCAGTTCGGTCTGCAGCGGGGCGGCGGTGATCCGCTGCACCCGGGCGATGATCTCCTCCAGATCCGCGGCGCGGCCACTGTTGCGATCCGCCACTTTCGCCAGATAGCTGCGGGAAGCCTCCTTGTTACCCTTCACCAGCTGCCAGATGGCGAGATAGCTGTTGATGTCGAGATCATCGGGGGCGACGGCCTGCGCCTGCTCCAGCAAGGTGATGGCGCGGCTCAGGTTGCCGTTGTAGATCTGGGCGTTGGCCGCCGAAATGAGCAGGTCGGTGCGGTAGGGTTCAAGCTGGTAGGCGGCCAGCAGCCGCTCGGTCACCAGCTCCATATTGCTCGGCATCTTGGCGGTAAAACCGGCGTGGGAGATTTTGGCTGGCGACTTGTAGATCTGCAGCGCTTCGCCGAGCAACATGTCCACCGCCTGGCGTTTGCTGACCAGGGTATTGAGGTCGTGCTCTATTTGCATCGAGCTCTCGGCCGCTTGCAGGGCGAGGGGCGAGAGCGCCAGCAGGCCGCCGAGGGTGAGGGCAAGAAGGGTCTGTTTCATCAAAAGGTCCTCTGTCGGGCTGAATCGCGCCGTGGCGCAGCGGCTTGTGGGCCGATGGGATAAGGCAAATGTGCGTCAATTCAGTCTGTTAGTGCCAAAGAGAGGGCAATATAGCAGCTAACGGTGCGGTAAACTGTGAGTCGGGGCGAGTCGTCGGGTGATGCCACACCTGTGGCCGCAAAAGTGGCCGCAACGGGTCAGCAGCCATCTGAAAGGGACAGGGGGAGCGTGACTCCCCCTCCCTCTGTTGTGATGCAAGACAGATGGTGTGTCAATCCATCTGTTGGCGAGTGTTCGCGGTCAGTTCCACATCGGGGAGATGCGGGCTTCCAGCGTCTCTTGCTGCTCTTCGGGCATATCGCTGAAGAAGTTGAGTTGGGTCTGCTCCTCCACCTCGCGCACCGAGACTCGGTAGTCGGCGATCTGGCTGATGGGCACCTCTTCTTGCGGCATTATAAAGGCGATGGCCTGCAGTCTGGCCGGGTCCATCACGATCTTGTAGTAGGCGCTCGGGATCGCCACACCCTGACCGATGGACTCTTCAGAGCCGGTAAAGATGGGGCCGGTGATCACCTGCACATCCTTGCGGGAGACCGCCCACTTGTTCACCTTGTCCTCCAGCACGCGCCACGCCTTCTGGTTGAGCACCCCGATCTGCGGTGTCATGTTGCTCAGCAGGAAGCTCTCTTTCATGGTGTTCTTGTTCGATTTCATGTCCCCCGCCGGGGCCTGATGGCCACGGTCGTAGCCCGAGCCCTTGTAGTCGGAGAGGGTGGCGCGGTAGGCAACCGGGATCTCCCTGTCCTCGGCGAAGGCATCCTTGCGCGGCACTGTGCCCTGTGCGCTTTGGGCGGTCATCCGGTAGGAGACCCAGTCCGCCACCTTGTAGTCGTAGTTGTAGCCGACCGCATACCCTTCACGGCAGAGCTTCTGATCCGATTCGGAGGGCAGGCCAAAGCGTACGTGGTCGCCACACGTCCAGTGAGCCGCCAGCAAGGGGGGGGCAGTGAGGGTGAGGGTAACAGCCAGAACCAATTTATTGATTTTTATCATTTTTGTGATGCTCCAGTTTAGTAGGCGGAGCCATTTGACATGAGATCTGACCAGCGCTTCAATTGCTGTTTTTTTACACGTCACAGTTCTGTGACGGCTCGCCAAGATCCGTGATGTGACTGGTTAATATGTTTTAAATCAGTGGCTTGGTCGGTGGGATGATATGCGGTTGCTCGGCAGACAACGAAAAGGGGCCCGCGATGGGCCCCTTGTGATGAGCTGTCTGACTGCTATCAGGCGGCGTTTGCCTTGTTGCCCAGCGTGCGGGCCAACAGTGCTTCCGGATTGTGAATCGCCTCCTTGGTCTTCACATCGATGACCTCGATATTGGTGAAGCGCTCGCGGTTCTTGATAGCCACGTCGTGGGCGAAGATGACGCAGCGGGCGTTGGCGACATCCTTGGCGGTGATGCGGTTGATGATGCCGTTGGCGCCCTGGGTCTCGACCTTGATCTTGATCCCCTGCTTGGCGGCGGCCTTCTGCAGGCTCTTGGCAGCGAGGAAGGTGTGGGCAACGCCAGACGGGCAGGCTGTGATGGCAAGTACGTCTGCTTCTCCTTCCGCTTCAATGATCTCGAAGCTGGTTTGGGTGGTGGTCACGTCATCTTCTTCGCTCACCGGCTTTTTCAGCAGGTTGACGATGATGGCGGTGGTCAGGGCGCCGAGGATGGTACCCAGGATGTAGCCCATCTTGCCTTCAACAACCGGCAGGACAATCCAGCCACCCCAGGGGGCGTGGTTGATGCTGTGCATCATAAAGCCGGTGATGTTGCCGACGATACCGCCTGCGACGATGGCCGGGATAACGCGCATGGGGTCAGCGGCGGCAAACGGGATGGCACCTTCACTGATACCGATCATGCCCATGATGGCGGCCGCTTTACCGGATTCACGCTCCTCTTTCTTGTAACGCTTCGGAGACATGAAGGTCGCCAGCGCCATACCCAGCGGCGGTACACAGATGGCGATACCGACGCCGCCCATCAGCCAGGGCTGGGTGTTGACCTGAGTCTGGGCAAACAGGGTCGCAACCTTGTTGACCGGGCCACCCATGTCAAAGGCAGTCATACCACCCAGAATGGCACCCAGCATCACTTTACCTGAGCCCGCCATGCTGGAGAGCCAGTGGTTCATCCCTTCCATCATGGCGGCGATCGGGGCACCGATCCCCCACATCACGATGCCACACACAAGGAAGGTACCGATCAGCGGATAGATGAAGATCGAACCAAGGGAGGTCATGGAGTCAGGCAGCTTGATCCGTTTGAGCTGATTGACCACGAAACCTGCGATAAAGCCCACCAGAATGGCGCCGAGGAAACCGGTTTGATAGTGCTGAACGGCAATCCAGGAGCCGATCATGCCCGGGGCCAGGCCCGGCTTGTCAGCCAGCGAGTAGGCGATGTAGCCACCCAGTACAGCGGTAAACAGGGTCAGACCGGCGATACCCATGGTCGCCATGTCTTTAAGGAAGCCCGCTTCCGGCACGGCGCCCTTGCCGCTCATCATCACCGACAGTGACAGCAGCACACCGCCTGCCACGATGAAGGGGATCATGTGGGAGGTACCAAACAGCAGGTGCTGCTTCATGGTGTTGAGGCGATCCTTGAAGGTGCGCTCTTCGGGGGCCGCCGGGGCAGTGGCTGCCGGTTTGGCGGCTGGCGCCGGTTTTTCCATTTTCGGGCCCTGTTTGAGCAGGGTCAGGGCTTGCTCAACGGTAGTGGCCGCTTTCATCTGCTCGATAAAGCCCGGCTCCAGCAGACGGGTAGAGAGCTCGGCCAGCACTTCGATGTGGTGATTGGCACCACCATCCGGGGAGGCGATCATGAAGATCAGCTGGGTCGGTTTGCCATCTTCGGCACCGTACTCGATACCCTGACGGCTGACACCGATGGCAATGGCCGGACGACTGACCGCCTTGCTCTTGGCGTGGGGCAGGGCCACACCCTGCTCGAAGCCGGTGCAGTCCAGCAGCTCGCGGGCCCAGATATCCTTGATGAATTGCTGTTGATCAGACACGGCGCCATCGCGCGCCAGCATCTGTGCCATCTCGTCGAACAGGGCCTCCTTGCTGGTGGCCTTCAACTCCAGGCAGATGAGTCTGCCGTTGGTCATGGTGGGTAACATATTACACTCCTGGCTCCGTTGCCGAGCCGCATGATGGGGGGAACAATTGACCTGGATATTGTTCTCCCGTTGGCGCTGTGTCGAAATCGGACAAATGTGCCGTTTACTGGATTTTTGTGCTGTGCAAGTCGTCATGTGACCCAGCTCGCATATCATTATGAAAGCCAATCTATACCTGATTTTTTATTTTTTTAAATAAAAACAATTGGTTGCGAATGCATCTTGCTACTTGCATGAGTGCAACGAAAAAGTTTCGCCTTCGGTGGTATGGAGATTTGTGTGCTGCTTTGAGGGCGGAAAATGTGAAGGTGCTGGCAAAACGCGTTGAGAGAACAATCAGAAAGAGGGAGGGCTGCTCTTGATGTGAGTCAATCCATCTACTGATCACTTGTTATGTGCAGCATTGGTGTCTTCGGGTTTTGTATGAGCCCTTATTTAACAAAGCCCGCCACTTTTATGGATGGCGGGCTGTTTAGTGCTTCAGCCTTATTGAGCTGATTAATGAGGGGAGGAGAATCGGGCGTTATGTCCGAAACTTGCGTACAACCTCCTGCAGTTGTGTTGCCAACAGGTTGAGGTCGTTGCAAGCCTGAGCCATTTGTTTGGCGCCGGTCGCCACTTCTTCCGAGGCATTGCTGATGTTGACTACATTGCGATTGAGCTCCTCGCTTACCGCGCCTTGCTCTTCAGTTGCGGTGGCAATCTGAATATTCATGTGGGAGATACTGTTAACCGAGCTGCTTATTTCGGCAATAGAGGCTCCCGCTTCACGAGCTGTGTGGACCGTCTCGGACATCATATCCTGACTCTGTTGCATGGTGACGCCCGCTTCGTTAGCACGCTGCTGCAGTTCGGAGATGATGTGGTTGATCTGGGAAGTGGAGTCTTGGGTTCGTTTGGCCAGAGTGCGGACTTCATCTGCTACCACGGCGAAACCACGACCTTGTTCACCGGCTCGGGCTGCCTCGATTGCCGCATTCAGTGCCAGCAGGTTGGTTTGCTCGGCAATCCCCTGAATGACTTCAAGCACCATGCCGATATTTCGGCTGTCATCACCCAGCTGGCGGATCACCAGAGCAGTCTCTTCGATGGCGGTAGCCACCTTTTCAATCCTGCCGATTGAGTCATTGACGGTCTCGCTGCCTTGTGCGGCTGTGTCGCTGGCCGACGTTGCTGCGCTGGCGGCGTCGTTGGTGTTGCGGGCCACCTCCTGTACCGTGGCTTGCATCTCGTTCATGGCTGTGGCCAGCTGATTGAGCTCATGTTGCTGGGCGCCCATGTTGTTGGCCGATTGCTGTGCCACCGCGCTGATCTCTTCGGCGGCCGCGCCCAACTGCACTACCGAGCCGGAGACCTCGTTGACCAGCATACGCAGATTGGATTGCATCTCGTTGAACCCTTGAGCCAGCTTACCCAGTTCGTCATGGGAGAATTGCTTCATGTCGAGTTGGCTGGTGAGGTTGCCTGCCGCCACCTGGCGGGTCTGCTCCAGCAGGGTCATCACAGGATTGCGGATCTGCCGGATCAGCAGCCAGGCCACAATAACGACGAACAGCAAGGTTAGCGCACCGACTGTAGTGCTCAGCAGTTTTGCCCGTTCATAGGAGGCCTCACTCTGCTTGGTCAGCAGGTTGGCGACCCGATCGTTCTCCTTGCGCAGCTCCAGACCATCCTGTCCGGCCTGCTCAAGGGCTGCGCGGGATTCGTTTTTGATCAGCGACTGCACCTTGGCAATATCTCCCTGCCGTATGGCTGTTTCCAAGTCACCATGGGCTGAAAAATATTTGGCTGCTGCAGTTTTCAGCTCTGCAAACATGTTGCGATCTCGCTCCGACACAAAAGGCATCGATCCATACCGTTGCTCGGCGGCCATGTACTGACTCTTTGCTGCTTCGAAAGACTGTGTGCTGCTGTTGAGGGAGTCGGGATCCTTGCCCAGTGCATCTATCACCATGTTCAGTTCGGCACGGCGCGCGTCCAGCAAGGACACATGCATCTGGCTGGATGCCCGGATGGAGGGCACGATATTGTCGCTGACCTCACTGGCGTCACGGTAAATATTGGAGAGTTGTAAAGTGGCAAACCAGGCAAAACCCAGCATCAGCATTGCGAGAGTGGTAAACGCCATGGTCAGCTTTTGCCCAATTGTCATTTTTGTCAGCATATATCCTCGTTTATCTATTTTTGTCAGCGGATCTTTGTGTGAAATTTATATCGGCGAATAGATGTGATACCTTAAAAATAAATCAAATAAAAGAGATCTTAATCACAGAGGGTATTTAAGGTCTATTTCTTTACTGCAATGAGGTTTGGTTGGCATATCAAAAAATAAATATCAAATCTCTCATTACCCTGCTTTTAAATTGATTGAATTGTCAGTCCATGCGGCCTGGCTTTTTTACGGATTACGTCAACTGAAGGTGTGGTGTAAAGTAAAATGTGTTACATATCAAAATGTTATGGTTTTTCTTAAGTTGTTGTTTTCGACAGAGATCGAATGGTCTGCTTGGAATTAAATTATAGAACGACTAAAAAATAGGGCTGCATCTCGAAAAATCAAAAGAGACTCCTTTCGTTTTTATTACCAATGGCTCTGTATGACTACGTGTGCTAAATGTTTACAGACCAAATGATGATGGCTGGGGAAGGTTTAATGATAATGCATCTATGCGCTGTTTTAGTTTTCATCAGGTGGTGAAAATATTAGAGGGTAGAGTTGTTATTTTTATTTCCTCCATTTTAGCCGGATACTCAGAGTGTCGCCGTTGCTTGTGCAGGCTGGAATTTTCTTCGTTTCAGCAAACCAAGTCATCTGCATCAGGGTAGCGCCAAGCTCAGGCGACAAACCTGTGGAGCTGGTTGTGGGCAGGATGCAGTCAGGGATGGGCTTCAGAGCGAGATGCCTGAAGGAAGGTAGGAATAAGAGAGTTGTAGAGATACAGACTGACTTGATTGGTAGGCCATATTGCTCTGTTGGGAGGGGGAGGCATATTCCCCCTCCAACGAGAGTCGGCTCTTATGCTGATTAGCAGCGGTTGCCGGCGCGGGCGACCCGTCCTTCGGCCAGCAGTTGATAACTGCCAGTCGCTGCAGGAATAAAGGCAGATTGCCCCTTTTCCAGACGAAGTGACTGTTCGCCTTGCTTGAGGGTCACTGTGTCATCGATGGCAAACAGGATCTCGGCGCTGGCAGTGGTGAGCTGATGCTCGCCAGCCGGGTAGACGCTGAAAGTGAAGTCAGGTACCGGCACGTCGAAGTGCTGTACCGCACCATCACAGCGGGGGGCCAGCAGGATCTGGTCATCCGGTTTGGCCTGGCAGCGCGTGCAGTCCAAGAGCTCTGCCACATCGATGTATTTGGGGGTGAGACCGGCGCGCAGCACGTTGTCGGAGTTGGCCATGATCTCGAGGCCGGTGCCGCGCACATAGGCGTGCGGGGTGCAGGCATCGAGGAACATCGCCTGACCAGGTTTGAGGGTCACCACGTTGAGCAGCAGCGGCGAGAAGAGGCCCACATCTCCCGGGTACTGGGCCGCCAGACTGGTGATGAGGGCAAACGTCTCCTCATCCTGATGGGCGGCGGCATAGGTTAGCAGCCCTGCCAGCGCCTCGTCCTTGCGCGCCCCTTCCAGTACCAGCAGCTGGTGGAAGAAGTGCTGCAGGCCCGCTTCATTCTGGCTGGCGGCAAGGGCAGCGGTCAGATCGGCGATGGCCGCCAGATTGACCCGCTCGAACAGTGCCAGAATGGCGGGAATGGCGCGAAAGCCGTTCATCGCCTGATAAGGGGTGAGGGCAAAGACCAGCTCGGGCTTGTGGTTCGGGTCCTTGTAGTTGCGATTGCTCGCCTTGATATCGATGCCTGCGGCCTCCTCTTTGGCAAAGCCCGCTTCAGCCTGAGCCTTGCTCGGGTGCACCTGAATGGAGAGAGCCTTCTCGGCACACAACACCTTGAACAGGAACGGCAGGCTGCCAAAACGGGCGAGGGTGGCCTCACCCAGCGCGGCGGCCGGAGCCCTGTCGATCACCGAAGAGAGCTTTTGCACACTGCCCGCCAGCGTCACCTCGGAGCAGCCGTTGGGATGGGCGCCCATCCAGAGCTCGGCCTGGGGTTTGCCTTGCGGGTTGGGAATGCCAAACAGGGTGGTGAGGGAGTCATGACTGCCCCAGTCATAGCCTTGAATCGGGTTTTGCATCAACAGAAAGGAGGGCAGATCGCTACTGCTCATAAGGGACGCCTCGTCTAGTTTGAAGAAAATCGGGTGCAGAAAAGGGTGGCATTACTGCTGTGGACCGGACTATAACATGGGCGGTCGCGCGCGCCGCAACCGCTTGCCTCTCTCTTGATCAGGATCACCATGTCTCTCATCTTCAGCCAACTGCTCGACGGAGCCCTGAGCGAACAGGTTCCATTTGACCAAATCTGGTTTGCCAGTGAACAGGGGGTACCACCCAGTTTCAGCTATCAGGTCAACTTTCCCCGCCTCGAACTGGTGTTCAGCGGCGAGTATCTCAACCAGATCTGGGACAGGGAGGAGGGGATCCGGGAGATCAGCGTATTGCCGGGACAGGCGCTCTACATTCCCCCCAACGGCTGGAACAAGCCGCTCTGGACCACCGACTGCTCGGTGCTGAGCCTGCTGTTTGGCAAACGCCAGCTGGGGTTCAGTCTGGTGAGCAAGCGCCGTGAAGATCCGGACTTTTTCGATGTGCAAAAGCACAGCATCATGGCGCGGGCGGGCCATGTGATCGAACACATTTTGGCGGCGCTGAACGTACTGACCGAGGATCCCGGTCGCTCCCCCACCGATGATCACCTGCTGCAGGCTCTGCTGGCGAGTGCCCGTCAGCTGTTGCTGGAGTCCGCCACGGATCGGCCACGGGGGGCAGAGCTCTTTCACGGGATCTGCATCTATATCCAGGAGAACTTTCACCGCTCCATCACCCGTGACTCCATCGCCCATCGCTTCAACGTTTCAGCCAGCCATCTCTCCCACCTGTTCCGCGAGCAGGGTCATATGCGCCTTGCCGATTACATCAGCTGGGTGCGGATCGATCGGGCCAAATTCATGCTGAAAAAGTACCGCTTTCGTCTTGAAGAGGTGGCCAGTCGCTGCGGTTACAGTGACGTGAACTACTTCTGCCGGGTGTTCAAACAGAAGACCGGCTTGACCCCTTCCCAGTACCGCTCCCTGAGTCAGCCGCAGGCTGCGGCCAGCGAGCTGGAGGGATAACGGGGCTGGGTCGGGAAGGCGTGGTGACGGCGCACTTGCGGGTGGCTACCTCTTTGGTCTGACATGCTTTCTTGTCGTTTTCTTATGAAAATGAATGGGCTAAGATGGCCGCGCGCAACAAACAAGTTGATAACAAACGGAAGTTAGGAGATGCCGATGGAAAGCAAAGTAGTAATCCCGACCCAGGGTCAGAAAATCACAGTCGATGCCAACGGCAAGCTGCAGGTTCCCAACCATCCGATCATTCCGTTTATTGAAGGGGATGGCATCGGTGTTGACGTAACCCCGGCCATGTTGAATGTGGTGAATGCTGCGGTCGAGAAAGCCTACAAGGGCGAGCGCAAGATCGCCTGGATGGAGATCTATACCGGCGAGAAATCGACTCATGTCTATGGCGAAGGTGCCTGGCTGCCGGCCGAAACCCTGGATTTCATTCGTGAATATTGCGTGGCCATCAAGGGCCCGCTGACCACGCCGGTCGGTGGCGGTATCCGCTCCCTCAACGTGGCCCTGCGTCAGGAGCTGGATCTCTACATCTGCCTGCGCCCGGTGCGTTACTACGACGGCACCCCGAGCCCGGTGAAACGTCCTGATCTGACCGACATGGTGATCTTCCGCGAAAACGCCGAAGACATCTACGCCGGCATCGAGTGGAAGGCCGACAGTGCCGAAGCAAACAAGGTGATCGCCTTCCTGCAAAACGAGATGGGCGTGAAGAAAATTCGCTTCCCCGAGTCCTGTGGTATCGGCATCAAGCCGATGTCCAAAGCCGGTACCGAGCGTCTGGTGCGTGCCGCCATCGAGTATGCCATCGACAACGATCGCGACTCCGTGACTCTGGTGCACAAGGGCAACATCATGAAGTTCACCGAAGGTGCCTTCAAGGATTGGGGCTATGCTCTGGCTCAGAACGAGTATGGTGCCCAGCTGATCGACGGCGGTCCCTGGTGCTCCTTCAAGAACCCGAAAACCGGCAAGGCCATCGTCATCAAGGATGTCATCGCCGACGCCTTCCTGCAGCAGATCCTGCTGCGCCCGGCCGAGTATGACGTCATCGCCTGTATGAACCTCAACGGCGACTACATCTCCGACGCGCTGGCCGCTCAGGTAGGCGGTATCGGTATTGCACCGGGTGCCAACATCGGTGACGGTGTGGCCCTGTTCGAAGCGACCCACGGTACTGCGCCGAAGTATGCCGGTCAGGACAAGGTCAACCCGGGCTCCCTGATCCTCTCCGCCGAGATGATGCTGCGCCACATGGGTTGGGTCGAAGCGGCCGATCTCATCATCAAGGGGATGGAAGCGGCGATCCGCAACAAGACCGTCACCTATGACTTCGAGCGTCTGATGGAAGGGGCCACCCTGCGCTCCTGCTCCCAGTTTGCTCAGGACATGATCGACCAGATGTAATCTGCTGCTTGCCAGAAACGCAAAACCGGCGCCATGTGCGCCGGTTTTTTATCGTGAAAGAGTGCAGGGGCTTATTGCGCCTGCTCTACGTGTTGCTGATAGCGTTGCTGCCATTTGCTGGTTTCTGCTTCATCACCCTGGGCCTTCCAGAAGGCGCAGATGGTGTTGGCAAGTTCCGAAGCCATCGCGTGATCTCCGTCACGTCGACTCATCAGATAATCTCCCAGCCAGCTTTGATATTGTTTCATTACCCGATCTCCTTATCTCATGTGCCCTTGAGGGTGCCCACCTTGACGGAAGCCTGTCGGCTCATCTTGGGGGGAACATCATCAGGCATGATGGTGCAAAGTCACGACCCGGGCAGAGAGCCCGATGGGCCATCTGGCGGCGAACGTGACGCGAGATGTCAAAAAATGAGCGCCATTTTAGCACAAACTGACCAACTTGGGGAAATTGTCGCCATGGATTGCGACAGAACTGCCCCATCCCCTTGTTCCCAAAACAGAAAACCCGCCGTGATGGCGGGTTGATTTGCAGATAAAAGTGGCAAAACAGCCTAGATCTTGGCGCTGGCCAGGTACTTTGCCATCTCTTCGGCGGGCACCATGCCACCGCCGGTGGCCCACACCAGATGGGTGGCCTGTGCCATGGTTGCGGCATCGCAACCGCGCCCGGTGAGCCACTCGGGATTGGTTGCCACCCGCCACGGGCCAGCCATACCCGCCAGAGCAGAAGGTTCGAGTGTGATCTGCTCATCGCGCGCCAGCAGTCCCAACAGGTCATACATCTCCTGATCGCTCAGGGTGTAGAAGCCCGCCAGCAGCCGCTCCATGGCGCGGCCGACGAAGCCGGAGGCGCGACCTACCGCGAGGCCGTCGGCTGCGGTGAGGTTGTCAATGCCCAGATCCTGCACCGCAATGGCATCGTGCAATCCGGTGTGGACCCCCAGCAACATACAGGGGGAGTGAGTGGGCTCGGCGAAGAAGCAGTGAACGTTATCCCCGAACGCGAGCTTGAGACCAAAGGCCACGCCGCCCGGGCCGCCACCCACGCCGCAAGGGAGGTAGACAAACAGCGGGTGGTCGGCATCCACCTTGATACCCATCTGGTCGAACTGCGCTTTCACCCGCTCGCCCGCAACCGAGTAGCCGAGGAACAGGGTGCGGGAGTTCTCGTCGTCGATAAAGAAGCAGTTGGGATCGCGCTCTGCCTCTTTGCGCCCCTGTTCCACCGCCACCCCGTAATCTTCGGCATATTCGACCACGATGACGCCGTGTTCACGCAACTTGCGCTTCTTCCACTCCCGCGCATCGGCTGACATGTGGACGGTGACGGTAAAGCCCAGTTTGGCGCTCATGATGCCGATGGACATGCCAAGGTTGCCGGTGGATCCCACTGCGATGCTGTACTGGCTGAAGAACTGGCGAAACTCGTCGCTGAACAGTTTGCGGTAGTCATCCTCTTCCCGCAGCAGACCAGCCTTGATCGCCAACTGTTCGGCGTGAGTCAGCACCTCGTAGATACCGCCGCGCGCCTTGATGGAGCCTGAGATGGGCAGATGACTGTCTTTTTTCAGCAGCAGTCGACCGGTGACCTCGACCCCGTAGCGCTGGTTGAGCGTAGCCTGCATCGCCGGAATAGCGGCGATCTCGGACTCCAGAATGCCGTTGCTGGTGCGGGTCTCGGGGAAGGCCTCGCACATGTAGGGGGCAAAGCGGGCCAAGCGGGCGGATGCGTCTGCCACATTGCTGCTATCGAGCCCCACATAGGGCAGACCGGCAGCCAGAGTGGTGGTGTTGGGGTTGAACCAGGTGACTGGCTCAAGCGCGATCAGGGATTGCACCAGTGGAAATTGCGCTGTGAGCTGTTGGACGTCGATGTTTTTCATAGTGTTCTCGGTCTTGTTACACGATAAAGGAGAGCAGGAAGGTACCGGCCAGCGCCATCAGGGAGGCAACAAAGGTGGCGGTGGTGTAGTACTTGAGCGTTTCGTTCAGGGTGGCGCCGCAATACTGCTTGACCAGCCAGAACAGGGAATCGGTCACCATGGTGCAGCCAATAGCGCCGGAGCCGATGGCCAGGGTCATGATCTCCGGGCTGATATCCGGGTAGTGCACCATGATGGGGGAGACGATAGCGGTGGCGCCCATCATGGCAACGGTAGCGGAGCCCACGGCGGCGTGCAGCACGATGGCCACCAGCCAGGCGAGCAGAATGGGGTGCATATCCAGCTGGGAGAGGATAGTGGCCAGACTATCGCCCAGCCCACTTGCCTTGAGTACGCCGTTGAAGGCGCCGCCCGCTCCGATGATGAGCAGGATATTGGCGATGGAGGAGAAGCACTCCTCGGTCTTGTTGAGCAGCCCTTCCATCTTCATCTGCTGGCGGATCCCCAGCACGTAGTAGGCGGTGAAGGCGGCGATAAACATGGCGGTGATGGGGTTGCCGATAAACTCCAGCACGGTGTAGAGGTGGCTGGCGTGCTCCATATTGAACTCGGCGACCGTCTTGGCCAGCATCAGCAGGATGGGCAGCAGCACGGTAAAGAGCGAGGCGCTTAAGGTCGGGAGAGTGGCCTCATCGCGCGCTTTGATGTCGGCAAAGGCATCGGGTACCACCTTGAACGGGAGCCGGTTGCCCAGCAGTTTGAGGAACAGCGGGCCGCCGATAAGCGAGGCAAAGAGGCCGACCGCGAGGCCATAGACAATGACGGAGCCGACGTCAGCCCCCAGCTGATTGGTGACGTAGAGGGCTGCCGGGTGGGGCGGCACTATGCAGTGCACGGCCATCAGGGCGGTGCAGAGCGGAATGGCCAGGGTCAGCAGCGAGGTTCTGGTCTTGCGGGCGATGGAGAAGGCGAGCGGGATCAGCAGCACTACCCCCACTTCGACAAACAGGGTGATACCGCACACCAGACCAACCAGCACCATGATGACCTGAGGCGAGAGCCAGCGGCATCTCTGCAGGGCGAGACCGATGCGCTCCGCTGCCCCTGACACCTCCATCATCTTGCCAAGTATGGTGCCAAGACCGATGACGGCGGCGAGAAAGCCTAGCGTGCCGCCAATGCCCGCTTCCATGGCATTGACCATGTTGACCGGGTTCATCCCCATCAGGGTGCCGACATAGAAGCTCGCCAGCAGCAGGGCGAGGAAAGGATGCACCTTGCCCTTCACTATGGTGACCACGATAAGAACGATGCTACTTAGCAAGGTAGCGATGACCCATACCTCTGAACTCATACTGCGCCTCGACATCTGTTGTGTGTGATTGTTTATGCGCTATTGAATGAAAATGAGGCGGGGCTGACAAATGATGAAATCGACCACTTGGGTGAACTGAGGTGATTCAAAGGCGCTACATTGGTCACAATTTATCGAAATTACACTCTTTGGGTATTTTGGTTTCATCCTGAAGGTGGCCTGTGGGTGTATGATCGGCGGCCATTGCGAAGAGGGGGATGAATGTATAACGGGGATAATTACATATCGCGCAACAAGCTGCTGAGCAGCTACCAGCTGGCCAAGCTGCACACCTTCGAGGCGGCCGCCCGCCACGGATCCTTTGCCATGGCAGCTGATGAATTGTCGCTGAGTCCCAGTGCCGTGAGTCACCGGATCAGCGCACTGGAAGAGGAGCTGGGGTTCAAGCTCTTTGAGCGTTTTCACCGCAAGGTGGTACTGACGGCGGATGGGCAGCGGGTGTTCTGGGCGCTCAAATCCTCGCTGGAGTTCATCAATCAGGAGATCCTGGAGATCAAGAATCAGGAACTCTCCGGTACCCTGACCATCTATTCGCGTCCCTCTATCGCCCAGTGCTGGCTGGTGCCCAGGTTGGCTGATTTCTCCCGCCTGCATCCGCAGATCGAGCTCAATATCATCACCGGCAACGAGAACATCAACCTGCACGGTTATGGCATTGATTTGACCCTCTATTTCGATGAGAAGAGCCCGGATCGGCTTGCCATCCACCCGCTGATGGATGAGTTCATGCTGCCGGTTTGCAGCCCGGAATATGCCGAGCAGCACGGGCTTGTCGGCAATCCCGCCAACTTGTCCCTGTGTCGTCTGCTCCATGATCGGCAGGCGTGGGGATTTGACTCGGATACCGATGAGTGGAGCTGCTGGGCTCGCCACGCCGGGGTCAGCCTCGAGGCATGCCAGCTGAGCATGGGTTTTGATCGCTCGGATCTCGCCATCATCGCCGCCATGAATCACGCCGGTATCGCCATGGGTCGCAAGAATCTGGTGAGCAAGCGGTTGGCGCGCAACGAGCTGGTGGCCCCTTTCCCCGGGCTGGAGGTCAAGTGCGAGCAGCGTTATTACATGGCGACCCTGCCCAATCGGGCGTGCCCCAAGATCCAGGCCTTTATCGACTGGGCGCAGGGGATGGCTGCCGAGATGGAATGAGCAGAGGCTGGTACGCAAGAGAGCAACATGCAGGCGGCAAAACGCGAGTTAACGAAGGTAGCGGTTTAACGTAGCGGGAAAATAGGGGGAGAGGGGTCAGCGGATGGTAGCGAGTGGCCTTGCTGCCAACACCTGATGGCTGGCAGCAAGGGGACGGTCGGGATCAGGTGGTCTTTTCCAGATGGTTCTGGTAAATCTGCTGCCACTTGTCCAGCTCGTTTTCATCACCCTGCTGCTGCCAGAACTCGCAGATGGAACTCGCCATCTCGCATGCCATGGCGTGGTCACCGTCACGGCGACTCATCAGGTATTGCCCCAGCCAGCTTTGATACTGTTTCATTGCACGATCTCCTTATCTATTTAACCCTTGATACTGCAGCTGTGGGACACCCGTCCGGCAGTGTCGCGCCACACTCCACTTTCGCCGCGCGTTGCTTGTTATCGCCGCGCGTGTTGTCAATCAGGACAGAGAGCGTATGAGAAAAAGGCGAAAGTGTTAAAAATTGGCCACCACCTTATCACAAAATGGTGTGATATGCAGGCTTTGGGGCCAATTGAGTTATAAGCGTGGGTTGTGTGTCCCGACATAGCGACAGGGATTGACGGAGAATATCGGCACGCAACTTGTGCCGCAAGCAGGCGTTTGAGCGGCTACTGGGTCACCCGACGTGCCTGCCAGTAGCGACTGTTCCAGTAGACGTTGTCGAGGCGGGAGCGGATCACTCCCTTGCTGGTGGAGGCGTGAATAAACTCGCCGGCACCTGTGTAGACCCCCACATGGTATTGCTGCCAGCCGGTCTTGAAGAAGACCAGATCCCCGTGTTGCAGCCGGTAGCGATCCACCGGTTTGCCAATGCTGGCCTGAGATTCGGTGGTTCTTGGCAGGTTGAAGCCCAGCACCTGACTGTAGGCGAGCTGGGTGAAGGCGGAGCAGTCTAGCCCGGCGCGGCTGGCGCCGCCCATGCGGTAGGGAACACCGCGCCA
The DNA here is from genome assembly GCF_040907925.1 of Aeromonas sp. s12. Taxonomy (NCBI): domain Bacteria; kingdom Pseudomonadati; phylum Pseudomonadota; class Gammaproteobacteria; order Aeromonadales; family Aeromonadaceae; genus Aeromonas; species Aeromonas sp. s12. The sequence continues at coordinate 291,633 of NZ_JBFOCT010000014.1, read as the reverse complement.
TTGTTGGTAGAAGCCATCAAAGGCACTGCTCTGCCGGGGTGCCGGAGGCGGCTCCGGCGTGCTGGAACAGGCGGCCAGCAGCAGAGTCAGCAGGGATAGCAGCAGCTTGCGATACATCGGGCTCTCTCCACGGACGGGTCTACCAAACGAGACATTTATCGAACGCTATATCCTGCCAAATCGTTCTGGGGGCAGGAGGGCACGCGACAACTTTTCCATCATAAACAGGGATCTGGCTCCAGACCTAGTCTCCGAGAGGAAAAATGTGGCGGGGAACTGAAAAACGCCAACCCGAGGGCTGGCGTTTGTTGTCACTCGTTGTGGCTGATCAGCGGTTTAAGCAGCTCGGCCAGTTTGTAGAAGGTCTGTACCCGGGTGGTGCTAGGGCGCCAGACCAGCCCAATCTCGCGATAGGAGGTCTCTCCCGGCAGCGGGATGGCCACCAGATCGGAGTTGGCAAGAATGCCGGCATCGATGGCCATCTGCGGCAGGAAGGTGGTGCCAAGACCCGCTTCCACCATCTGCACCAGGGTGTGCAGACTGGTTGCAGCGAACGGGTTGATCTTGCTCTTGTCCCGCAGGCGGCAGGCGCTTACTGCGTGCTCGGTGAGGCAGTGCTCCCGCTCCAGCAGGAAGATGCTCTGGTTGGGCAGCTCCTTGTAGTCGAACGGGGTATGCAGACCGGCCGCCATGCTGGCGGGCATCACCATGTGGAACGGATCTTGGCCGACGGTCTTGCAGTGAAATCCACCGATCTCGATGGGCAGGGCAAGGATCAGCAAGTCGAGCTGACCCTGTTCCAGCTGCTTGAGCAGATTGCTGGTGGTGTCTTCACGCAGCAACAATTCGAGGTCAGGATAGGTTTTGCTGCACTCTTTCAGCAGCTTGCTCAGCAGGAAGGGGGCGATGGTGGGAATGCAGCCCAGACGTACCGTCCCCTGCATCACGCCGCCCTGATGTTGCCCGAGCTCCATCAGATCCCGTGCATCGGAGAGCAAATTGCGAGCGCGCTCGACGATTTCCATGCCGACCGGGGTCATAATGAAGCTCTTGTGGTCCCGCTCCACCAGTTGCAGGTTCATCATGTCCTCCAGCGTCTGGATCCCGGTACTCAGGGTCGACTGGCTGACATGACAGGCCTTGGCGGCGCGGTTGAAGTTCTTGTGCTCATCAAGAGCGACCAGATATTGCAGCTGTTTGAGGCTGGGCCAACGTTGCATAGAAAAACCCGATTAATGCTATCTATTTAATTTGATTTAACTAATCTACCACCGGGTCTATAGTTTGTCGCTTGAATTAGATGGACTTGGCTCTAGGTAGCCCAATCCTCACCGGATTGTTCACTTCACATAAAGAGGAATTGAATATGGTATTGGTAGGCCGTCCCGCACCCGATTTTACCGCCGCAGCTGTTCTGGGTAATGGCGAGATCGTTGATTCATTCAACCTGTCATCCCACATTAAAGGCAAAGCTGCCGTTGTCTTCTTCTACCCGCTCGATTTCACCTTCGTCTGCCCGTCCGAGCTGATTGCCTTCGATCACCGTTATGAAGAGTTCCAGAAGCGTGGCGTGGAAGTGATCGGTGTTTCCATCGATTCCCAGTTCTCCCACAACGCATGGCGCAACACCAAAGTGGAAGATGGCGGTATTGGTCAGGTCAAGTACCCGCTGATCGCCGACGTGAAACACGAAATCTGCAAAGCCTATGACGTTGAGCATCCGGAAGCCGGTGTGGCGTTCCGTGGCTCCTTCCTGATCGACAAGAACGGTGTCGTTCGTCACCAGGTTGTCAACGATCTGCCGCTGGGCCGCAACATCGACGAGATGCTGCGCATGGTCGATGCCCTGCAATTCCACGAAGAGCACGGCGAAGTGTGCCCGGCTCAGTGGGAAAAAGGCAAAAAAGGTATGCAAGCCTCTCCGGACGGCGTTGCCAAGTACCTGTCCGAGAATGCTGACTCCCTGTAATCGAGTCGTACTCTCCTTGAAGAACCGGCGTCTTGGCGCCGGTTTTTTTATACCTGAGATTTATCCATCCTCTGACATAGTGGCCACACTCTTCTCGTTCCATCGTTCCATCGTTCCATCGTTCCATCGTTCCATCGCTATTCCAAGCAGCCGTTCGCTGGCGTACTCGTTGTTTCGAAATGAGGTGCTGATCCGTATGGTTGGGTGGGGGGATATGCCGACAGACAATAGCCATAAAAAAAGCGCGCCATAAGCGCGCTCAGTTCACAAGCGGAGGTGTTATTCCTCAAAGATCCCGAAGTGATCCTTGGCGAAATTGACCCGCTGCTCCACGTTCATCTTCACCTGTCCCAGCTTCTCGATGGTCTTGAGATTGGGCACCAGGCCGCGACCGTTGGCGATCTGGATGGCAAGACCGGGACGGGCGTTGAGCTCCAGCAGCATGGGGCCGCGGAACTTGTCCAGCACCATGTCAGTACCGATATAGCCCAGACCCGACATCTCGTAGCAGGAGGCGGCCAGGGTGAGCAGGGTATCCCAGTGGGGCACCTTGAGCTCATAGAGGTCGAGGCCGGTATCCGGATGGTGGCGCAGCGGATTGCCAAACTGCACTGCCCGCAGGGCACGACCGGTACGCAGGCACAGACCCACCCCCACGGCGCCCTGGTGCAGGTTCGCCTTGCCATCGGAGGCGGCGGTGGAGAGGCGCATCATCGCCATCACCGGGAACCCTTTGAAGATGATGACCCGGGCATCGGGTACCCCTTCGAAGGAGTAGCCATCGAACACATCATCAAAGTTGATGAGGCCTTCCACCAGTGCCACGTCAGGCTTGCCGCCAAGCGAATAGAGCCCTGCCAGAATGTTGGAGACATGGCGCTCCAGATCCTGACCGGTAGAGGCGCTGCCGTTGGGCTTGTAGAAGAGGCCATCTTCCTGACGCAGGATCACCAGGATCCCCTTGCCGCCCGAGCCACGGGCCGGCTTGATGCAGAAGCCCGGCCAATCTTTTACCAGTTCGGTGATGCGACCCACATCGTGTTGGGCACGAATGGTACCGATCAGCTCAGGCACGGTGACCCCTGCATCCAGCGCAATTTGCTTGGTCTGCAGCTTGTCATCCACCAGCGGATAGAGGCTGCGCGGATTGTAGCGGCTGATGTAGGAGTGGTTGCGCTTGTTCATGCCGAGGATGCCTGATTGGGACAGGCTCCACGGGGTGGTGTATTTTTCCCAGAACCACATCGGTTACTTGTCCTTACCCGGGGTGACGCCAGATTTCATCTCGTCCACCAGCGGCTTGAAGCGCTTCAGTTCGCTCAGCTTGTAGCCGGTGTAGTTACCCATCAACAGCACGGTCGCCATCAGCACCAGCTGCAGGCCGAGGAAGTTGAAGGTGAGGTGACGAATAAGTTCGTTATCCATGGCCAGATAGGCGATGACGGCAACCAGCAGAGAGCCACCACCCTGGCGGAACACCTCTTTCGGGCCCTCTTCTTCCCACAGGATGGACATCCGTTCGATGGTCCAGGAGAGGATGATCATCGGGAAGAAGGTGATCTTCATACCGTCGGTCAGCCCCAGCTTGAAGGCGAACGCGGAGAAGATGCCGATCATCGAGATAACCATGATGATGATGGCCGATATTCGGGCGACCAGCAGCAGGTTAAGCCGAGACAGATAGGAGCGAATGATGAGACCGGTGCCGACGATCAGCAGGAAGCCGATGAGACCGGTGACCAGCGAGGTCTGGATAAAGGCGACCGCGATCAGCACCGGCATAAAGGTACCGGAGGTCTTGATCCCCACCAGCACCCGCAGGAACACCACCATCAGCACGCCGATCGGGATCAGCAGCAAGCCCTTGAACAGGGTCTGCTCTTCCAGTGGCAGGCTGTGGATGGAGAAGTTCATCATCTCTGATTTTTCGAACTTCTGCGCCAGTGCCACGCTGACCGGCTGTTCCTGTTCGATCATCGAGAAGCTGACCCGGGAGTTGTGACCACCGGTCACGTCCAGCAGGGCGCCGGAGTTGTATTCCCACAGCAGCAGGTTGGCCGGACGACCCTGTTCACCGGTTTGCGGGTTGAACAGCTTGTAGTCGGTCGGGCTGTTGAATACCTGCAGGTAATCCACCAGCTCCTGACGACGGCGGCCATCTTCCAGATTCAGGGCATGCACCACGCGGGTGGGGACGTCAGCATTGTTGAGCAGCTCGGCGATCAGGTTGGCGCGGCTCTTGTGCTTTTTCAGCAGCTCGGCGTTCTGCTCCTGCTTCTCGATCTCCTTGATGATCTCGCGAGTCAGAGTGTAGCCGTCGGCAGAGCGCTCCTGTGCCCGCTCGAGGATCTGCTTCATCGCGGTGGCATAAGGCTCACTCTCGATCTGCTTCTCGATGGCGGGCGGCTGCGGATTGGCGGCCGGTTTGGCATGGGCATCCGCCATCATGTCGACGCGGTAGTAGAGCTCCTGACGGCCGGAGGCGGTGCGGATGGACCACTCGGCGCGGGCATCGCCATCTTTCTCGACGAAGGAGAGGCCGTAGCCGGGGCTGGCGGCGTTCTCGTTCATCAGGGTGAAACCGGGCTGGGTGCCCGGAATGGCCAGAGAGGCGATCACCGGCTCACCGGTCGCCTCGAACTCCAGCTTGGCTTCGATGGACCAGATCTGGCGCTTTTCACCGGGCGTCAGCGGTACATCCAACGCGATATGGTGATAGATCGTCATCCCCAGGCCGACAATGTACAGCAGGGCTACCAGCAAATAGAACGGCTTACGGGAAACCATGGATTATTTCACATCCTTGAGCTTGGGTTTGGGTTGGATATATTCGCGGGCCACATCAACCACGGCGATGTCTTTCAAAAATTCGCGACCCAGCAGCACAGGGAAGGTCATGTCGCTACGGTCTTTCAGGGTAAATTCGGCTTTCTCGGTCATGTCGCCAATGCGCACGGCCAGACGCACTACCGGACGGCGGTCCAGATCGTCGGCAGAGGCCTGACGCACCCGTACATGGCGTACCAGCGGCGCTTCGATCTGGATCTTGTCGTCTACTTCCTGATGGCTCAGGAAGAAGCGCACCCAGTTTTTGCCGTTGCGCTCGAAAATGGTGATCTCCTGCGCACTGATGGAGGAGGTGGTCGCACCGGTATCGACCCGCGCCTGGAAGGCGTCGTTGGCCGCATCAACCCAGATCCACTCGGCTTCACCGACCATCAGCTTGCCATCGATGGTGTGACCCTGATTGGGGGCCGGGCACTTCTCGGTGGGGATGGCCATCGGCTTGGGCGGCTCGGAGGGGAGGGTGGCGAGCTTGTGGTCTACTTGCTTGACGGACTCTTTCATATTGGTGACATCTGTGTTGAGCTGAACCAGCAGGTGCTGTTGCTGCACATACTGCTTCTGTTGCTGTTCCATGGATGTTTGCAGGCGTTGCTCGCTCTGGCTCAGCTCGCTACGAAGCTCGGCCAGCGTCAGAGCAGGGACCTGAGGCGCTTTTTCCATATTGACACACCCGCCGAGACTAAGCAGGGAGAGCAGGGTCATTCCTTTTAATTTGCTTTTCATGTCATTCATTTAACTGTGCTTCCTGGAATTGGGTCAGTGTAACTTCCTGAATCGCCATCGGCTAGTCTTTGGCCTTGCGGGCAATCAGTACGGCACGTTTCGGCGCCGGGTGTCCTTCTACCGTGAGTGCCGGATTGTCTGGATCCAGATAGTCACTCAGGGATTCATTAATCATCCAGTCGGTACGACGCTGTTCGTCGGTGCTGGTCATATTCTCGTCTACTATCCGCACATCGGTGAAGCCGCAGCGCTCGACCCACAGCTTGAGGGCGCGGCTTGAAGGAATAAACCAGACGTTGCGCATCTTGCCGTAGCGGTCGGTGGGCATCAGCACGTCGTTGACCCCGCCATCGATCACCAGGGTCTCCAGCACCAGCTCGCCATCATCTTTCAATTGATTGCGCAGCTGCTCGATGTGCTCGATGGGGGATTTGCGGTGATAGAGCACCCCCATGGAGAAGACGGTATCAAAGGCACGCAGCTCCGGCAGCTCCTGAATACCGAGCGGCAGCAGGTGGGCGCGCTGATCATTGCCTGCGAAGTGGCGAATGGCCTCGAACTGGCAGAGGAACAGCGGGCTAGGGTCGATGCCGACTGCAAGCCGAGCCCCTTCACCCACCATGCGCCAGAGGTGGTAGCCGCTGCCGCAACCCACATCCAGCACGTAACGGCCTTCGAGCGGGCTGATATGGGGCAGCACCCGATCCCACTTCCAGTCAGAGCGCCACTCGGTATCGATATGGATGCCGTGCACGGTGAACGGCCCCTTGCGCCAGGGCATGAAGTGGCGCAGCAGGCTCTCGACCTTCTTGCGCTCCCCTTCGCCAAGGCTCTCGGCCGAGCCAATCTCGACCCGGCTTTTCAGCTCGACGTTGCCGGGGGAGACCACCGGCAGCTTGTTGAGGGCGCGGTTCCAGCGCGGCAGGTCGCCATGCTGGTTGTCATGTTGCCAGGCGTGCAGCTGGGCGGGCAGGGTATGCAGCCAGTGGCTCAGCCGGTTTTTGGCAATCAGTTGATAGAAATTGGCAAAGTCGATCATGGCTGGGCGTCGCTGGATTTGATGGCAATCATGGAGCCGAAGTTGAAACACTGGAACCAGAGATCCTGATGGACGAAACCGGCATCCCGCAGACGGGCCTGATGCACCGGCAGGCTGTCGGTGCGCATCACGTTCTCAAGGGCAGTGCGTTTCTGGCTGATCTCCAGCTCGCTGTAGCCATTGGCCCGCTTGAAGTCGAGATGCAGATCGATGAGCAGCTCGTTGACCGGTTCATCTTCGAAGCGGAACTTTTCGCTCAGGATCAGGATCCCGCCCGGGCGCAGACCATCATGAATGCGCTGGATCAGGGCGGCCCGTTTTTCTGGCTCGACAAATTGCAGGGTGAAGTTGAGCACCACCACGGAGGCGTTCTCGATCTCGATGTCGCAGATATCTGCTTCCACCAGCTCCACCGGCACCTCGGATTTGAAACCGGAGAGGTGGGCGCGGGCGCGCTCGATCATCGGATGGGAGAGATCCACCGCGGTGATGCGGCAGCCGGGCTGGCTGACATGGCGACGCATCGCCTGGGTCGCGGCGCCCAGTGAGCAGCCGAGATCATAGAGTCGGCTCTCGGGTTGGGCGTAGCGGGCGGCCATCATGCCGATGGCGGAGATGATGTTGCTGTAACCCGGCACCGAGCGCTGGATCATATCGGGAAATACGTCGACGACCTGTTCGTCAAAACAGAAATCTCCCAATCGGGCGATCGGGGCGGCAAAAATTTGATCTTTGGTATGCATGCTGGCGCAACCTGACAGTCGGGACATCACCCGGCTGTATTGTTCAATTGAGTCGTTGGGTGACACCCATCAGAGTAGATTTATCACCTGTTTACGAACGGGGTGGCTGGTCGTGAAATCCTTTGGACCTGTCCTGTTCGTACGGGCCATGTTCCGAACCCTTACTTGGGGCGGTAGTGTAGAGGATTGATGGCCGTTTGTCTTGACGCCAGGGCTTGCCACGCCACAAAAAAGCACTTTTTTTGCAGCGAAACGATGGCCGCAGAATGGGTTGGCTAAAAGCGCAGCACTCCCTGCCGTGCGCGATCGTTTTCCCCTGGCCAGGGGGCCATCTCCTGCTCCAGCAAGCGGGTGATCTGGCGGGCCAGCTCAGGTGCCTGGGCGTTGTCGGCAGTATGTATATAGAGGTAGAGATCCTTGCCCTCGGAAAGCCACTGGCGCCAGTGGGGGAGCCAGCTGGGCAGGAAGGGGTGATTGGCCGCCGGGTCCGGCAGGCCGATAAAGCGCACCATGGGGGCGTTGGCGGTGGCCAGCAGATGCACCGGCAGGCGCGGTTTCTTGCCCTGGGCATCGACAAGGGCTGGCGTGGTTGCTGGTACCGAGAAGAGTGGCCGGCTGTCGAGCATCACCCGGTTCACACCCTGTTCCATCAGCAGCCGGTTCAAGGCCCGCTCGGCCTCCCCCTTGGCGAAAAAGTCGGGGTGACGCACCTCGAGGGCGTAGCGAAACGCCCGCGGCAGCCGCTCGATAAAGGCCGCTAGTCTGGCCAGCCCCTGTGGCCCGAAACGGGCGGGCAACTGCAGGGTGAGCAGCCCCAGCTTGTCGTGCAGCGGGGCGAGCAGGCGAATAAAGTCGGCGACTTGTTTGTCTGCGCTCACCAGATCGCTCTGGTGGCTGATGGTTTGCGGAAATTTGAAGTTGAAACGAAAGTGATCGGGCACCGCATCGGCCCAGCGCTGTACCGTATCGGGGGTCGGCAGGGCGTAGAAGGTGGTATTGCCCTCCACCGAATTGAACACGGTGGCGTAGTGGGCGAGGTGTTCGGCAGGCTTGGCGCCAAGGCCCAGCAACTGGCCGGGCCAGCTGGGGTGGGACCACTGTGGCAGGCCCAAATAGAGGCTCATGATGGCTATTCTCTTCGCTCTTGGTGCATTCGTGCCGATTTTTTGCCCGCTTTTTGCCATCGAGTGCAAAAAACTGGCGAAAGGAGGCTGCTGGCCATTTTACCCAAAAGGGGGTTTTCCTCTATAATGCCAGCCCTTTTGTTTTTCAATTTCTTGTGACCCATGCCTATCTACGAATATCGTTGCGACGTCTGTGGCCATGAATTGGCAAAACTGCAAAAGCTTTCCGATGCCCCCCTGACCGACTGTCCGGCCTGTAGCAAGCCGAATCTGGTCAAGCTGATATCGGCGGCAGGCTTCCGGCTCAAGGGAACCGGATGGTACGAGACTGATTTCAAACCGGGTAAGAAAAAGAATCTGGCCAGCTGTGAGACAGACGGTGCTTGCCAGTCGTGCCCGGCGGCCCAAGGTTAACCGTCTCTCTACAATTTCGAAGGAAGAAGTCCATGCGCTCTATCTATTGCGGACAGGTCAATGAGGCCCATGCAGGGCAGACCATTACATTGTGCGGTTGGGTTCATCGTCGTCGTGATCTCGGCGGTCTGATCTTTATCGATATGCGCGACCGGGAAGGGATCGTTCAGGTGTTCTTCGATCCGGACAAACCGGACGCGTTCGCCCTGGCCTCCGAGCTGCGCGGCGAGTTCTGCATCCAGGTGACCGGCGTGGTGCGCACCCGTCCCGAGTCCCAGCGCAACAGCGACATGGCCACTGGCGCCATCGAAGTGTTCGCCCACGAACTCAATATTATCAACCGTGCCGAGCCGCTGCCGCTGGACTTCAATCAGGTCAACAGCGAAGAAATCAGCCTCAAGTATCGCTACCTGGATCTGCGTCGTCCCGAGATGGCCAAGTACCTGAAGACCCGTGCCAAGGCCAGCGCCTTCGTACGCCGCTTCATGGACGAGCACGGCTTCCTCGATATCGAGACCCCGATGCTGACCAAGGCCACCCCGGAAGGTGCCCGTGACTATCTGGTGCCGAGCCGCGTGCACAAGGGCAAGTTCTACGCTCTGCCGCAATCACCCCAGCTGTTCAAGCAGCTGCTGATGATGTCCGGCTTCGATCGCTACTACCAGATCGTCAAGTGCTTCCGTGACGAAGACCTGCGTGCCGACCGCCAGCCGGAATTCACCCAGATCGACGTGGAGACCTCCTTCATGACCGCGCCGCAGGTGCGTGAAGTGATGGAAGAGATGATCCGCAAACTGTGGCTGCACATCCTGAACGTGGATCTGGGCGACTTCCCGATCATGACCTTCGACGAAGCCATGCGTCGCTACGGCTCCGACAAGCCGGACCTGCGTCTGCCAATGGAGCTGGTCGATGTGGCTGATCTGCTGACTGCTGTCGAGTTCGCCGTGTTCGCGGGCCCCGCCAACGATCCGAAAGGCCGTGTGGCTGCCCTGAAAGTCCCGGGTGGTGCCGAGCTCTCTCGCAAGCAGATCGATGAGTACACCAAGTTTGTCGGCATCTACGGTGCCAAGGGCCTGGCCTGGATGAAGGTCAACGAAGCGGCCAATGGTATCGAAGGCGTGCAGTCTCCGGTTGCCAAGTTCCTCTCTGACGCCATCGTGCGCGAGATCCTGGCTCGTACCGGCGCTGCCGACGGCGACATCATCTTCTTTGGCGCTGACAGCAAGAAAGTGGTTTGCGATGCAATGGGCTCCCTGCGTCTGAAAGTGGGCCGTGATCTGGGTCTGCTGGAGAACAGCTGGAAGCCGCTGTGGGTCATCGACTTCCCGATGTTCGAGGAAGATGGTGAAGGTGGTCTGGCCGCCATGCACCACCCGTTCACCGCGCCGAGCAACATGAGCCCGGCCGAGCTGAAAGCCAACCCTGTGGGTGCTTACGCCAACGCTTACGACATGGTGATCAACGGCTACGAAGTGGGTGGTGGCTCTGTCCGTATCCACAACAGCGAGATGCAATCCACCGTGTTCGATATCCTGGGTATCACCCCGGCCGAGCAGCGTCTGAAGTTTGGCTTCCTGCTGGATGCCCTGAAGTACGGCACCCCGCCGCACGCCGGTCTGGCCTTCGGTCTGGACCGTCTCAGCATGCTGCTGACCGGCACCGAAAACATTCGGGACGTCATCGCCTTCCCGAAAACGACCGCGGCTGCCTGTCTGATGACAGACGCCCCCAGCCTTGCCAATGCCGCCCAACTGGGTGAGCTGGCGATTGCAACCACCGTCAAGGGCGACGAGTAAGCCGATACCGGCACCGGAGGCCGCCGCCGTGCGGCCTCTGTGTTTCCCTTGGGTTAGTCATGATCAGTGTTACTGACATTTAAAAAATAACGGAGAGTCTCTATGGCAGGTCACAGTAAATGGGCCAACATCAAACACCGCAAGGCCGCTCAGGACGCCAAGCGTGGCAAGATCTTCACCAAGTTGATCCGCGAAATCACTACCTCCGCGCGTCTGGGTGATGCCGATCCGGCCAACAACCCGCGTCTGCGTGCTGCGGTGACTGCCGCCCTGACCAACAACATGACCCGCGACACCATCAACCGTGCCATTCAGCGTGGCGCCGGTGGTGGCGATGGCGAACAGCTCGAGACCATCGTATACGAAGGTTACGGCCCGGCTGGTTCTGCCGTGATGGTAGAGTGCCTGACCGACAACCGTAACCGTACCGTAGCCGAAGTGCGTCACGCCTTCAGCAAGTGCGGTGGCAACCTGGGCACCGACGGCTCCGTTGCCTATCTGTTCAGCAAGAAAGGTCTGCTGACCTTCGTGGGGGTGGACGAAGATGCCCTGATGGATGCCGCGCTGGAAGCGGGCGCCGATGACGTGGTCACTGAAGAGGATGGCACCATCGAGGTGTACACCACCCCGAACGACTTCGGTACCGTGCTGGACGGTCTGGAAGCTGCCGGCTTCAAGGCCCAGAGCGCCGAAGTGACCATGATCCCCTCCACCGAAGCGGAGCTGGATGCCGAGACTGCACCCAAGCTGATGCGTCTGATCGACATGCTGGAAGATCTGGACGACGTGCAAGAGGTTTACCACAACGGCTCCATCTCCGATGAGGTCGCTGCGACCCTCTGATCGCTGAATCGTGCTCTCCCAATGGCAGCCAGATGGCTGCCATTTTTTTATCTTTGCATCGTGGCAACTGCTGATGTGTCGGTTGAGCAACCGGTGCTGCAACTCTCTTCACTGACAATCTTTCCCGCTTTCTCTGCGCATTATCATTGCTCTGTCCCTGTCAGTCGGTTGGCCCTGCACGTACGCCAGTCGGCAGTTCTGCTGCGTTGCGTTAGCGAGGCTCCGCTTATCCTGTTTATCACGCCTTTAGCTCTTGAGATGGCGTTGGCTGCTCACATCTGCCCGTCAGGGTAATTGCTTTGCGGGTAGGGGAGAGGAGGTGATGGGGCGTGCTCTTGTTATCACAGGTGCCCATCAATATAGAGTCACAGGTTGGGATGTCGATAACGGATTGGCTGGGGCCAGTTGGTTGGTTGGGAAGTTAGGGGCTGCACTACCGCAATCGGCTGGAGAGAGGAGCTCTGTGATAAGTGGCAGATAAAAAAAGCCCGCGCAGTGCGCGGGCTTGTTATCTCAGGGCTGGTTATCAGGCCTTGGATTTCTTCTTGCCTTCAACCTTGGCTTCAACCGGGGCAGCAGTTACCGGAGCGGCTTCGGTGAACGGACGACCGTAGTAGGAGTCCAGCAGAACCTGCTTCAGCTCGCTGATCAGCGGGTAGCGCGGGTTGGCGCCGGTGCACTGGTCATCGAAAGCTTCGATAGCCAGCTGGTCAACCTTGGCCAGGAAGTCAGCTTCAGTCACGCCAGCTTCGCGGATAGAGGCCGGGATACCCAAGGTAGCCTTCAGCTCGTCCAGCCAGGTCAGCAGCTTCTCGATCTTGGCGGCGGTGCGGTCACCGGCAGCAGTCAGACCCAGGTGGTCAGCGACTTCGGCGTAACGACGACGAGCCTGCGGGCGGTCGTACTGGGAGAACGCAGTCTGCTTGGTCGGGTTGTCGTTCGCGTTGTAGCGGATGACGTTGCTGATCAGCAGGGCGTTAGCCAGACCGTGCGGAATGTGGAACTCGGCACCCAGTTTGTGAGCCATGGAGTGGCACACACCCAGGAAGGCGTTGGCGAACGCGATACCGGCGATGGTGGCAGCATTGTGCACCTTCTCACGAGCGATCGGGTCGTTGGCACCGTTCTGGTAGCTGGACGGCAGGTACTCTTTCAGCATTTTCAGGGCTTGCAGTGCCTGGCCGTCGGAGTACTCGTTAGCCAGTACGGAAACATAGGCTTCCATGGCGTGAGTCACGGCATCGATACCACCGAAGGCACACAGGGACTTCGGCATACCCATAACCAGGTTGGCATCAACGATGGCCATGTTCGGGGTCAGCTCGTAGTCAGCCAGCGGATACTTCTGACCAGACACTTCATCGGTTACTACTGCAAACGGAGTGACTTCAGAGCCGGTACCGGAAGTGGTGGTGATACAGACCAGTTCGGCCTTCACGCCCATTTTCGGGAACTTGTAGATACGCTTGCGGATATCCATGAAGCGCATGGCCAGATCTTCGAACGCAGTGTTCGGGTGTTCGTACATCACCCACATGATCTTGGCGGCATCCATCGGTGAACCACCGCCCAGCGCCAGGATAACGTCCGGTTTGAAGGAGTTGGCCATCTCGGCACCCTTGCGAACCACAGCCAGGGTCGGGTCAGCTTCTACTTCGTAGAACACTTCCACTTCCATATTCTGTGCTTTCAGCAGGCTGACCAGTTCATCGGCGTAGCCGTTGTTGAACAGGAAGCGGTCAGTTACGACCATGGCACGCTTTTTACCTTCCAGGTCGCTCAGAGCGATCGGCAGGGAACCACGACGGAAGTAGATGGATTTCGGAAGTTTGTGCCACAGCATGTTTTCTGCCCGTTTTGCGACTGTCTTCTTGTTGATCAGGTGCTTCGGACCCACGTTTTCGGAGATGGAGTTACCGCTCCAGGAGCCGCAACCCAGGGTCAGGGACGGTGCCATTGCGAAGTTGTACAGGTCACCGATACCGCCTTGGGTAGACGGAGTGTTGATCAGGATACGCGCGGTCTTCATCTTGTCGCCGAAGTACTTGATGCGGTCAGCGTTGCGGTCCTGGTCGGTGTACAGACCGGAGGTGTGGCCGATACCACCGATGTTGACCATGTCACAGGCCATATCAACAGCGTTTTCGAAGCTGCTTGCACGGAACATACCGAGCAGCGGGGACAATTTCTCGTGAGCAAACTCATCTTCTGCACACAGCTTGACGCCTTCACCGATCAGGATCTTGGTATCAGCCGGCACAGTCACGCCTGCCATCTCGGCAATCTTGGTGGCTGGCTGGCCAACGATGTTGGCGTTCAGGGCACCGTTGATCAGGATGACTTTACGTACCTTGTCAGCATCTTCTTTGGAGAGCACGTGGCCCTTGTGGGATGCAAAGCGCTCTTTAACCTGGTCGTAGATGGCATCAACAACGATGACTGCCTGCTCGGAAGCACAGACCACGCCGTTATCGAAAGTCTTGGACATCAGAATGGAGGCAACGGCACGCTTCACGTCGGCGGTTTCGTCGATAACGATAGGTACGTTACCGGCACCCACACCGATAGCAGGCTTACCGGAGGAGTAGGCTGCTTTCACCATGCCCGGGCCACCGGTGGCCAGGATCAGGTTGATGTCTTCGTGCTTCATCAGGGCGTTGGAGAGCTCAACAGACGGTTGGTCGATCCAGCCGATGATGTCTTTCGGTGCACCAGCTGCAACAGCTGCATCCAGTACCAGTTTGGCAGCGGTATTGGTGGAGTTCTTGGCACGGGGGTGCGGGGAGAAGATGATGGCGTTGCGGGTCTTGAGTGCGATCATGGATTTGAAGATCGCAGTGGAGGTCGGGTTGGTGGTCGGAACGATACCACAAATGATACCTACCGGCTCGGCGATGGTGATGGTGCCCATCTGATCATCTTCGCTCAGAATGCCGCAGGTCTTCTCGTCTTTGTACTTGTTGTAGATGTATTCGGAGGCGAAGTGGTTCTTGATAACCTTGTCTTCGATGATACCCATACCGGATTCTTCCACGGCCATCTGGGCGAGGGGGATACGGGCGTTGTTGGCGGCCAGGGCGGCGGCACGGAAGATCTTGTCTACCTGCTCTTGAGAGAAGCTGGCGAATTCACGCTGGGCTTCCTTAACGCGGGCGACCAGTGCATCCAGTTCAGCCAAATTGGTTACTGCCATGTTTATCTCCTGATTATTTGAAAACTGTTTAGTAAGACGTTGGCAATGCCCGGCAATTATAGTCGCCCTGTCAAGACGGTATCGTTGCAACAGCTTTTTCACATGCCTTACTAAATCGCTTTCTGAGTCGATTATAGAGCGGGGCTGACTCAGAAAAACTTGATCTGGATCATGTGTAACAAAAGAACAAAAGAAATTTTATTTCACAATCCTTGTTTGACTGATGTTATCGGAATGTGCATCAAAGGGAAAGGTGAGAGACTTGTTAATGCAGAGCAATAAACCACATTTATCAAGTGGTTAATTGCACTAGGCCATAGTATTACAGAGCTATTTTGGCGGTATAGGTTAGCAAATATGAGTGAATTGGTTTCAAAATCACCGACAAACGCACTTTATTCCAGCGTTTGTTGCAAAAATGATTGTTGTTTTAATCCATGACTAATCCGCTTTATTCCCCAAGGGGGCTATTTCTGCCCCCTTTCCCGGTTTTTGCATTGTGGCTCTCTTGCCGAGTCAATGAAGTAATGTCTGGCCTGAAATAGTGGGAAGGCAAAGCCTGGATCCTCTCGAGTCGCTTGGTCATTCGGTCAGTCACCGTCGGACTCTCTGGTCATGATTAAGCAGGCTTGCGCTCACTTTTCTAACGCGTGTCGGGCGGTAGAAAGGGCTTTTGGCATCGGTTTATGCCAGTTAGCGCGGATGCATTAGATGAACTAACTAAAAAACCCTCAAAATGGTGAGATTATTTGATTGGTGCCCGCTCTGGCTATGATGTAAATTTACGCACGAAATTAATGGACTGGCCCGCTGGGCCCGAAACTCTATTGGAAGGCGCCTATGGCAGCAATTGACGTCTCGTTGTATCTGAAGTTTTTTGTCGGTTTGTTCGCAATTATCAACCCGCTTGGTTTGTTGCCGGTGTTTGTCAGCCTGACCAGCCACCATACCCAGGCCGAGCGGATGAAAACCAATACCACCGCCAATATCGCGGTGATGGTGATCCTGCTGGTCTCCATGTATATGGGGCAGCTGATCCTCGATGGGTTTGGCATCTCGCTGGCATCGTTCCGGATCGCCGGTGGGTCGCTGATTACCCTGATTGCCTGGTCGATGCTGCAGGGCAAGCTGGGCGAGGTGAAGCACAACAAACAGGAGAAGGGTGAACTGGCGGTGCGCGAGTCTATCGCCGTGGTGCCGTTGGCGCTGCCGCTGATGGCGGGCCCCGGTGCTATCTCCTCGGTGATTGTCTATGCCAGCCAGAGCCACTGGCAGCAGCTGCTCGGCATGTCAGTGGTTGTCGTGGTCTTCTCTTTCTGCTCCTGGCTCATCTTCCGCGCCGCGCCGCTGCTGTTCAAGATCATGGGCAACACCGGCATCAACGTGGTGACCCGTATCATGGGTCTTATCATGATGTCGCTGGGTATCGAGATCATGGTGGCCGGTATCAAGGGGGTTTTCCCCAGCCTGATGTGAGCCAGCTCCGCTTTATGAAAGCCGGTCCTCGTGACCGGCTTTTTATTGGTTGCTTTTTGCCCGGTCTTTTCTAGAATCGGTCGTTTGTGTGAAAAATGAGCGCTTTACCGGTGTTTTAATACTGAAAAAGCGTACCTCAGCTGATTTTTTGACCAGAAAATGACGATTACCCTGACAATATCTGTTGCATTATCGGAATTGGCAGGGAATTATGCTGGGAGCGGGTTTTAACCCCGTCACTTTAAAAAACGCATGGAATGTTCTTGTTGGAGTAGGGAAATGACTCATAAAAAAACAATGATTAACACATTGCTGGTGGCTGCACTGTTTGGTGGCGTCAATGTGGCTCAGGCTGCCGATGTTCCGGCGGGAACCAAGCTGGCTGAAGTCCAGCAACTGGTAAAAGGCAACGGCTCCGAGCCTGCGACCCTTGACCCGCACAAGACCGAAGGAACGGTCGAATCCAATATCCTGCGCGACCTGTTCGAAGGTCTCGTTGCATCCGGCCCGAAAGGGGAAATTCTCCCGGCTGTGGCTGAATCCTGGGAAACCAAGGATAACAAGCACTACGTCTTCCACCTGCGCAAAGATGCCAAGTGGTCCAACGGTGACCCGGTCACTGCCCACGATTTCGTTTTTGCTTTCCAGCGTGCCGTTGATCCGAAAACCGCCTCTCCTTACTCCTGGTATCTGGAGATCCCGACCATTGCCAATGCCTCCGAGATCATCGCAGGTAAAAAGCCGGCTGATACGCTGGGCGTGAAGGCGACCGACGACTACACCTTCGAAGTGCAGCTCGAGAAAGCGATCCCTTACTTCGTCAGCATGCTCTCCCACACCACCACCTATCCGGTACCGAAGAAGGTGATCGAGAAGTTCGGTGACAAGTGGACCCAGCCGGAAAATATGGTATCCAACGGTGCCTATACCCTGAAGAACTGGGTGGTGAACGAGCGCGTCGAAGTGGAGCGCAACAAGCACTACTGGAACGATGGCAAGACCGTCATCAACAAGGTGGTCTATCTGCCCATCCAGTCTACCAACGCTGACCTGAGCCGCTATCTGGCGGGCGAAGTGGACATCACCTATCAGATGCCCATCGAGCGCTTCAAGCAGATGAAGAAAGAGAAGCCGGACGAGCTGAAAGTGACCGGTTATGTTGGTACTTACTACTACCAGTACAACGTCAAGAAGAAGCCGTTTGACGATGTGCGTGTCCGTACTGCGCTCTCCTATGCCATCGATCGCGACGTGATCGCCGACAAGGTGATGGGTCAGGGTCAGACGCCCGGTTACACCCTGGTGCCGGACTTCGTCGATGGCTTCAAGCCGGTCGCCCCCGAGTGGTCGAAGATGACCCAGGCCGAGCGTGATGCCAAGGCCAAGGCGCTGCTGCAAGAGGCCGGTTTCGATGCCAGCAAACCGCTGAAGTTCGAGCTGCTCTATAACACCGACGACAACCACAAGAAAGTGGCTGTGGCCGTTGCCTCCATGTGGAAGAAGCTGGGCGTGCAGGTGAGCCTGGTCAACCAGGAGTGGAAAACTTACCTGGAAACCAAGAAACAGGGTCAGTTTGACGTAGGTCGTGCCGGCTGGATCGCCGACTACAACGAAGCCTCCTCCATGCTGGATCTGATGCAGACCACCCACGGCAACAACGACGGCAAGTACTCCAATCCGGAGTTCGACAAGCTGATGGATTCGTCCCGTGATCAGGTCGATGTGGCTGCCCGCAACAAGCTCTACGTCCAGGCTGAAGAGATCCTGGCCAAGGACATGCCGATTGCCCCCATCTACCAGTACGTGACTGCCCGTATGGTCAAACCCTATGTAGGCGGTTACCCGGCCAACCCGCTGGATAACCTCTACAGCAAAGATATGTACATCATTGCTCACTGATTTAAATCAACAAGTCGCATAACAAGCAGGGCCCGCCGGACGGCGGGCCTTTATTACAACCGCGACCCTTTGGAAGCAGTACAGGACAGGAAATGTCTATGTTGAAATTCATTTTTAAACGGCTATTGGAAGCGATCCCGACTCTGCTGGTCTTGATCACCGTCTCTTTCTTCATGATGCGTTTCGCCCCGGGTAACCCCTTTACCAGCGAGCGTTCACTGCCCCCCGAAGTCATCGCCAACATCGAGGCCAAATATGGGCTCGACAAACCCATTGGCATGCAATATCTCACCTACCTGGGCAACCTGGTGCAGGGTGATTTGGGCCCCTCTTTCAAATACAAAGATTTCACCGTCAATGATCTGGTGAGTCAGGCGCTGCCTGTTTCCGCCAAGATCGGGACCACGGCCTTCTTCTTCGCCGTGCTGCTGGGGGTCACCTTCGGCACCATAGCGGCACTGAAACAGAACACCATCATCGACTATCTACTGATGTCGTCGGCCATGGCCGGGGTGGTGATCCCGGGCTTTGTGCTGGCGCCCTTGCTGGTGCTGTTTTTCAGTATTCATCTGGGTTGGTTCCCTGCCGGTGGATGGCAGGGTGGTGGCATCCAGTTTATGGTGCTGCCGGTGTTCGGCATGATGATGTACTACATCTCTGCCATCTCGCGGATCATGCGGGGCAGCATGATCGAGACCATGAACTCCAACTTCATCCGTACCGCCCGTGCCAAGGGCTTGCCGCTGCGCCACATCATCCTGAAACACGCGCTGCGTCCGGCCATGCTGCCAGTGGTCTCCTATCTGGGCCCGGCCTTTGTCGGCATCATCACAGGTTCCGTGGTGATCGAGACCATCTTCGGCCTGCCGGGGATCGGTCAGCTGTTCGTCAACGGTGCCCTTAACCGTGATTACTCCATGGTGCTCGGTCTGACCATTCTGGTCGGCGCCCTCACCATCACCTTTAACGCTGTGGTCGATATTCTCTACGCCTTTATCGATCCCAAGATCCGTTACTAATTTGGGAGTTCATCATGGTTGTTTCAACTGAAAAACGCGATGCCGTCGAGGCGTTCGCGCAAAAAGTGGAAGTGGTGGAGGGACGCTCCCTGTGGAAGGATGCCCGTCGCCGTTTCCTGCGCAACAAGGCGGCCCTGACCAGCCTGATCATTCTGACCATCATCGGTCTGGCGGTCATCTTTGGCCCCCATCTGTCCCAATACACCTTTGACGATCCGGACTGGGGCGCCATGCAGTCGCCGCCCGATATGGAAGCGGGTCACTACTTCGGAACCGACAGTCTGGGGCGCGATCTGTTCGTGCGCACCCTGCTGGGCGGTCGCATCTCCCTGATGGTCGGCATCATGGGCGCCATGGTGGCGGTCATCATCGGTACTTTGTATGGCGCTGCCTCCGGTTTTATCGGCGGGCGGGTCGACAGCCTGATGATGCGGGTACTGGAGATCCTCAACGCCTTCCCCTTCATGTTCTTTGTCATCATGCTAGTCACCTTCTTTGGCCGCAATCTGGCACTCATCTTTATCGCCATCGGGGCGGTGAGCTGGCTCGACATGGCGCGTATCGTGCGCGGCCAGACCCTGAGCCTCAAGAGCAAGGAGTTTATCGAGGCAGCCCACGTCTGTGGCGTCTCCAAGTGGAAGATCATCACCCGTCACATCGTACCGAACGTACTCGGTATCGTGGCCGTCTACGCCACCTTGCTGGTGCCGGGGATGATCATGTTTGAATCCTTCCTGAGTTTCCTGGGCCTTGGGGTTCAGGAACCGATGACCAGCTGGGGTGCCCTGCTGGATGAAGGCTCCAAGTCGATGGAAGTGGCCATCTGGCAACTGTTGTTCCCCGCCTGCTTTATGGTGGTGACCCTGTTTTGCTTCAACTTCCTCGGGGATGGTCTGCGTGACGCCCTCGATCCGAAAGATCGTTAATCGAGCATCGGGTCGACAGGAAAGCATCACGAAAGATCGATAAGGAGTTTTTATATGAAGTTACTGGATGTGAAAGATCTGCGGGTCGAGTTCAAGACCCCGGACGGCAATGTGGTGGCGGTCAACGACCTCAACTTTTCTCTCTCTGCGGGTGAAACCCTGGGGATCGTCGGCGAGTCCGGCTCCGGCAAATCCCAGACGGCCTTTGCCATCATGGGGCTGCTGGCCAAAAACGGCATTATTACCGGTTCCGCCAAGTTTCAGGGCGAAGAGATCCTCAACCTGCCGGAGTCCAAGCTCAACAAGATCCGCTCGGAGAAGATCGCCATGATCTTCCAGGACCCCATGACCTCTCTCAACCCCTACATGAAGGTGCAGGATCAGCTGATGGAAGTGCTGATGCTGCACAAAGGGGTGAGCAAGGCGGAAGCGTTCGAAGAGTCGGTACGGATGCTCGATGCGGTCAAAATTCCCGAAGCACGCAAGCGGATGGGGATGTATCCCCACGAGTTCTCCGGCGGCATGCGTCAGCGGGTGATGATCGCCATGGCACTGCTCTGCCGGCCGCAACTGCTGATCGCCGATGAGCCGACCACCGCGCTCGACGTGACCGTGCAGGCCCAGATCATGACCCTGATGAATGAGCTCAAGCGCGAGTTCAACACCGCCATCATCATGATCACCCATGACCTTGGCGTGGTCGCCGGTATCTGCAACAAGGTGCTGGTGATGTATGCCGGTCGTACCATGGAGTACGGCAAGGTAGACGATATCTTCTATCGCCCGAGCCACCCCTACACCGAAGGCCTGCTGCGCGCCATTCCCCGTCTCGATACCGAAGGGGAAGTGTTGCCCACCATCCCGGGCAATCCGCCCAACCTGCTGCGTCTGCCGACCGGTTGCCCCTTCCAGGAGCGTTGCCACCGGGTCAGCGAGATTTGCGGCCAGCAGTCACCGATCCTGACCCCGTTCAACGACGGCCGGGAGCGGGCTTGCCACTGGGTTTCGGATGCCATGAACAAGGGGGCCAACTAAATGGGTGCCGACAAAAAATTGCTGTTGGAAGTGTCTGACCTCAAGGTCCACTTCAGTATCAAGAGTGGCAAGGCGTGGCCCTGGGCCAAACCGTCCGATCTCAAGGCGGTCGATGGGGTGACCTTGCGTCTCTATGAGGGGGAAACCCTTGGTGTGGTGGGGGAGTCCGGCTGCGGCAAATCGACCTTTGCCCGCGCCATCATCGGTCTGGTACCGGCCACCGATGGCAAGGTGGTGTGGCTGGGTGACGATCTTACCAAGCTCGATCAGAATGCCCTGCGCGAGAAGCGCAAAGAGATCCAGATGATCTTCCAGGACCCGCTGGCTTCTCTGAACCCGCGCATGACCATCGGCGACATCATCGCCGAGCCGCTCATCACCTTCTATCCCAACCTGCCACGGGAAGAGGTGAAGGAGAAGGTGCGCGCCATGATGAGCAAGGTGGGGCTCTTGCCCAACCTGGTCAACCGCTATCCGCACGAGTTCTCCGGCGGCCAGTGCCAGCGGATCGGGATTGCCCGGGCGCTGATCCTCGAGCCCAAGATGATCATCTGCGACGAGCCGGTGTCGGCGCTTGACGTCTCCATTCAGGCGCAGGTGGTCAACCTGCTCAAATCCCTGCAAAAGGAGATGGGGCTGTCGCTCATCTTCATCGCCCACGACCTGTCTGTGGTCAAGCATATCTCCGATCGGGTGCTGGTGATGTATCTGGGCAACGCCGTCGAGCTGGGGACCCGCAAGGAGATCTTTGCCAATCCGCTGCATCCCTACACCAAGGCGCTGATGTCAGCGGTGCCGATCCCGGACCCTGAGCTGGAGCGCAACAAGGTGATCCAGATCCTGGAGGGGGACTTGCCCTCACCGATGAACCCGCCGTCCGGTTGCGTGTTCCGCACCCGCTGCCCGGTGGCTGGCCCCGAGTGCGCTAAGACCCGCCCTGTGCTGGAGGGGAACTTCGATCACGCTGTCTCCTGCCTCAAGGTCGATCCGCTCTGATGGGGATGAGTTGAACCTGTTTGCGGGGCTCCTTGATGGGGCCCCGATTTATTTTTGACGGCAGTGAAGATGCCTCTTGGCGTTATCTTTTACCGCTGCTACTATCCGCGCAACAAGGGGAGTAACTTCTCGCCGGTTTGTCGTCATTACGGTGCACCCATATCCTGCAGTGCACCCGGCAGCCGGGCAGTCGATGCAAATCAGCTGTAAGTGAGACCTTGCCGAGAGGCAAGGTGTATCTGCTCCAAACGCAAACCCACGCCTCTCGGTCGTGGGTTTTGTCGTTTTTGGGAGAAGTGAACATGGGTGAATGGTGGATGTGGACCGGTTTCTTCAGCATAGTGCTGGTCCTGTTATGGATAGACATACGCTTTGTTGGTGGCGGCAAGTCACACAAGGTATCTCTCAAAGAGGCGGGTGTCTGGTCTCTTATCTGGGTCAGCGTGGCCCTGCTCTTCAACCTGGCTATCTGGCTCTGGCTGGATCACAGCGCGGGCCGTGAGATTGCCAACCAGAAGGGACTGGAGTTCCTCACCGGCTACCTCATCGAGAAAGCGCTGGCAGTGGACAACGTCTTCGTCTGGCTGATGCTGTTCGGTTACTTTGCCATTCCGGCCGAGCTGCAGCGCCGGGTGCTGCTCTACGGGGTACTGGGTGCCATCGTGATGCGTGCCGGTATGGTGTTCGCCGGCAGCTGGCTCATCGAGCAGTTCCACTGGATCCTCTATCTGTTTGGCGCTTTCCTGCTGCTGACCGGCGCCAAGATGCTGTGGGCGGCCGACAAGGAGCCTGATCTCGCCAACAACCCGTTGCTGGGTTGGATGCGCCGTCGTTTCAAGGTGACCGAGACCCTGGAAGGGGAGAAGTTCTTCGTCTGGCGTGACGGTGTGCGCTATGCCACTCCGCTGCTGCTGATCCTGGTGCTGGTGGAGGTGAGCGATCTCATCTTCGCGGTGGACAGTATCCCGGCCATCTTCGCGGTGACCACGGATCCCTTCATCGTGCTGACCTCCAACATCTTCGCCATCAT
This sequence comes from Aeromonas sp. s12, assembly GCF_040907925.1. NCBI lineage: Bacteria > Pseudomonadati > Pseudomonadota > Gammaproteobacteria > Aeromonadales > Aeromonadaceae > Aeromonas > Aeromonas sp. s12. The sequence continues at coordinate 268,558 of NZ_JBFOCT010000014.1, read as the reverse complement.
GGGTCTGCGCGCCATGTACTTCCTGCTGGCCGGCGTGGCTGATCGCTTCGCCCTGCTCAAATACGGTCTGGCGCTGATCCTGATGTTTATCGGGGTCAAGATGCTGCTGCTGGATATCTTCAAGATCCCGACCGGCATAGCACTGGGCGTAGTTGCATTGATCCTGCTGGCATCCATGGGGCTGAGTCTGTTTGTGACCCGTAAAAAGGCCGCTTAAACGCAACATTATTTAATACCAAACAACAAGGGCTCCCGCGGGAGCCCTTTTTCATATCGCGTGATCAGCGTTTGATCTTTTTGGGGTTGGTGTAGCCCCAGATGGTGTACATGTCCGCCAGCAGGGCGCCGTTGTACTCCTCGAGATCCGCCTGTTTCACTTCGGCGTCACCCTGACGGCCAAACAGCACCACCTCGTCACCGGGTTTCACCCCTTTCAGATCAGTCACATCCACCATGATGGTGTTCATGGAGGTCTTGCCGACCACCGGCACCTTCTGACCCTGGATCAGCACATAGGCTTTGTTGCTGAGGGCGCGGCGATAGCCATCGGAGTAGCCCAGCGGCAGGTTGGCGAGCCAGGAGTCACGCTTGAGGGTAAAGGTGCGGTCATAACCGACGGTGTTGCCCGCTGCATAGTGGTTGACCGAGGCGACCTGGGTCTTGAATGCCATCACCCGCTTGTACTCGGTGTGGGAGGGGATGGAGTCGCCGTAGAGTAGGCCGCCCGGGCGTACCATGTCGAAGTAGGCGTCCGGCACGGCCAGGGTGGCGAAGGAGTTGGCGGCGTGGATGGTGATCTTGCTGCGATCCAGCTTGCCCGCTTCCAGCAGCCACTGGGAGTCCAGTTTGAACTGGGCCAGCCCCATCTTGACGTCCTCTTTCTCCTCCACCGGGAAGTGGGTCATGATGCCGACCGGGGTGATCCCCTTGAGCTTGAGCATGGCCAGCGCATCCTGCTTGGCATCGGCCAGACGCAGGTCGATGCCGTTGCGGCTCATGCCGGCGGAGTTGAGTGCAATATGCACCGGAATGGTGGTGTGGTGGCGCTGGGCGATATCGGCGATGCCTTGGGCACTCACCAGACTGCCGATCAGCTCCTCCATCTTGTAGGGCAGGGCCTGCTCTACTTCATCCGGGGTGGCAGCACGCACCCGCATCAGACGGCCGGTAAAGCCCTTCTCGCGGGCGACGCGCGCCTCTTCGTTGCTGGCGATGCCGATGCAGGGGATATTGGCCTTGACCACGGAGGGAACCAGCAGGTCGATGCCATGACCATAAGCGTCGGCCTTCATGATGGCGCAGATCTGCGGGCCCTTGTCGCCGAGGCGATCCTTGAGGGTCTGGATATTGTGTTCAAAGGCGCCCAGATCCACTTCCAACCAGGCGTTGCTGGCGGTTTGCTCCTGGCCGTTGCGATGATCCGTCGCAAGGGGCAGATAGGGAGCCGCAACGGCTTGGCCCGCGAGCAGGCCGAAGATCAGGGTAGCCAGCAGAGTTTTCTTGTGCATGGTGATTCCTTTTTGTTGTTCGCGTTGGATAGTTTGGACGGGGTCGGCCACATTGGTGGTGGTTTAACCACAACTTGTTGTTATTATTATGATCTTTGTCACTCTCAACAGGCGCTGACTGGTTGGGAGTCTACCGCAACACGGGTTCGGCCGACACTCGTCAGGGGAAGAAAATGGTCAATCTTGAGTTACGTTTGCCACCACCGCTGATCTTCCTGCTCTGTGCCGGGGCCATGTGGTGGCTAAGAGGGGAGAGCCAGCCCGGCATCTGGGCAATGACGCTGATGGCTGTGCTGGTCGTGGCGGGGGCCATCATGGGCTTTGGTGCCCTGCAACGATTTCGTCACCACCAGACCACGGTCAGCCCCACCAAACCTCAGCACACCAGTCGTCTGGTGACCTGTGGCGTCTATCGTGTCAGTCGCAATCCCATGTATCTGGGGCTGCTCTGCTGGCTGGCCGCCTGGGGCTGTTATCTCGGTGGAAGTTGGGTCTGGGTTGGGCCAATCGTGCTGGTTGCCTGGCTGACTCGCTTTCAGATCATGCCGGAGGAGCGGCTGTTGCATGCTCGTTTCGGCGACGAGTATGTGGCGTATTGCCAGCGCGTTCGCCGTTGGTGCTGACTGGCTGTGAGCTGCGTGAGCTGAGGGATAAGTCGGGTCAGCCGTGCTGGATAAAGAGAACCCCGGGCGGGCCCGGGGTTCTCGAGGGGACAGGTTAGAAAAAATCGCCCTTCTCGTCCTTGGTGGGTTCGAGGCTCCAGCCGGTGGCATCGCTGCTGCTGGCAATCTGTCCCTTCTCCTTCCACAGCTTGATCTTGAGGCGCAGGTTGTTGGCCGAGTCGGCGTTTTTCACCGCCTCTTCTTCCTCAATTACCCCTTCCACTACCAGGTCAAACAGGGCACTGTCGAAGGTGACCATGCCGAGGGCTTTGGATTTCTCCATCACCTCTTTGAGACCACCAAATTCGCCGCGCTTGATCATGTCGCGGATGGTGTGGGTGCCGAGCATGATCTCCACTGCGGCCCGGCGACCGCCATCGGTGGTTTTCACCAGCCGCTGGGAGACAAAAGCCTTGAGGTTGTTGCCCAGATCGTTGAGCAGCTGGGGGCGGCGCTCCTCGGGGAAGAAGTTGATGATGCGATCCAGCGCCTGGTTGGCGTTGTTGGCGTGCAGGGTGGAGATGGCAAGGTGGCCGGTTTCGGAGAAGGCCAGCGCATGCTCCATGGTCTCGCGATCGCGAATTTCGCCGATAAGAATGACGTCCGGCGCCTGACGCAGGGTGTTTTTCAGGGCGGCGTGGAAGCTGCGGGTATCCACGCCAACCTCCCGCTGGTTGATGATGCTTTTGCGGTGGCGATGAACGAACTCCACCGGATCTTCGATGGTGATGATGTGGCCGCCGCTGTTGCGGTTACGATGGTCGATAAGCGCCGCCAGCGAAGTGGATTTGCCCGAGCCGGTACCGCCGACAAACAGCACCAGGCCACGTTTCTCCATGATGGTGTCGAGCAACACTGGCGGGAGTTTGAGATCTTCAAAGCGGGGGATGTCGGTCTTGATGTTGCGGGCCACCAGAGAGACTTCGTTGCGCTGCTTGAAGATGTTGACCCGAAAGCGGCCGATCTGGGGCAGGGAGATGGCGAGGTTCATTTCCAGATCCTTCTCGAACTGCTGCTTCTGCTCGCTATCCATGATCTCGGCGGCGATCCGCGCCACTTCACCCGGTTCCAGCGGCGTTTCGTTGAGGGGGCGCAGGCCGCCGTTAAATTTGGCGCAGGGGGGCGCGCCGGTCGACAGATAGAGGTCTGAGCCATCCTGCTTGGCCAGGATCTGTAACATGTCTCGCAATTCCATTTTTTTGCCTCGTCGATCAATGAGATGCCATGAGCGGGATGATATTGAGTGTACAGCCTCAGGCGCCGGTCAGTTTCTCGCGAAAGACAAAAAAGACCGCACCGAGAATGCAGAGCCCTGCCCAGAGATAGTCCCATTTCAGATCTTCCTTGAGATAGAAGATAGAGAAGGGGACGAATACGGTGAGTGTGATCACTTCTTGCAGGATTTTAAGTTGGCCCACGCTCATCACCGTATGGCCGATGCGGTTGGCGGGCACTTGCAGCAGGTATTCGAACAGGGCGATACCCCAGCTCACCAGGGCGGCAATGATCCAGGGTTTATGGTTCATGCTCTTGAGGTGAGCGTACCAGGCGAAGGTCATAAAGACGTTGCTGCAGAGCAGCAGACCGATACTGGTGAAAATCGGGTTCATAGGGTTCTCCTTGAAAATCCGGCGCATTTTATCCCTGAACCACGGGTTTTCATACGTGGTGCGGGAGGGTATTTTTAACCAACAGGATAAGCCGTGCGAGGTATGCGACGGGATGGGCAAGTTATGCGGGATTGTGTTGTTACTGTTATTTGCCATGCCGGTGCGAGCGACCCCGACGCTGACGGTGGCCACCGATCTGTGGCCGCCATTTCGCATCCTGCAAGCGGATGGCCGGTTGCAGGGGCTCGACATGGACATCCTGCGCCGGTTGCAACAGGCGAGCGGCATTGAGTTGCAGGTACGGCGGATGCCGTGGGGCAGGGCGCTCAAGCAGATGCAGACCGGCCAGGTCGATCTGATGATTGGCCTCGCCTATACCGCCGAGCGGGCGCAGTTCATCGACTATCTGCAGCCTGCCTACTATCAGTGCTGGCCCGCGTTTTATGGTCAGCCGGTCAATGTGGCCCGGATCCACCAATACCGCGATCTGCAGGGGGTGAAGGTGGGCTATGTGCTCAACTCCGCCTACTTTGAGCCCTTCAACAGTGACAGCCGCCTCGACAAGCACGGAGTACCCACCGAAGATCAGCTGCTGCGCATGGTGCAGCGCGGTCACCTGCCGCTGATGATTGGCACCGACTGTCAGGTGGACTATGCCCTGAGTCAGGGAAATGCCAGCCGGATAGGCAAGGCGGACTACCGCCCCGCCACGCCGGTGACCCTCTATCTGGGGATGAGCAAGCACTCACCTCACCAGTCGCTGCGCCAGCCCTTGCTGGTGGCGCTGCAAAATCTGGTGGCCAGCGGCGAGATAAGCGTGATGGCCAAGCGTTACCAGCCTTGACCTTGGGTGGCAAGCCACTGTTATCATGCCCTTTTCCTGCTTCTCCCCCGGCGCTGCGACAGGGCCGGGGAGAAGCCTTGTTATTCGGGGATCATCCTTGTACCTCTCCCTTATCGCCCGCCAGCAGCGCTGGCAGCGGCGCTGGCTCTGTGGCCTGACGCTGCTGACCTTGCTGCTGTTTCTCTTCTCCCTCGTCTGGGGCGAGTTTGTGCTGCTGCCTTGGCAGCCCCTTGGCGATCTCGAACAGCGCATCCTGCTGGAGTTGCGTCTGCCCCGCGCCTTGCTGGCCCTCTTGGCTGGCGCAGCGCTTGCCTGTGGCGGCGCCGTGTTGCAGGTGATGCTGCACAACCCGGTGGCCGAACCCGGGCTGCTTGGTGTCTCGAGCGGAGCAGGACTGGCTGCCATGGTGGCGATGGCGGTGGCCAAGTCCCTCGGCCTCTATCTGCCCGGCTGGGGGTTGTCGCTGGCGGCCTTTGGTGGCGCCCTGCTGGTAACCATGCTGCTCATTCGGCTGGCTCGCCGGGCGCGTCTCGGTCATGCCCGCTTGCTGTTGTTTGGGGTGGCCATCGGCATCCTCACCAATGCCGTCATGACCTGGTTGATGTACTTTGCCGATGATGGCTCCTTGCGTGAATTCATGTTCTGGATGATGGGCAGCCTCTCTTACGGCAGCCAGCAGTTCGGCTGGTGGTGGCTGGTGCTGCCGCTCACCCTGGGCTGGCTCTGCTGGCAGGGCAAGGCGCTGCAACAGTTGTTGTTGGGGGAGACCCAGGCCCGCCTGATGGGGATGGATGTCGACAAGATGCGGGTGCGGCTGGTGCTGGCGGTCTGTCTGCTGACCGGTGTGGCGGTGTCGTTGTGTGGTGTCATCGGTTTTGTCGGGTTGGTGGTGCCCCATCTGCTGCGGCTCTGTGGTGGCAGCGATCAGCGTTTTCTGCTGCCTGCCTCGGCGCTTGGCGGCGGGGCCCTGCTGCTGGCGGCCGATCTGGTTGCTCGATCCACCCTGAGCGCGGGGGAGTTGCCTATCGGCGTCATCACCGCCTCGGTGGGGGCGCCGCTCTTTATCTACCTGCTATTGAGGCAAACTGCCGATGGTGCTGCATGAATATCTGCATGATTTGGTCGGGGCGCGCAGTCTCCTTATTTACCCGTTGTTGAGGCAAGATGCCGATGTCACCCGCTGATCCCATGCCGGTTTCTTCTCGTGCTGCTGCGTCGCTGCTGGAGGCGCGCGCACTCGCCATTGCCGGACGGCTCTCTCCCCTAGATATCCGCTGGCATGGCGGCCAGTTGGTGGCGCTGCTTGGCCCCAATGGCAGTGGCAAGTCGACCCTGCTCGGGGCGCTGGCGGGGATTTTACCCGCCGATGGCACAGTGCTGCTGGGGGGGGAAGTGCTTACTGACATGAGTTGGCCTGAGCTTGCCAAACGGCGCGCCATGCTGCCCCAGCGTCAGCCCCAGCTGTTTCATATTCCGGTGTTTCAGGTGTTGAGCCTGGGGCTCGATGAGATGGTTGCACCTGCCAGACAGAACGAGGCGATAAATGCATTGTGCGAGGCATTGGAGCTGGAAGCCTTGCTGGCTCGTGACTTCAGCCGGTTGTCGGGGGGCGAGCAGCAGCGGGTGCTGATTGCCCGCACCCTGCTGCAGGTGTGGCCGAGCCTCAATCCGACCGGCAAGGTGCTGCTGCTGGACGAGCCGCTGGCGGGGCTCGACCTGCATCACCAGCTGGCGCTATTGCGCTTGCTGAAAACCTTGGCCGGGCAGGGCTTGCTGGTGGTGCTCGCCATCCACGATATCAATCTGGCCATCGACTGGGCCGACAGCATTCTCTGCCTGCAAGGGGGCGCGGTGGTGCGCGAAGGGGGTGTCGAGCTGGTGGATGAGGCGCTGCTGGCGCAGGTGTTCCAGATAAAGACCGAGCGCATCGAGGCGGGCGGCCGAGTCTGGTTTATGCCCAGTTTGTGAGAAACAAGCAAGGCCCTGGCGTCAGCCGAGGGCCTTTTTGAAGAATACGACTCGCTCCGTTTCGGCAAAGCCGAGTTGTTGGTGCATCTGCTGCGAGTCAAGATTGTCGATGGCGGCATCGGAGGCCAGTTCCCGGCAACCCAGCTCGCGGCCCCACTGCGCCACCTGAGCGATCAAGGCTTGGGCCACCCCACGCTGGCGCGAGGCCGGTTGCACATAGACCCCTTCCAGATACATCACAGGGCTGCTGTTGCAGCCATTCACGTAATCGTGGCGCAGGGCTGCATCGGCAAAGCCTACCGCCTGACTCTGCTCATCCAGCGCCAGAAAGGCGTTGAGATGTGCATTGGCCAACATCTCAACCCCTTCCTGCAGGTGGGCCGAAAGTGCGTGGTGCGGCCACAGCTGCTGGCGCAGGGTTGCCCACTGCGCCAGCAGCGTCTCGTCGAGGGGGACTATCTGCCAGCCGATACTCGTCATCGGGGCTCAGGCTTGCCGCTTGGCAAGGCGTACCAGTGCAGCCTCTGCCAGCATCGCCAGCAGGGTTTCGGTGTCGTTCCATGACAGACAGGCATCTGTGATGCTCTGGCCGAAGGTGGCGGCGCAGCCGTTCTCCACATCCTGACGCCCTTCCACCAGGAAGCTTTCTGCCATGATGCCGGCGATGCCGGTACGGCCGCGGCGCAGCTGATCGCAGATATCTTGCGCCACCAGCAGCTGACGGCGGTGATCCTTCATGCTGTTGCCGTGGCTGAAATCGACCACCAGACGCTCCGGCAGGCCCACATCGGCAAGCGCTTCACAGGCTTCATCGACACTGGCGGTGTCGTAGTTGGGGCGGTGGCCGCCACGCAGGATCACATGACCAAAGGGGTTACCGGCGGTGCGGTAGATGGTCATCTTGCCGTCTTTGTCCGGCGAATAGAAGATGTGGCTGTGACGGGCGGCGCGCACCGCATCGATGGCGATGCGGGTATTGCCGTCGGTGCCGTTCTTGAAGCCGACCGGGCAGGAGAGGGCCGAAGCCATCTCGCGGTGTACCTGGGATTCGGTGGTGCGAGCGCCGATAGCGCCCCAGGTGATGAGGTCGGCAATATACTGGCCGGTCACCATATCGAGGAATTCGGTGGCGGTGGGCATGCCGATCTCGTTGATGTCGACCAGCAGTTTGCGCGCCAGTTTCAGCCCTTCGTTTACATCGAAACTGCCATCAAGGCGCGGGTCATTGATCAGCCCTTTCCAGCCGACGATGGTGCGCGGCTTCTCGAAGTAGGTGCGCATCACGATGCAGAGACTCTCTTTATACTGCTCGCGCAGGGCGTTGAGGCGCAGGGCATACTCGCGAGCAGCAGCGGGATCATGGATAGAGCAGGGGCCGACAATGACCAGCAGGCGCTGATCGTCTCCGGCCAGAATGGCTTCCACTTCGCGACGGGCATCCAGCAGATTCTGGGCAATGGTATCGGTGATCGGAAACGCGTGTGCAAGCTCGCTCGGAGTGATCAGTGACTCCAAGCGACGGGTGCGCAATTCATCTGTGTGAATGGACATACAACTCAAGTCTCGAGTGGGTGGTGTCAGCCGCAAGGGGCGAAAAAGCAAAGAGATAAAATAAAGCAAAAGTCCCCTGATTGAAACCTTGGGGGGCTCTGATAGGATGTGAGGCCAAAATCGATTCCAAATGAGGTAGATAGCGTGGCAAAGCCAGGGGCAACCGGGGTCACCCGCATCATCAACGCAACCGGTTACAGCATGAAGGGGCTCAAGTCAGCCTGGATTAACGAGGCGGCTTTTCGGCAGGAGCTGATGCTGATCCTGTTGCTGATGCCACTTGCCTTCTGGCTGGGGGATTCTCTCAACCAGATCCTGCTGCTTATCGTCATCAGCTGGCTGGTGGTGATCGTCGAGATCCTCAACTCCGCCATTGAAGCTGTGGTAGACAGGGTTGGCTCCGAGCATCATGAGCTCTCCGGTCGCGCCAAGGATCTGGGCTCTGCCGCCGTCTTTATCGCGTTGGCCCTCAATGCCCTGGTGTGGGGCGCGCTGGTAGGCCGCAACCTGTTGGGGTGGTGGTAAGCCATCAAGCTGCTTTGAGGTTCTGCTTCATAAAAAAGCCCGTCATCACGACGGGCTTTTTGCTGCGCAGATAAGGGGCTATCAGTGGAGGATGCGGGCGCGGATGGTGCCGTTGATCTCCTTGAGCTTGGCGAGCGCCTTCTCGCTGTGCTCTGTCTCCACGTCGATCACCACGTAGCCGATATGGCTGCTGGTCTGCAGGTATTGACCGGCGATGTTGATCCCCTCTTCGGCGAAGATCTGGTTGATCTGGTTCATCACGCCCGGCTGGTTGCGGTGAATGTGCAGCAGGCGGCTGGAGCCCTTGTGGCCCGGCAGCGACACTTCCGGGAAGTTGACGGCGGAGAGGGTGGAGCCGTTGTCGGAGTATTTGACCAGCTTGTTGGCTACTTCCAGACCGATGTTCTCCTGCGCCTCATGGGTGGTGCCACCGATGTGCGGGGTCAGGATGACGTTCTCCAGCCCACGCAGCGGGCTTTGGAACTCCTCGTCATTGGACTTGGGCTCGACCGGGAAGACGTCGATGGCGGCGCCGGCAATATGGCCGCTCTTGATGACGTCAGCCAGCGCATCGATATCCACCACGGTACCGCGGGCGGCGTTGATGAAGATGGCGCCCGGTTTCATCATCCGCAGCTGCTCGGCACCGATCATGTTCTTGGTGGAGGCGGTCTCCGGCACGTGCAGGCTGATGACGTCAGACATATTGAGCAGCTCGACCATGCTCGGCACCTGAATGGCGTTGCCCAGCGAGAGCTTGTTCTCGATATCGTAGTAATAAACCTTCATGCCGATGCTTTCGGCGATGATGCCAAGCTGGGTACCGATGTGGCCGTAGCCGATGATGCCGAGCTTCTTGCCGCGCGCTTCCACCGAGCGGTTGGCCAGTTTTTCCCACACGCCGCGATGGCACTTGGCGTTCTTCTCGGGGATGCCGCGCAGCAGCAGCAGGATCTCGCCCAGAACCAGCTCGGCGACCGAACGGGTGTTGGAGAAGGGGGCGTTGAAGACCGGAATACCGCGGATCTGGGCCGCTTCCAGCTCGACCTGGTTGGTACCGATGCAGAAGCAGCCGATGGCGACCAGCTTGTTGGCGGCGTCGAGGACTTTCTCGGTGATCTGGGTGCGGGAGCGCAGCCCGATGAAATGGACGTCGCGGATCTGCTCGATCAGCTCCTCTTCGGAGAGCGAGGTCTTGAGATACTCCACACTGGTGTAACCTGCGGCACGAAAGGTCTCTACGGTGTTGGGGTGAACCCCCTCCAGCAGCAGAACCTTGATTTTATCCTTGTCCAACGAAAACTTGGCAGTCATGACGATCCCTCTGTATGTGCAAACGTAAGTGCAGATTTGGTGTGCGAAGAAAACCGTAAAGTAGCAAAAACGTTTGGGAGAGGGAATATTTGTGACGAAAGTCAAATTCTTTGAAGTTATCAACGAATGTTGTAAACATCCGTATGCAACTTGTTGAGGGATAAATAAAAACGGCGCCATCAGGCGCCGTCATTTATTCACAGTGCAATGTTTGGGTCATATCCCATCCCGGGGCTCAATCAACGCCGCTGCTGCGTCAGAGGTTGCAGAGTGGCGCTGGCGAGGGAGGGAGGATGCCGCTGCACTGTGCTACCGGTGTCGGGATTACTGGGTAATCACGCCGTCCGGCGTACCGATCAGGACAACATCGGCGCCGCGGGCGGCGAACAGGCCGTTGGTGACCACGCCAACAATGGCGTTCAGTCGCACTTCCAGCGCCTTGGCGTCGGTAATGGCCATGCCTTTTACATCCAGAATGTGGTTGCCGTTGTCGGTGACCACGCCTTCACGCCACACCGGGTTGCCACCCAGTTTGCGGATTTCACGGGCCACGTATTCGCGGGCCATCGGGATCACTTCCACCGGCAGCGGGAACTGGCCCAGCACGTCGACGGTTTTGGTGTTGTCGATGATGCAGATGAACTTGTCAGCGACGGCGGCAACGATCTTCTCGCGGGTCAGGGCTGCGCCACCGCCCTTGATCATGTCGCGGGTTGCGTTGATCTCGTCGGCGCCATCCACATAGACGGAGAGGGCGTCGATCTCGTTGAGATCATATACGGTGATGCCGAAGCCCTTGAGGCGCTCGGTAGAGGCAACGGAGCTGGATACCGCCCCCTTGATCTCGTCCTTCATGGTCGCCAGCGCGTCGATAAAGTGGTTGACGGTAGAGCCGGTGCCCACCCCGACGATGGTGCCGGGAACCACATACTTGAGCGCAGCCCAACCGGCCGCCTTCTTCATTTCATCTTGAGTCATGATCGTTCCTTAAGAAAAAAGCGGGCGCATTATATCCAACCCGGTACCCCGTCGCGACCTTGTTGCTCACGTTCCGGGGCAAAAAGAGGGACTTTGTAAATCGTTTGCCTGTTTATTCTGCGTTTGCGCGCACAAAGCAGGGGCTGCCTGCCAAAAACAGCCTATTCAAAGCGCCAGCAGTGGCTTGGGGTGATGATCTGGGGCAGCGGCACATCCCACTCCTCTTGCGGGACCGCATCCACCTGCTGGCAGTCGTGGGCAATGCCGAGCGGCTTGGGCCCCAGCTTGTGCTCATGCCAGATGGCGAGAGTGCGATCATAGTAGCCGCCCCCCATGCCAAGACGATTGCCCTGGGCATCGAAGGCGACCAGCGGGGTGCAGATAAGATCGAGCGTGCTGTGGGGCACCACCTGCAGGATATCCAGCTCCGGCTCTTCGATGCCGTAGCGGTTGCGTACCATGGGGCTGGTGGCGGTATAGCGCAAAAAGAGCAGGTGACCCGGGGTAAAGGGATGGAGCACCGGCAGGTAGACCTCTTTGTGCTGGGCCCACAGCCAATGGATGGTGGGCAAGGGGTTGATCTCCCCGTCATTGGCCAGATAGAGGGCAATGCGTTTGGCGGCGAGGATCTCGGGGTGTTGCTTGAACTGGGCCAGCAGCTGTTGGGCCGCCGCCTGCTGCTCGGCCGGACTCAGATTTTTGCGGCGTTGACGAACCAGTTGGCGCAGGGATTGACGTTCGGGTTGGGACTCATGCATGGGGAACCTCTGGTATAGCTGCGCATCGATGGCTTGAACGCGCTCTACCTTAGCACATTCACTCTTGACGTTAAGGGGGGCAGGGAAACCCCGTTCCGGACGGCTGATGCCCGGAACGGTGGGATAAATGCTGGCGGATCCGTTAGTGAGTCAACAAGGGCCAGGGTGTGGCCCCTGTTGACGGCATGTCGGCGCGCCAGCGTCTGGTCTGTTACTTGTCAGCTTTGCCGCGCATCTGGTGCTTCACGAACACGGCAATGAGTGCCGCTACCGCGAGTGCCATCGGGTAGAAACTCATGCTTACTACCGCCAACGGCGACAGGGCGAAGATGGATCCCAGCAGCAGCGCCTGTGCGCCCCAGGGGATCAGACCCTGTACCACGCAGGAGAAGATATCGAGCATGGAGGCGGCGCGGCGCGGGGTGACACCGTGGTGTTCGGCCAGATCCCGGGCTACCTTGCTGGCGACGATAATGGCCACCGTGTTGTTGGCGGTGCAGAGGTTGGTGAGGCTCACTACCCCGGCGATGCCGAGCTCGGCCGCTTTCTCGTTCTGTTCACCATTGTGCTCGCGAGTGAAACGGGCAATCAGGGCGCTGATGCGCTCGCTGATCCATGCCAGTCCACCCTGACGTTCCATCAGGGCACCGAGGCCGCCGATCAGCATGGAGAGCAGGAAGATCTCCTGCATGCCGGTAAAGCCCTGATAGATATCCTTGCTGAACTGACCGATGGCGTAGCCGTTGATCATGCCCACCACTCCGGCGGCCAGAATGCCGATCCCCAGCACCACAAACACATTCACTCCGGCGAGCGCCAGCCCCAGGATCAGCAGATAAGGCATCACCTTGAACAGCTCGATGGCGCTGCCGCTGGCAGGGGATTCACCCACAGAGCCCAGTGTCAGATAGAGCAGGATCACCGCGATGGCGGCAGGGGCCGCAATCTTGAAGTTCTCGCGGAACTTGTCCTTCATCTCGCACCCCTGACTGCGGGTTGCTGCTATGGTGGTGTCGGAGATGATGGAGAGGTTATCGCCAAACATTGCGCCGGAGAGAATGGTACCTGCCATCAGTACCGGATCGATACCGGCCGCCTGCGCCACGCCCAGCGCCACGGGGGCCACGGCACCTATGGTGCCCATGGAGGTGCCCATGGCGGTAGCAATAAAGGCAGAGATGAGGAACAGCCCGGGCAACAGCGCCCAGCCAGGGATGAGCGACAGGCCCAGCGCCACAGTAGCATCAACCCCGCCGGTGGCCTTGGCCACGCTGGCAAAGGCGCCTGCCAGCAGATAGATAAGGCACATCGCCATGATATTGCTGTGGCCAACCCCCTTGAAGAAGGTCTCCAGATTGCTGTTGAAGCTCTCTTTGCCAAGCAGCAGGGCCAGCATTACCGCGGGCAAGGCAGCAACTGGAGCGGGCAGCTGATAGAAGGCGAATTCGACCCCCTGCAGGGTCAGCCAGGTACCGGTACCGATAAAGAGTGCGAGAAAAACCAGAAGTGGCAGCAAGGCCCTGGCACTGGGTTGAGTCTGGATCATGTGTTCCTCTGAAATTGAACAATGACCTCCTGTCATAAACTGCTTTGTGCCTGTATCGGATAGGGATAGGGGAAAAACAGGGCGGGCATCCTGCCGCATTGGGGTGCCCACAGTAGTGAGTCAACCTCGCTTGGTCAAGATAGACGTCCAGATGGATAGGTGTTTTTGTTTGATGATTCTGGTGTTATTGAGATATCCAAAGAATATTCGGAAAAAGATGTTAGTGTTGTTTATTGTTCATTACTGTTCTGGCGCTGTCCGCGGGTATCTGGGGGTATCGCGTGCCTTTAATAAAGAGGTAAACGATAAGATCTCTGCATGCCATCTTGGGGATTTCTCCCGCTGCCAAACGTCAGCCGCACCTCTCTCTATCTCTACGTGAGCATGGTACGGATATTTCCAGAACGCGTGGACACAAGACCTGGGCTGTGTGGTTACTGTGTCAGTTTATCCACCGTCTGAACGGCTGTCGCGAGAGCATCCTGTTCCAGCGTCAGCGGAATGTGGCCAGTACCGGGCAGCAGGGTGACCGGCCAGGAGATGCCGAGACGTCTTAACTCAGGTTCAAGTTGATCTGTTTGAAAGGCTTCGTCATTTGCGCCCGCGATCACGGCGCAGGGGCGTTGCACATTGCGCAAATTCTGCTGATAGTCGCGCTCTGGCTGAAAGTTCGAGGCAAGGTTGAAGGAGTAGGAGGGGGTCAGCAGGGATTTCGCCTCATCATTGAGGGCAAAGTTCAGCACGGTCAGATGGTTGAGTGCGGAAATATGGAAACCGTTGAGGATGCTCAGGGCGATGAGGCGAGGCAAGCCGACACGCACCCAGCCACCGCTGTTGGGCCGGTAGTTGGCGGCGGTGGGGCCGAGATAGGGGGAGAGCAGCAGATAGCTCTCGAACAGGGTTTGTCGCGCACTGCCAGCAACACGCAGCACAAAGCCACCCCCTGACGAGAAGCCGACGAGTGTTGCAGGCTTGCCGGGGGCCACCGACTTGATGAAATCTTCCAGATCGTCCTCAAGCTGGCCGATGTAGGCAATGGTGCCTTTGTCGCCCGATGCGCCATGGCCGCGAATATCGAGGACGTAGGCGTCGTATCCCGCTTGCGAAAAGGCGTTCGCCATCTTGTGCATGCTTTGACTGCTGGCAGAAGAGCCGTGAACCAGTACCACGCTGCCCTTGACCTTGTTGTTCTCTGCGTGCTCCTTTGCGCCATAGTGCCGATAGGCCAGCTGCGTGCCGTCACGCGCCGGGTATCTTGAGAGAGGTGGCATGTTGCTCCAGTCACTCCCCTTGAAAGGGTCGTTGATGCTGGCCATCGCCGGTGCCGGACTCGGCCCGCCAAACAGCAGAGCCGCGGCCAGCATGACCAGGGTCAGTGATATCAACCCCACAGCAAACAGCAATCCTGCGCTCATCCTTGCACCTCATTTGATATCGACACGGGCGTTGCCCTGATTTTGCTTATGCTGGCATTTCACTCGTTCGAACCTATCAGATGGCACCCGGTCTGCCAAATGATGGAGTGAGACGATGAAAAACGGCCTGTGACCAAAAGGAAGTTCTTGGCCAGCCAGCGGGCGCTGCCGTTGGCGAGTGCAGTAAGGAGTGGTGGCATCATGGCTTTTCAAACCCGGCGCGGGCTGGTAAAACGGTCTCTTTCCATAATTAAAAGAGATGAGAGGGTGGAGATGGACAATCCGATCCGTGTGGCCGTGATGGGCTGTAATGGTCGTATGGGCAAGGTGCTGCTGGAGGCCATCACCAACACCGATGGCGTAGTGGTCGGTGCCGCGCTGGAGCGGCCGGGTTCGGCGGTGATCGGCCTCGATGCCGGTGAGCTCAATGGGCTGGGCCATCTGGGTGTGGCCATCAGCGATAGTCTGGACAAGGTGCGCGATGAGTTTGATCTCATCATCGACTTCACCCGCCCCGAGGTGACCCTTGCCAATCTGGCCTTTGCGCTGGCCCACCACAAGCAGATGGTGATCGGCACCACCGGTTTTGACGATGCAGGCAAGGCTGCTCTGAAAGAGGCTGGCAAGCAGATCGGTATCGTGTTCGCCTCCAACTACTCGGTCGGGGTCAACCTGGTCTTCAAGCTGCTGGAGCAGGCCGCCAAGGTGATGGGGGATTATACCGACATCGAGATCATCGAAGGCCACCATCGCCACAAGGTAGATGCGCCATCCGGTACTGCGCTCTCCATGGGTGAAGTGGTCGCCAAAACGCTGGGTCGCGATCTCAAGGAGTGTGCCGTCTATGGTCGCGAGGGGATCACTGGCGAGCGGGATCGCAACACTATCGGCTTTGCCACCATTCGCGCCGGCGATCTGGTGGGGGAGCATACCGTCATGTTTGCCGATATCGGCGAGCGGGTGGAGATCAGCCACAAAGCTTCAAGTCGCCTGACTTTCGCCAACGGTGCTGTGCGGGCGGGCAAGTGGCTTGGTCAGCAGGGTGCCGGTCTTTATGACATGCAGGATGTGCTCAATCTCAAGTAATGCCTCTGAGCGGCACTTTCGTACTACTACCCCAGTGAAAAACCCCGGCTTGCCGGGGTTTTTGCTGTCAGTCAGCCAGAGTTTGTGTAAAAAGGCACACTATCGGCAATTTTTATCTGAATGCCTTATAAATCACACTATTGCGTTATTCGCCAGATTTTCCCATTCCTGAATGTCATCACCAGGTAACAGATTTGAGCATCTTTATGGCTGATGAAGCCATTTTTTTACACCGGCCAGAAAAGACTAAAAATTCAAACGCTGAAAAACGTTTTCCATTTTTCATGTTCACTCTTGTCATCATAAAAGCGTTAAATCTGTCATTAATGTTTTTTGTATGAAAGAAAATGCCATTGTTTTAATTGGTTTTTTTGTTGGTTTTTGTCGCTATTGCTGGCTTGGTGTCATCTTTTGGTGGTGGTTTTTCCTTTTCTTTCATGGGAGGGGGTTGCAAAGCGATTGAGTGCATAGATAATGGGTAATGTTGCTTTTTTATTGAATTTAGATGCATTTCATTCGAGAAAAGACGTTGAAATGCCACTTTTTTTAAGTAGAATGCGCCCAATTTGCCAGAAATCTGCCGGGTTCGAGTCCTGTCCAAGACCGGAACCGAGCCCGCAACACCCAGGTAAATTGCTGAATTTAAAGCTAAATAACTGGAGGTTGTCTTGAATCACACTGCATTGCTAGTGCTGGAAGATGGAACTGTGTTCAAAGGCGTGTCGATAGGCGCCGAGGGATGTTCCGTTGGTGAAGTGGTTTTCAATACGTCGATGACGGGCTATCAGGAAATCCTCACCGATCCCTCTTATTCCCGTCAGATCGTCACCCTCACTTACCCCCATATAGGCAACACCGGCACCAACAGCGAAGATGAAGAGTCCAGTCAGATCCATGCTCAGGGATTGATCATCCGGGACCTTCCGATACTTGCCTCCAATTTCCGCAATCAGCAATCCCTCTCCGAATACCTCAAGTCTCACAACATCGTTGGCATCGCCGACATCGACACCCGTAAACTGACCCGCATCCTGCGCGAGAAAGGCGCTCAGGCTGGCTGCATTCTGGCCGGGAAACAGGTCGATGAAGCCTATGCTCTCGAACAGGCCCGCGCCTTCCCCGGTCTGAAGGGGATGGATCTGGCCAAAGAGGTGACGGTTGGTGAGGCGTACAACTGGACGACCGGGAGCTGGCAGCTTGGCAAGGGGCACGTCACCCCGGATGCCGACCAGCTGAAATACCATGTGGTGGCTTACGACTTCGGCGTCAAGCGCAACATTCTACGGATGCTGGTTGACCGCGGCTGCCGCCTGACCGTGGTACCGGCCAAGACCCCGGCCGCCGAGGTACTGGCGATGAACCCGGATGGCATCTTCCTCTCCAACGGCCCCGGCGACCCCGAGCCGTGCGACTACGCCATCGAGGCCATCAAGGCTTTCCTTAATACCAACACGCCGGTGTTCGGCATCTGTCTGGGTCACCAGCTGCTGGGTCTGGCCTCCGGTGCCAAGACTGTCAAGATGAAGTTTGGCCACCACGGCGCCAACCATCCGGTGAAGAGCCTTGATGACAACACCGTCATGATCACCGCTCAGAACCACGGCTTTGCGGTAGACGAGAACAGCCTGCCGGATTGCCTGCGCGCCACCCACGTCTCCCTGTTCGATGGTTCCCTGCAAGGTATCCATCGCACCGACCGTCCGGCCTTCAGCTTCCAGGGGCACCCCGAAGCGAGCCCGGGCCCGCACGACTGTGCCGGTCTTTTTGACCACTTTATTGAATTGATTAAGCAGTATCGCGCCTAAGAAATAGAGGAAAGAGTTTCATGCCAAAACGTAACGACCTTCAGAGCATCCTGATCCTCGGCGCCGGCCCCATCGTCATCGGCCAAGCCTGCGAATTTGACTACTCCGGCGCCCAGGCGTGCAAAGCCCTGCGCGAGGAGGGCTACCGCGTCATTCTGGTCAACTCCAACCCGGCCACCATCATGACCGACCCGGAGATGGCAGACGCCACCTACATCGAGCCCATCACCTGGGAAGTGGTGCGCGAAATCATCAAGAAAGAGCGCCCGGACGCCATCCTGCCCACCATGGGCGGCCAGACTGCGCTCAACTGCGCACTGGCGCTGGAGAAGCACGGCGTGCTGGCCGAGTTCGGTGTCGAGATGATCGGTGCCACCGCCGACGCCATCGACAAGGCCGAAGACCGCTCCCGTTTTGACAAGGCGATGCGCAGCATTGGCCTGGAGTGTCCGCGTGCCGGTATTGCCCACAATATGGAAGAGGCGTGGGGCGTGCAGCAGATGGTCGGTTTCCCCTGCATCATCCGTCCCTCCTTTACCATGGGCGGCTCCGGTGGCGGCATCGCCTACAACACCGAAGAGTTCGTCGAGATCTGCGAGCGCGGTCTGGATCTCTCCCCGACCAAAGAACTGCTCATCGACGAGTCGCTGATCGGCTGGAAAGAGTACGAGATGGAAGTGGTGCGGGATCGCAACGACAACTGCATCATCGTCTGCGCCATCGAAAACTTCGACCCCATGGGTATCCACACCGGTGACTCCATCACGGTCGCGCCAGCCCAGACGCTGACCGACAAGGAGTACCAGCTGATGCGCAACGCCTCCATGGCGGTGCTGCGCGAGATCGGTGTCGAAACCGGCGGCTCCAACGTCCAGTTCGGCATCAACCCGAAAGATGGCCGCATGGTCATCATCGAGATGAACCCGCGGGTGTCGCGCTCTTCTGCGCTGGCCTCCAAGGCGACCGGTTTCCCCATCGCCAAGATCGCCGCCAAGCTCGCCATCGGTTACACCCTCGACGAGCTGATGAACGACATCACAGGCGGTCGCACTCCGGCCTCCTTCGAGCCGGCCATCGACTACGTGGTCACCAAGGTGCCGCGCTTCAACTTCGAAAAATTCGCCGGTGCCAACGATCGTCTGACGACCCAGATGAAGTCGGTCGGTGAAGTGATGGCCATCGGCCGCAACTTCCAGGAGTCTCTGCACAAGGCGCTGCGCAGCCTCGAAACTGGCAAAACTGGCTTCGACCCCATGGTTGACCTCAATGCCCCGGACTCCCTGACCCGCATCCGTCACGAGCTGCAGGACGCTGGTAGTGACCGTATCTTCTATATCGCCGATGCGTTCCGCGCCGGTCTCTCCATGGATGGCATCTTCAAGCTGACCAAGATTGACCCCTGGTTCCTGGTACAGATTGAAGACCTGGTGAAGCTGGAAGAAGAGGTGAAAGAGCGCGGCATGGCCGGTCTCGATGCCGACTTCCTGCGTGCCCTCAAGCGCAAAGGCTTTGCCGATGCCCGTCTGGCCAAGATCCTCGGCGTGGCCGAAGGGGAAGTGCGCAAACTGCGTGCCCGCCACAACATCTTCCCGGTCTACAAGCGGGTCGATACCTGCGCCGCCGAGTTCGCCACCAACACCGCCTACATGTACTCCAGCTATGACGAGGAGTGCGAAGCGGCCCCGAGCAACCGCGACAAGATCATGATCATCGGCGGCGGCCCGAACCGTATCGGTCAGGGTATCGAGTTCGACTACTGCTGCGTGCATGCGGCGCTGGCCCTGCGCGAAGATGGTTACGAGACCATCATGGTCAACTGCAACCCGGAGACCGTCTCCACCGATTACGACACCTCGGATCGTCTCTACTTCGAGCCGGTGACCCTGGAAGATGTGCTGGAAATCGTACGCATCGAAAAACCCAAGGGCGTCATCGTTCAGTACGGTGGCCAGACCCCGCTGAAACTGGCCCGAGCACTGGAAGCCAACGGCGTGCCGATCATCGGTACCAGCCCGGATGCCATCGACCGCGCCGAAGACCGCGAGCGCTTCCAGTCTGCTGTCGAGCGCCTCGGCCTCAAGCAGCCGGAAAACGGCACCGTCACCGCGCTGGAGCAGGCCGTGCTGCTGGCCGAGCGCATTACCTACCCGCTGGTGGTTCGCCCCTCCTACGTGCTGGGTGGCCGCGCCATGGAAATCGTCTATGACGAGCAGGATCTGCGTCGCTACTTCGCCGAGGCGGTAAGCGTCTCCAACGAATCGCCGGTGCTGCTGGACCGCTTCCTGGACGATGCCACCGAGCTGGACGTGGATGCCATCTGCGACGGCACCGATGTGGTCATCGGCGGCATCATGGAGCACATCGAGCAGGCCGGTATTCACTCCGGTGACTCCGGTTGCTCCCTGCCTCCCTATACCTTGTCCAAGAAAATTCAGGACGAGATCCGCGAGCAGGTGCGCAAGCTGGCGCTGGAGCTCGGCGTTATCGGCCTGATGAACGTGCAGTTCGCGGTCAAGGGCGATGACATCTACCTCATCGAGGTGAACCCGCGTGCCGCCCGTACCGTGCCGTTTGTCTCCAAGGCGACCGGTGCTCCGCTAGCCAAGATTGCCGCCCGTGTGATGGCCGGTCAGTCGCTGCAAGAACAGGGCTTCACCAAAGAGATCATCCCACCCTACTACTCGGTGAAAGAGGTGGTACTGCCGTTCGCCAAGTTCCCGGGGGTTGACCCGCTGCTGGGGCCTGAGATGCGCTCCACCGGTGAGGTAATGGGTGTGGGCAGCAGCTTTGCCGAGGCCTATGCCAAGGCGCAGCTGGGTGCCAACCACGCCGTACCAAAAGAGGGTCGTGCCCTCTTGTCAGTGCGTCACAGCGACAAGGCGCAGGTGGTTGACTTGGCTGCCAAGTTGCTGGAGCTGGGCTACGAGCTGGATGCCACTCACGGCACAGCCGTCGCGCTGGGTGAGGCGAGCATCAACCCGCGCCTGGTCAACAAGGTGCATGAAGGTCGCCCGCACATTCTCGACCGCATCAAGAATGGCGAGTACACCTACATCGTCAACACCGCCGAAGGGCGGGTGGCGATCCAGGACTCCAAGCAGCTGCGTCGCGCCGCCTTGCAGAACAAGGTGGCGTATACCACCACCATGAATGAGGCGTTTGCCACCTGCATGGCCATCAGCGTGGATGCCACCGCCAACGTCAACTCGGTACAGGAGCTGCACCAGAAGGTGAAAAACCGCTAAGAGTTTGCAGCGGGCATCAGCCCGACTTGCCAGACGACCAACCCCCGCCAGCGATGGCGGGGGTTTCTTTTTATCTGTCGCTCACCGTTCGGTTCGGGCCGGGTGAATCCTTGAAGAAGGTCATGAGTTCCGTATCGCAGACAACGGATGGCGCGTGGGGCGGCAAAATCTGGCAAGGGGAGGGGATGCTGCGAGCGCGGGTTTCAACTGCAGCAGGCAATCCTCTACAATGGCCCCACTTTGCTTGTCAGTGCAGTGCCAGTGGCGCTGCCTGTAGGGCCTACAAAAAATGGACATGCTTATGACCGCTTTGCCTTCCTGTCGTCTTCTTGCCTTCTGCTCTGCCTTGTTGCTGGCCGGTTGTGCCAGTGATCCCGCCTCCGCGCCCGCCAAAGAGGCGAGCGTGAGCAACCCCAAAACGCCGCCTGCCATGCAGCCGCGCAAACCGGCGGATATGAAGAGCCGCATCGTGCGCTTCTTGCCCCGTCAGGTGCCTGACAAACAGGGGTGGGCCAACGACGTGGTGACGGCGCTCACCACCCAGGGGGTGACGGTCAATGATCACAACGTCTGTAGCGTGCTGGCGGTGGCGGAGCAGGAAGCCACTTATCAGGCCGACCCCGTGGTGCCTGGCCTTGGCAAGATCGCCTGGAAAGAGATCAACTCACGGGCCGCCAAGCTGCTGATCCCCGAATTTATGGTGCGGGCCGCGCTCTCCATCAACTCGCCCACCGGCAAGAGCTATGCCGAGCGCATCGACAAGTTGCGTACCGAGCGGGAGATGAGTGAAATCTTCGAAGACATGATCAGCATGCTGCCGATGGGCAAGACGCTGTTTGGCAACCTCAACCCGGTGCATACCGGCGGCCCGATGCAGGTGAGCATCGCCTTTGCCGAGGCCAACGCCCGTGGCTACCCCTATCCAATCAAGGACTCCATCCGCCACGAAGTCTTTACCCGTCGCGGCGGCATCTGGTTTGGCACCAAACATATCTTCGGTTATCCCGTCGACTACCCGGATACCCTCTACCGCTTTGCCGACTTCAACGCCGGCTGGTATGCCAGTCGCAATGCCGCTTTTCAGGCCGCCGTCAGCCGCTTGAGTGGCAAAACTCTGGCGCTGGACGGGGATCTGATCCGCTATGACTCGGATCTGCCGGGCAACACCGAGCTTGCCGTCTACACCCTCGCCAACCGGGTCAATATGAGCAAGCAGGCGATCCACCAGAGCCTTCGCAAAGGGGATACCGCCGAATTTGCCGAGACCGATCTCTACCATCGCATCTTTACCTTGGCCGACAAGCAAGCGGGCAAGCGACTGCCCCGCGCCATCCTGCCCGGCATTCAGCTAAAGAGCCCGAAAATTACCCGCAACCTCACCACCGCCTGGTTTGCCAAGCGGGTGGATGACAGAGAACAACGCTGCGTGCGGCAGATGGCGACGATTAGGTAGGACTGGGGTTGCTGCGAGACTAGTTGCAAAGCGGGTTGCCATTGTTAATGACAACCCGCACGCTTAATCGCCCCTTCCAATGGAGATCTTTGGCTCGCATCCAGTTATGAACGGTGGCGGCTCCTTCCGAGTGGCATGAGTTGTTACTACTTTTGCAGGATCAGCCGTGTTGGCGGCGGTCGTTGGCCTGGGCCAGTAGCATGCGGCTTTCACGCAGGAACTGGTCGGCGTGTTCGCCGAAGAAACCGGAAACTTGAGAGAAGGCCTCGATGAAACCGTCCCTGTCCCCCCGCTCCAGCAGCCCCAGCGCTTCGCCGAAGTTTTGGTAGTAGCGACGGATCATCGCCAGATTCTGCGGTGACGACAAAATGATGTCGGCATAGAGGTGGGGATCCTGAGCGAACAGCCGCCCCACCATGGCCAGCTCCAGCCGGTAGATGGGGGAGCTCAAACTCAACAGGCGATCCAGATTGGCCTGCTCCCGGGAGAGGTGCCAGCCATAGGCAAAGGTGGCGAAGTGGCGCAGCGCCTGAATGAGGGTCATCGCCTCATCGTGGGCCTTGGCTTCCACCTGCTGCAAGCGGGCGCCCCAGATGGTCATCTGATCCAGCAGCCATTGGCTGGCGGCGGGGTCACGACCCTGGCAGCAGACGATCACCTGCTTGGCGAGACTCGCCACATCCGGCCCGAACATGGGGTGCAGTCCCAGTACCGGCCCTTGGTGCACCGCCAGCATATGTTCGAGCGGCGCCGCTTTCACGCTGGTGACATCGACCAGCAGGCAGTGGGCGGGCAGGTTGCCGAGGCGGTCGATGATCTGGCAGGTGATATCGATGGGCACCGCCACCATCACCAGACCGGCTCCGGCGAGGATCTCGTCAGCGCGCGGCCAGTCGGCTTGTTCCAGCGTCTCGACCCGATAGCCTGAGAGGCTGAACATATGACCGAACAGCCGACCAAGCTGACCCTGACCGCCGATGATGACCACCTTGCCAAGATCCGGCTTTATGCATTTGAAGCCGGTATCTTTCTCGCTGGCATAAGATTCGCGCATCACCCGGCGCAGCACGTCTTCGATAAGATCGCCGGGCACCCCCAACTGCTCAGCCTCGGCGCGGCGGCGGGCCAGCATGCTCGCTTCCCGATCCGGTGCATAGATGGGCAGGCCGTGGCGGCTCTTTACCTCACCCACTTCTCCCACCAAGGCCAGACGGGCGGCCAGCAGATCGATCAGCTGCTTGTCCACCGCATCTATCTTGTCCCTGAGTACATTCAACTCTTCAGCCATATCCAGTTCCTGCTGGCGCCGCGAGTGGCGGCGCCCTGAAATTCAAGATGCAACAAGGTATCACGGCGTGAGCGGCTTGATGCCACCAGCGGTGATACCTCGATTGTTCAATAGGTTACGACAAGATACCACGGGTTACCGCGCAGTTCTGCCCTTGAGGGGGTCAGCCAGCTGGTTGTGGCAGCGGGCCAGCAGGGTGGCGGTGGTGTCCCAGTCGATGCAGGCATCGGTGATGGAGACCCCGTAGCGCATCTGCTGCTTGGGCTGCTCGCTGGACTGGTTACCCTCAAACAGGTTGGATTCGAGCATCACCCCGATGATGGAGCGGTTGCCCTCCTGGATCTGGTGGATGACGTTGTCGGCCACCTTGGGCTGCAAACGGTGATCCTTGCTGGAGTTGCCGTGGCTGCAATCCACCACAAGGCTCGGCAGCAGGCCCGCTTTCTCCAGAGCCTCTTCCGCCAGCGACACGTTGACCGAGTCATAGTTGGGATGTTTGCCGCCGCGCAGGATCACGTGGCCATCCGGGTTGCCCTGGGTCTGCAGCAGCGCCACCTGGCCCTGCTGGTTGATCCCCATAAAGGCGTGAGGGGAGGAGGCCGCCTGCAGCGCATTGATGGCAGTCCCCAGGTTGCCGTCGGTGCCGTTCTTGAAGCCGACCGGCATGGAGAGGCCGGACGCCATCTCCCTGTGGGTCTGGGATTCGGTGGTGCGGGCGCCGATGGCTGACCAGGAGAAGAGCTCGGCCAGGTATTGCGGGCTGATGGGGTCGAGCGCTTCGGTGGCCAGCGGCAACTTCAGCTCCGCCAGCCAGCAGAGCAGCTCGCGGGCACGGTGCAGCCCCAGCTCCACATCGAAGGTGCCATCCAGATTGGGGTCGTTGATAAAGCCTTTCCAGCCGACCGTGGTGCGCGGCTTCTCAAAGTAGACCCGCATGACAATGTAGAGAGAGTCCTGATAGGCATCATGCAGCGCTTTGAGTCTGGTTGCGTACTCTTTGGCGGCGTCCATGTCGTGGATGGAGCAGGGACCACAGATCACCAGCAAGCGGTGATCGCGACGGTGGATGATGTCGGCGATGGTATTGCGGGCCCCTTGCACGAATGCCAGCGCCTTGTCGGAGATGGGTAACTTCTCCTTGAGCTGGGCAGGCGTGATCATCACTTGTTCGGACTGGATGTGGATGTTGTTCAGGGGGTCTCTTTGCATGATTTCATTCTCTCTACTGTATTAAGCCAAAAGCGATTGTACCGATATGTTTACGTTGGTACCTGCTTTGTTACGCAACCGCCCTCACCTTACCAAGGAAAAACAAACAATCAAGTGAAACTAGCGGATTTACCGCTAAAAAGTCAGATAAAGGAGCTGCTATATAGCGCAAACAGGAATAATGCAGAGGTTTTTTCGGAGGGGTAATGGTTGTTTTGTAATTTAATGTTTACGATTTGAGGCGTGAAGGCTGCGTTGCCCAGCTGTTCGACCACATTGAATGTCATCTCTGCAGCACAGCTACGCGATGGCAATGATGGTGTGAGGCGGCTATCTGGTCAGCCATAGAAAGAGGGAGCCATGATGGCTCCCTTTGCGGTAGGAAGGGGGATCCCGTCTGGCTGCGGATCAGCGCTTTTGTTTTCCCTGCAGCTCTTTGTTCAGGCGAGTGAGCATCCCCTGGGTGACCAGCACTATGCCCTGCTCGGAGCGGTGGAAGCGACGTGCATCTTCATCGGCGTTTTCACCGATCACCGTGCCTTCCGGCAGTTTGCATCCCTTGTCGATTACCACCCGGCGCAGTCGGCAACCGGCACCAATCTCCACACCCGGGAAGATAACGGCCTGATCCAGAGTGCAGAAGGAGTCGACCCGCACATTGGTAAAGAGCACCGAACTCAGGATGAAAGAGCCACTGACGATGGTGCCCCCGGCAAACATGGAGTTGATGGTCATGCCGTGCTGGCCGTTTCGGTCCTGCACGAACTTGGCGGGAGGAGTCATGTTCTGACTGGTCCAGATGGGCCAGTCCTGATCGTAGATATCGAGCTCAGGCGTGACGGAGGCGAGATCCATGTTGGCTTCCCAGAAGGAGTCCACGGTGCCCACATCGCGCCAGTAGGGGCGGCGATCCGGACAGCAGCCGACACAGGACATGCCAAACGGGTGAGCGAATGCGGTGCCCTCTTTCACCACGCGGGGGATCACGTCCATGCCGAAATCGTGATGGGACTGCTCGTTGGCAATGTCCTCTTCCAGCAGCTGATAGAGATACTCCGCATCGAAGATATAGACGCCCATGGAGGCCAGCGCGGTGTCGGCCTTGCCCGGCATGGCGGGCGGGTTGGCAGGCTTTTCGACGAAGGCATTGATCTTGCGATCATCATCCACCGCCATTACCCCGAAGGCGCTTGCTTCACTGCGTGGCACCTCGATGCAGGCAACGGTCACCTTGGCGCCCATATTGACGTGGTCGAGCAGCATGGCGGCGTAATCCATCTTGTAGATGTGATCGCCTGCCAGCACCACCACATATTTGGGGGCGTGATCGCGGATGATATCCAGATTCTGGTAGACCGCATCGGCGGTACCCCGATACCAGTTCACCTCATCCACCCGCTGCTGGGCAGGGAGCAGATCGATAAACTCGTTCATCTGGTAGCGCAGGAAAGACCAGCCCGATTGAAGATGGCGCAACAGGCTGTGGGATTTGTACTGGGTCACGACACCGACCCGACGAATGCCGGAGTTGATGCAGTTGGAGAGCACGAAATCGATGATGCGGAACTTGCCGCCGAAATGAACGGCAGGTTTTGCACGGTTGTCGGTTAACTGTTTGAGGCGACTACCCCGCCCTCCTGCGAGTACCAAAGCCATGGTCTCGTTCAGCAACTGTCTGGATTTTGCTGTATTGGCAGGTTGTAACAACATCTCATATCCCTTTGTAGATAAATCACTACAATGTTGCCTCCTTTGAGCCCTCAAGAAAGTGCTTTCAGTCACATTTTATGGTTTCTGACGTAATAAAATGACCTTTTTGTTATTAAAAATGACGGGTTGATCCGTCATTGCTTTCAATATGGTCAGTTGTCAATTGAAGCGAGCCGAGTACCAAAATGGGCGGCGAGAGAGGAGGGATGAAAAAGCCCCTGCCAATGGCTGGCAGGGGCCTGGTTTGTTGAGACCCGGTGAGCCGGGCCTGATTAACAAGGTTCAGGCTGCGTTGGCCAGTGGCTCCTCGCTCTTCTTCTGGTAGGCCTGCGGGGTGAGGCCCAGCAGCTCCTGCACGGTCGAGGCGACGGTAATGGAGGAGACGGTGCCCACCAGGATCCCGGCAAACAGGGTGAAGGAGAAGCCGTAGAGAGTGTCACCGCCAAACAGCAGCAGAGCGCCCACGGTAAACAGGGTGGTGCCCGAGGTGATCATGGTGCGACTGAAGGTCGCCTTGATGGCCACATCGGAGCATTCGTGGATGCCCATCTGGGTACGCGAGCTCAGCAGATCCCGCAACCTGTCCGAGATGACGATGCTGTCGTTGAGGGAGTAGCCGATCACCGCCATCAAGCCGGCGATGATGTTCAGATCGAATTCGATCTGAAAGAGTGACAGCAGTCCCAGTGCCACGATGGCGTCATGGACTACCGAGAGCAGGATGCCGATGGCCTGACGCCACTCGAAGCGAAACGCCAGATAGGCCGACATCGCCAGCGAAGCGACCAGCACGGCCAGCATCCCCTGCTGGAACAGTTCGGCACCCACCTGAGGGCCGACGATGGTGGTGCGCAGCAACTCGACCGGCATCCCCAGCTGTTGGGTCAGCATGGTGGCGAGATCCGCCGCGGGCCAGGGCAGTTCGTGGGGGGGCAGCTTGATCAGCCACTCGCCGGGAATACCGGCCGAGCTCAGCTCAACGGCTCCCGCCAGCGGGGAGACCAGCATAGCATTGAGCTCATGGGCCTCTTTCAGGGTCTGGATATGAAACTCCAGCAGGATCCCGCCGGTAAAATCGAGCCCCAATGTCAGGCCGTTCACCAACAAGATGGCGACACTGGCCACGGTCAGCAGGATGGAAGCCCACAGGCCGATATAACGCCAACGGGTCAACCCCATGGCAACGATCATTCTCAACATAATTCTCTCCTTGGCCAGCCAGCATCAGGCTGTTGGCCCATCACGACGTGTCACGACACGCCGGGAAAATAGTGTTCTGCTTTGGCCGCTCCGGCCATATCCATAGCCGATGGCGCAGCCAAAGCCGCTCATCAGAGGGACTGCTGTCCCGTTACACCTTCAGCGTGCGCTCGCTGCTGCGTCCCCAGAGGGGGTTGATGATGGCGCGCGTCCCCCAGATCCCGGTGATCATGCTGGAGAGCAGACCCAGAATGAGGGTGATGGAGAAGCCCTGCAGCGGCCCGGAGCCGATGGAGTAGAGCACCACAGCGCAGATGAGCGTAGTGATGTTGGCATCAAAAATGGTGTGGAAGGCGGAGCGATAGCCAAAGTCGATGGCGTTGGCCAGTGAGCCCCCTTCTCGCAGACGGTCCCTGATCCGCTCGAAGATCAGCACATGGGTATCTACCGCCATGCCCACCGTCAGTACCAGACCGGCGATCCCCGGCAGGGTCAGCACGGCACCCGGCAGCACTGCCAGCATGCCGACCTGCATCAACAGGTTGGCGACCAGCGCCGTGATGGCAACCCAGCCGAATTTGCGGTACCAGGCCATCATGAACAGCATCATGCCCGCCATGCCGAAGGCCAGCGCGGTGAAGCCCGCCTCGATATTCTGCATCCCCAGCGTCGGGCCAATACTGCGTTCTTCCAGGATCTTGAGAGGGGCGGTGAGGGCGCCGGCGCGCAGCAGCATGGCCAGCTCTTGCGCTTCCGGCAGACTGCCAATGCCGGTGATGCGGAACTGGTTGCCAAGGGCGGTCTGGATGGTGGCGACGTTGATCACCTCGCTCTGGGCGCGCAGTTTGCCCTGAGCGTTGGTCTTGTACTCGGTGAAGACGGTCGCCATCGGCTTGCCCACATGCTGGCGGCTGAACTGGTTCATCTTGCTGCCACCCAGGGTGTCGAGCACGATGTTGACCTGGGGTTGACCCATCTCGCCCATGTTGGCGCGGGCATCGACGATGTGCTCGCCGGTGAGTACCGGCTTGCGTGCCATGCCGACGGCCTGACCGTTGCGATCGGCGATATAGAAATGGCTATCGGCTTTGGCCTCGTAGAAGGCCAGCGAGGCGGTGGCCCCGATCACCTCTTTCGCCTGCTTGGGGTTGTGCACCCCGGGCAGTTCGATACGGATGCCATCTTGGCCCTGACGCACCACTGAGGCCTCGACGATGCCGAGTTCGTTGATCCGTTTTTTCAGGATCGACAGGTTCTGGGTCACGGCGTTGTTGACCAGCAGGGTGCGTTCAGCATCGCTCAGCACCAGTTTCAGGTCATTGCCGGAGCGGGTCAGCTTCCACTGATCCTGACGGGTACCGGCACTCTCTTTGATGATAGAGAGCCAGCTATCCTGTTCGGCCACCTCCGGCAGGGTGACGGCTACGGCGCCCTGTGCCGTGCGCGTGACGCTGGCGCCGCGCAGATTGGCTTCACGGAAGCGGGTGCGCAGGGTATCCACCAGATTCTTGGTCTGATTGTCGATGACAAAGTCCACGTCCACCCCGATCAGCAGCTGGGAGCCGCCACGCAGATCGAGCCCCAGCTTGATGGGGTCGGCGCCGAGGCGGGTGATCCAGGCCGGCGCGTTGGAGTGAAACTCCAGGGTCAGGGCGGCACTGTCGACCCCTTGCTGCTCCAGCAACTGCTTGGCGCGCTGCTGTTCGCCCTGGCTGGCAAAGACCAGCTCGACTCGCTCAGGTTGCTCGATCACCTTGACCGGGGTCAGGTGTTTGTCACTCAGCAACATCTGCTGCTGAGCCGTCAGGCGCTGCTGTCCATGCAGGCCGAGGGAGGGCTGCTCACCGAAAAAGGTGGGCAGGGAGTAAAAGGTAAAGGTCAACAGCATCAACAGCAGCAGTGCGTACTGCCACTTGCTCATGCGGTTGAGAACGGTGCGATTGCTCTTTCTCATGGCAAACAAGCCTCTGTCAGGAGAATGGTGCCCGGGCCGATAGCAACAAGGCTCGGCAAGGCGCAAAAAATGGGATGCATCAGATGCGGATCAGGCAGCCGCCGGATCCGTCAGGAAGAGGAGATGAGCAAACAGTGGATGTGCCAGCCCCTCCGGGGTCAGGCGCTCAGATAGCTCTGGGTGAAGCGGTATTGTAGATGTTGGCGCTGTAGATGGCGCCGGTGGATCGCGCCAAAGCGATCGCGAAAACTCTGTTTGTGATAGAGCTCGGGTGCCAGCATCAGCCAGCCGAGCAGCAAAAGCAGGATGGCCTGGGCCGACCAGCTCTGGATCAGCTCGTAGACCACACTCTTGGGCTGGTTGTCACTGCGCAGGGATTGTTCGAGACGCAGCAGGTGATTCTGATGGCTGCCGACAAACTTGATGATGCCATCATCGCTGTCGCTAAGCTGATTGAACACCTGAGTCTGCTGCTGTTCACTCTGGGGAGATGCGGGTAGCAGCGGGCCTTCCATTCGGGCGATGGAACAAAGCAGGGTGAGGGCGATAACCAGAGTTACCAGCATCAGTTTTACTTTGTCGATAAGGCGCAAAAGTTAATTCCCGATAAATAGAAAGGG
The DNA here is from genome assembly GCF_040907925.1 of Aeromonas sp. s12. Taxonomy (NCBI): domain Bacteria; kingdom Pseudomonadati; phylum Pseudomonadota; class Gammaproteobacteria; order Aeromonadales; family Aeromonadaceae; genus Aeromonas; species Aeromonas sp. s12. Next base: position 238,309 of record NZ_JBFOCT010000014.1, on the reverse strand, counting down.
CAAACTACCATAAGCGCCCGGTTTGAACAAGGTTGCCCTGGGGGGGGGTGGCTCCATTCGGTGCCTTATATCAGCTGCCGCTCATCTGCTTGAAGTCGCGGGCATAACCCTTGAGCAGGGAGTAGAGATGGGCCCGCTGGGAGATATCCAGCGACTGGCTCATGGCGCTCAGCCAGTTGACGGTACGCTGGCGTGACTGCTCGGTATAGCCGGTAAAGCGGCCATCCATCAGCCCATCCCCCTCGGCCAGCAGGTCAGTCAGCTCGCGGGTAAAGTCGGGACTCTGGCGCTGCTTCATCAGCCTGTCCAGCTCCTGGGTCCAGGACTCCTGAAACTCGAGCCATGGGGGCATCAGCTCGTATTGCCATTCGGCCCACTGGGCCACCAGTGGCGCCTGTGCCGGTTTCACCTCACCAATCCAGAACTCGAGCCGCTTGTTCATCTTGTCGCGAAACTCCGCCAGCATCTGCTCTTTGGGCTCAGTGGCAAAGTCCTTTTGCCGCTCCTGTTGCCGCTTGACCCGATCGGTCATAAAGCGGGCCACCTGCTCGTCGGTCAGGGTGCGCGCCAGCCTGACCGCACGGGGGATAGTGTTTTCCAGCGTGCGGGTCAGGCTCTGCTGCACAGCATCTAGGTTGGTCGAGATCTGCTCCGGCGTCATGGGGCTGGCCACCGCCTTGGCCAGTGCATCGAGATCCCTGGCGTAGCGCGGCAGCTCGTGCTGGCGGTGCCAGGCCATCAGCCCCTTCACTTCGCGGCTGAGCAGATCCTTCTGCGAATAGGAGAGGGCAAAGTAGTCATCCAGCTGCCAGATGATGGCGGTATCGAGCCAGTAGTAGATCACCCGGGTGGAGCAGCCGGTCAGCAGCAGGCCGATCAGCAGCAGACCCCAGGTTTTCGGCTTGTGCCAGCGCACCTTGTTTATCATCTGTTACTCCAGTCGTTGCCGGTTGATGGCGATCAGGGTGTCATAGTCGAGTGAGGGCTGTTGCTCTGCCATCAGCAGGGCCCAGAGCAGGCCGATATAGTCGACCCAGGGTAAAAATGCCTCGCTCTGAAAATCGGGCCACTGGTGGCGCGGCATGGCCTGCAGATAGTGTGCTTCCAGCTCGTCGCGCCGCTCGGCGGGCCACTCATGGGTGCGCTGGATGCTGGCGAGCTCAAAGCCGGGGTGACCTGCCGCGCCATACTCCCAGTCGATGACCCAGGGTTTGCTTCCCAACAAGTTAGCCGGATTGAGATCATGGTGGCAAGGGCGCCAGCAATCATTTGGCTCACTGCTGGTGAGCAAGCTCCGCTCCAGGGCGGGCAGCCAGGAGGGGATGTGGGCCAGTCGGGCGCGATAGCCCGCCGCGTGGGCTCGCACCGCCATCACCACCGCAGGCTGCGGCAGGCGATGGAGCTTGCGCAGTACCTCAGCCAGCAGACGGGGCTGATCGGCTTCCGGTGGCGCCGCGTGTACCCAGTTTGGCTCATCGCACCATTCGAGCAGCATCAGACCGCTGGCGGGATCGCCATAGTGGCAGGGCAGCGCCAATCCTTCTGCCATCGCCCCCTGATAAAGCTGCCACTCGGTGGGACGGTCGATGCCAAGGCGCACCGGGTCGGAGTGGCCCTGACGCAAAAAGTAACTGCGCCCCGAGGGGAGGCGCAGTCGATAGTTGCAGTTGGTCAGACCTAACCCGAGTGGTTCCAGCTGCCCCTCCCGCCAGGGGGCGGGCAGGCTGGCCAGTAGCGGATCACGGTTGCCTGTCACCAGGAGCCTGTTACCAGCCAAAGGTGGATTTCTTCGCCTGTTTGCGGATCTCTTTCTGATCGGCCCAGAGCAGTTCGCCGTTTTGCAGATCCATCAGGTTCATGGTCATCTGGTAGTAGACATCTTTCACCTTGCCATTGTCCTTGACGATGCTGGCGAGGTTGCCATAGACCATGTAGCGGGCACCGGTCTGCTTGCCCAGACGCACCATGGAGGCAGGATCTACCATGCCGCTGCTCTGCTGGTATTCGAGCTGCTGCTTGACGGCGGCCACCTTGCTCATGTCGACGAAGCGGAACTTGCCGGCCCGCAGCAACTTGGTGCGGATGGTATCGGTGATGGCTTCGGTATCGATGTGCTCGGAGGTCTTGTTGCGGATAGAGTCCATAAACATCACCGGACGACCGCCTGCGGTGATCTCGCTGGTGGCAGGGGAGGCGAGCATGGAGTCCGCCATCTTGTCGGCGATGGCCTGCAGATCGCTTGAGCCGTAATCGACGGTGACGGTTTCGGTTTCAGTGGGATCGCCATAGCTGACCGTGGTGCTGGAGCAGCCGCCCAAGAGCAATGCAGAGGTCAATATCAGCAGGGCATGATTCATTTTCATCAGTAGGATTCCTCAATCACTTCGCGTACGTAAATCCGGTAACCCTGCGCCGCCGGGCTGGGCGCCAGGGCCGAGAGGGTGCGGGTCTGATAGCCATGCAGTTTGATGGGGGTCCAGCCGCGGCCATCGCTGGCGACCTCCTGACCGGCCTCATCATACCAATAGAAGATATATTGCAGCTTGTTATCGCCGCGCTGGGTGCTGGCGGCGGCCACATTGACCTGCAGCAGGCCATTTTGCTGGCGGCGGCTCAGCTCGGTCAGGGTGACGTTGACGTTTTGATGGTGCTCCAGCGTGGGAGCACCGCCCGCCGGGCCATAGAGCGCCACGCCTGAGGTGTTGGGGGCGCAGCCGGTCAGCAGCGCGAGCCCGAGGGCCAACCCGTATGATTTCATCTTGCTCTCCTTGATTGGAGGGATTTGGGCAGCACTGAGGGGCTGCCCGTTAATGGTCTTGCTCATCTCTCTTCGCCATCTGCTCAGAGCGGCATCACCCGGGTGGTCAGACCGGCGCCGAGGCGCTGTACCCAGACCAGGGTGGTGCGTCCCTTGTGGATGGTGAGCGGCAATTGCCGCTGCGCTGCCCCCGCGCCCAGGGTGAGATTGATGTCACCTGCCGGCACTATTCCCTGCCAGCTCGATGCCTGCGCTGGCAGCGTTAGCCAGCTGCGGGTATCGGCCCGCTCCGAGAGGGTGTTGAAGATCCCCACCAGAATATTGCCCACATCGCCCCCCTCTTTGGCGGCGGTGCGGCGCATCTGCTCCTTGGCCACCAGTCGCAGCGCCTGGCGGGTCAGCATGCCGGGCAGCCGCTCTTGCAGATCTTTGGCGGCCAGCGCTTCCAGCCTGACCAGCTCGCTGGTCTGCTCGACCCGCTTGCCGACTTCCACCGTCAGCGGGCCGGTGTCGCTGGCCTGATTATCGTAATAGGGGATGGCGACGGTAAAGGTGCGAAAATCGCCGCGGGAGGTAGAGATGGGGAGTGGCAGGAACAGTTCGCGCCGTGGCGGGATCAAACCATCTTCAAACAGCACCACCAGTTGGCCTTGATCTTTTGCAAGCGGCGGTGCTTTGCGGCCTATCTTTTTCTCGGTCTCGCGGATCTCGTCCGGTGAGCCACGCAGCCGCGCCAGACGCAGCAAGGCATCTTGCAGGCTGCGGTTGTCCGGTGCTATCTGGTAGCCGCGCTGATAGTCGACCCAGGCATCGTTGAGATCCCCGGCCGCCTCATAGAGCACGGCGGAAAAATAGAAGGTATAGGCGTTCTGAAAACCGTTCTTGACCTTGCCGATCAACCGGTCGAGATCCGGTGCGCCGCGCGACATCAGCTGGCGCATCTCGCCTTCTGCTTCGGCCTCTTCGCTCTCATCCTTCGCTTTGCGCACCTCATCGGCTCGCCGTTTCAGGGCCTGCTCCTGCACCTGATTGGCCCGGCGCACCTCCACCAGGGCGCCATCGGCATCACCCCGTTGCAGATAGTTGAGGGCCAGATAGTGGTGCAGCATGGTGCGTTCGTAATCGGGAGTACGATAGGCCATCGACTGATCGTTGGTGAGCAGACTGCCCACCTGATCCAGACCGTGGCTCAGCCGGTATTCGGCCTGATTGTCTTCCCACTGAAGGCGGCTGTCGGCGGCAGCGAACGCCTGCTTGCTGCCCGCATCCTGACCGGCGAGCCAGGCAATGCGCCCCTGTTCGAGCCGATCCAGCACAAAGGTGTCATCCCCAAGGGTGGAGTCGCGCACCTCGGGCAGCGCCTCGGCGGCATGGCCCAGCAGCAGCTGGTTGCGCAGTGGCACCATCTGATCGGAGTAGGAGACGAACATATCCTGCCAGCGGGAGGCGCAGCCTCCCAGCAACAGCAGGGCGCCGCAGAGCAACAGGGCGCTGCGGCAGGTTGAGGCGTTGCGATTCATTACAGGCTGAGCAGCGGTCCCAGCGGCTGGCCACCGACCAGATGCATGTGGATGTGGTAGACCTCCTGCCCGCCGTGGCGGTTGCAGTTCATGATGAGGCGGTAGCCATCTTCGGCGATGCCCGCATCGCTGGCCAGCTTGCGGGCCACGGTGAACATCCGGCCAAGGGCCAGTTCATGTTCGGCTTCCACGTCATTGACGGTGGGGATCAGCACATTGGGGATGATCAGAATATGGGTCTTGGCCTTGGGCTGGATATCCCGGAATGCGGTGACCAGATCGTCTTGATAAAGGATGTCGGCGGGGATCTCTTTACGGATGATTTTGCTGAAAATGGTTTCTTGCGCCATGGCTAACTCCCTTATATGAAACAGAAAATTGAACTAGAACCCCAAGCGGCTCCCGAAAGGGGGGCGAGCAGCACGCCAAGTGTGACACAAGCCGACATTTGACACAGCTGATGTCCCATTCCCTTCAGTTATTGTTAAAAATACCGATAGCCAGAGGGACGTCATCTGCAGCGCCTGTTCAGGGTGGTCTGCAGGGTATCAAAAGGACGGGGTACTCAGGCAAGGGACTTTTGCATATACAGCGGGACAATAATGAAACAAACAATGTCGGATCTCTCCATCTTGCAGCGAGTCTACCTTGGCTTCGCGATCCTGGTGGCCGTGATGGTGGCCAGTTCACTGCTCACATTTCGTAGTCAGGAGACCCTGGGGAACGCACTGGAGCAGGTTACCCAGCAGTCTATGCCGCTGGTGATTGCCAGCAGTCAGACCCAGATCACCCTACTCAGCGCCAACAAGTGGCTGGGGGATGTGCTCACCGAGCAGGATCCCAAACAGCTGCCGGCCGAAGTGGCCGAACTCAAACAGGCCAAGGCTGCGGTGGGCAAGAGCCTCGACGTCTTGCGCCAGCAGGTGGCCCACCACCCCGAACTGCAAGGGGAGATGAGCAGCCTCAGCCAGCAGGTCGACAGCTACCTGCAACTGACCGATACCCTGCCCGGCGAACACGAGGCGCTGCTCACCCGACTGCACAAGGTCAATCTGGCCAAGGGGCAGTTTCAGGTCAGTCTGCCCCAGTTCAAGAAGAGTCTGGGTGACATGATGGTCACCATCGACGACAGCTTTATCAAGATGCTCTCCGAGACCCTGACCACCAAGCTCTCCGCCATCGAACTCTCCACCATGGACGCCCTCAATCAGACTATTCCGGCTCCCATCGAAGGGGCGCTCAAGCGCAACAAGATGCAGATCGAGGGGTTCAACAGCACCATCAAGGATCTGCAGGGGGAGCTCAAGAACTTCGAGAACGACATGGGCCACTATGTTCACGGCTTCGTGCGCGACACCACCGCAAGCGAAGGCGTGCTCTCCCAGTATCTGGCGCTGATGAAGCAGCAGGAACAGATGCGGGAGAAGAGCAAGCAGGCGAGCGCTCTCATCGTCGAGATCCAGAACCGGCTTGAGCGGATCACCGGCCAGAGTCAGCAGCTGATGAGTCATAGCATTCAGCACGCCAAAGCCACACAGAGCCAGAGCACCCTGACCCAGGGAACCAGCATCGTAGTCGCCATCCTGATCGCCATGCTGGTGGCTTATACCCTGGGCAAGGCCATTCGCCGTCCGCTCAGGGAGTTGCTGCGGGTGCTGACCGAAGTGACCCAGGGCGACATGACTCAGCGCATCGGTTTTCAGAGCAAGAACGAATTTGGTCAGCTGGGCAGCCAGATCAACCTGCTGATTGCCCAGATGGGGGAGGTGCTGGCACAGCTTTCACAAGCGTCGGCCCAGCTTAACGATGCTGCCCACGGCAATCGCCATACCACCGAATCAGTGCGGGCGGATCTGGAGAAACAGCGGCAGGAGACCGCCTCGGTCGCCGCTGCCATGACCCAGATGGAGGCCTCGGTGCGGGAAGTGGCACAGGCTGCCAACCAGACCCTGGAGCGGGTGCAGGATGTGGAGAAGGCTTCCGAGATGGGGCGCAGGGTGATGGCCGGCAATATCACCACCACTCATCAACTGGCGGGCAAGCTGCAACAGACCGGTAAGGTGATTGGTGATGTGAGCGCCATGAGCAGCCAGATCGGCAACATCCTCGATGTCATTCGCGGCATCGCCGAGCAGACCAACCTGCTGGCCCTCAACGCCGCCATCGAAGCGGCGCGGGCCGGCGAGCAGGGGCGCGGATTTGCGGTGGTGGCGGATGAGGTACGCAGTCTGGCGGGCCGTACCGCCCAGTCCACCAGCGAGATCCAGACCATGATCGAAAACCTGCAGCAGGGAGTCGCCAAGGCGGTGACCGTGATGCAGGAGTGCTCTCGCGAGATGGACAGCTGCGTGGATCAGAGCTCTCACGCCAACAACGCCATGGAGGAGGTGCAGGGAATTGTGGTGCTGATCAGCGACATGTCGAGCCAGATTGCCTCTGCCGCCGAGCAGCAGCAGGCCACCAGCGCCGATATCGCCACCAACCTCAACCGCATTTCCGATATCTCGGATCTCAACTATCAGGGGATCGAGCGGGTGGCCGAGACCAGCCAGCAGCTGGACTCCCTTGCCGAGCAGCAGGAGAGCCTGGTCAAGCGCTTCCGCCTCAGTGCCTGATGATCGAGAGTTGAAACAACAAGGCCCCGCAGATGCGGGGCCTTCTCTTTATAGCGGCAGTGACAAGGGGATCAGGCGTAGGCAATCGCGCCCTTGCCGACCCCTTCATAGGCGACAATCTTGACGAACTTGTCGCCCACCATCTTCTTCACTTCGCGGGCGATGTAGCAGGCCAGCAGCTCAACCGTGGTGTCAGTGTCGATCATCTCCACCTCGGCGCTGGGAATGGCCAGCTGGAACAGCCCTTGCGGCGCCACATATTTGAAGCCGCAGTGATGCTCGCCAAGCTGGGCATTGGCGCGGGGGCTCAAAGCGAGCTCGGTCAGCGCCACCTTGTCCTCCTCGGTGCCGAGGTAGATATCGCCCCAGCGTTCGGCCCAGTTGAGCTCAAGCTCCTGGTCGCGCTCGCCATCGACGTGGATCTCGATGGGAGAGCGGTGGCCGTGGGCGATGCGCTGGCAGTTGCCATCGTGCTTTTTCAGGCCATGGCTGTAGTGGTAGAAGGCACCGGTGATCGCCTCCTGACGTAGGGTCAGGGAGAGATCCTTGATATTGCCCGGCAGCCGTTTGGCCAGCACCGCCAGCAGGTAGCGGGTCACCGACTCTTTATCAACTTGCGGGGCAGGGATAAAGGCAAAGCCCTGGGATGGGCAGCGCAGATGGATGGAGCGACCCGGGCGCAGCAGATCCACTGTGCTTTCGTCACCATCCAGTGTCTCGACGTGGATCAGCGGGCACTCGGTCGGCACCAGCAGCTTGTGGTCCACCTCTTCATCGATGATCGACTTGATCAGCTTCTTTACCCGGCCAAAGTCCAGCAGCATGCTCATTTCGTTGAGCTCACCGCTCATTTCGATATCTACCAGCCAGCTCTCGCCCACCATGCCGCGGCGTTCGCACAGGTAGCTGGAGTCGATCACGGTCAAATCTCTTACAAATAACTTCATCAGTCAGGCCTTGCTACAGAGAAAGGGCAGTTTTGCGCTATTATGACCCGCGATTATCGGCAAAGGAACTGGAACCCCCCATGAACAAACTGCTTATCAAGAATGCCACCTTGGTCAACGAAGGCCGCATCTATGCCTCCGATGTGTTGATCGAGGGGGAACGGATTGCCCGCATCGCCCCGGATATCGAGGCGCCCGATGCGCTGGTTATCGATGCCGCAGGTCGCCATCTCATCCCCGGAATGATCGATGATCAGGTCCACTTCCGGGAGCCGGGATTGACCCACAAGGGGACTATCGCCAGCGAATCCCGCGCCGCCGTCGCCGGTGGCACCACCAGTTTCATGGAAATGCCCAACGTCAATCCCCAGACCACCACCCTCGACGCTCTCGAAGCCAAATACCAGATCGCCGCCAACTCCTCCGTCGCCAACTACAGCTTCTATCTCGGCGCCACCAACGACAACCTTGAAGAGATCAAGCGTCTCGACCCCAAGCAGTCCTGCGGGGTCAAGGTGTTTATGGGCTCCTCGACCGGCAACATGCTGGTGGACAATCAGGAGACCCTGGCGGCCATCTTCCGCGAAAGTCCGGTGATGATCGTGACCCACTGCGAAGACACCCCGACCATCGCCAAGGCCGAAGAGGCGGCGCGAGCCAAGTGGGGCGAGAATGTGCCGATGGGCGAGCACGGCCGCATTCGCAGTGACGAGGCGTGCTACAAATCCTCCAGCATGGCGGTGGCGCTGGCGAAAAAATACGGTGCCAAGCTGCACGTGCTGCATCTGACCTCGGCCAAGGAGCTGTCGCTGTTTACCGCCAGCCACGACCTGAGCGAGCTGAAGGACAAGAACATCACCGCCGAGGTGTGTGTGCACCACCTCTTCTTCAATGATGCCGATTACGAGACCCAGGGCAGCCTGATCAAGTGCAACCCTGCGGTGAAGAGTGCCGCCGACCAGCAGGCACTGCTGGATGCGGTACGCAACGACGTGCTCGACATCATCGCCACCGACCACGCGCCCCACACCTGGGAAGAGAAGCAGAACAGCTACTTCAAGGCGCCGTCTGGCGTACCGTTGGTGCAGCACTCTTTGCAGGCGCTGCTGGAGCTCTACCACAACGGCGTGTTTACCCTGGAGACTATCGTCAAGAAGACCTCCCACGCGGTAGCCGAGCGCTTCCAGGTGCAGGATCGCGGTTATATCCGCGAGGGGTATTTCGCCGATCTGGTGCTGCTGGATCTGGGCAAGCCCTATGTGGTCAACGATGACAACATCCTCTACCACTGTGGCTGGTCGCCCTTCAACGGCTACCGCTTCCACAGCACGGTGGAGATGACGCTGGTGAACGGCCAGATCGCCTGGCAAAACGGGCAGGTGACTGACCAGATCCTGGGCAAGCGGCTGACCTTTAACCGCTGATTGTTCGTAAAGCAGGCGAACGCACCGTGGCCGAGGAATTGGCGGCGTTTCCCTGTTGACAGGGCTAGGTCATCTCCATAAACTCTGCCCCCGTCAGCCGAGCTGACTCCGTCGGTGTGTAGCGCAGCCAGGTAGCGCATCTGCATGGGGTGTAGAGGGTCGGAGGTTCGAATCCTCTCACACCGACCAAATTCCCCGGTAAAGGCCTTGTCAAACGACAAGGCCTTTTCTTTTGCCTGCGATTTGCCGCACAGGCGCGAAGCCAGTGGTGATGCGTGCCGGTCGCTGTTGGCGTGAGCAGATTGTGCAGCCACCGCGCTTTATGGTGTAGTAACAACTCTGTTGCTCATTTGCCTGGCGAGGCCTCTCGTGTCTGCATCCGTATCTAAACCCTGTTGTCTGCTGATGCTCACCCTGCTGCTGGTGGGCTGCGCCACCCCTTACGAGAGTGAAAAGTCATTCTGGAACGGCCAGACCGGTTTCTCCCAGACCCGGCTTGGCCCGGACAAGTGGCAACTGGAGTTTGTCGGCAACGATCTGGTGGACAGGGAGACCGCCCGCAAATATGTGCTCAAGCGGGCAGGGGAGCTGGCACTGGCAGAGGGTTACTCCTGGCTCAAGGTCGATGAGCTGACCATTAACCGCGATGCCGTCAGGGTGACCCCATCACGGCCGATCTTCGGCTTTGACGAGGATGAGCCGGATCTCTTTATGGCCCAGATGCAGGTGCAGCATACCATCTCGGCGCTGCTCACTTTTCGCCTGTTGCCACGGGCACTCGATGAGCGAACTCTGGATGCGAAATATCTCGCCGAAATCAAAATAAACAGTGATTAATATTGGTGGTTTGCAAGATCTATATCACATACACCTAATGGCAGGATAAAATTCTGGATAAAGCCTCTAGATTTACCCCCTGCTTTTAGGCATTCTCCCAGCATACCAGCCGCCAGGAATCAACGGCTCGGATCACAAAAACGGACTGTAGTGGCTCCCACGCCACTGTTTACGGCTTGCACCAATCAAAACCGGGACTCCCCCATGAAAATGAATAAACTGACGGTCGCCATCCTCATCTCAATGATGTTTGGCATCCTCACCGGCCAGGGCTATCGGATGTTTGCCGCAGATCAGGCTGCGGATTTTGCCAATAACATCACGATCCTGACCGATATCTTCCTGCGACTGATCAAGATGATCATCGCTCCCCTGGTCTTCACCACCCTGGTGGTCGGTATCGCCAAGATGGGCGACACCCGCACCGTGGGGCGTATCGGTGCCAAGACCCTCGGCTGGTTCATGCTGGCCTCCCTGATGTCCCTGAGCCTGGGTCTGGTGATGGTGACCCTGATGCAGCCGGGTGTGGGGCTTTCGCTCTCACTGCCCAATGATACCGCCAGCTCTGGCATTGCTGCCGGTGCCATTACCCTGAAAGATTTTGTGACCCACGCCATCCCCAAAAGCGTGGTAGAGGCGATGGCCACCAACGAGATCCTGCAGATCGTGGTCTTCTCCCTGTTCTTTGGTCTGGCCGCTGCGGCGCTGGGCGATCTGGCCAAGCCGGTAGTGGTGCTGATGGCCAGCGCTGCCGAGATCATGCTGAAAGTGACTGGTTATGTGATGAACTTTGCGCCGTTCGCGGTGTTTGGTGCCATCGCCGCCATGGTGGCCAAAGAGGGGCTGGGTATTCTGGTCACCTACGGCAGCTTTATGGCCCAGTTCTATATCGCGCTGGCCTGCCTCTGGCTGCTGCTGATCGCCATGGGCAGCGTCTTCCTGCGTGGTCGCGTCATCAAACTGCTGGCGATGATCCGCGAACCCATCCTGCTCGCCTTCTCGACCGCCAGCTCCGAAGCCGCCTATCCGAAGACCCTGGATCGTCTGGAGAAGTTCGGTTGTGACAAGCGCATCGCCAGCTTCGTGCTGCCGATGGGTTACTCCTTCAACCTCGATGGCTCCATGATGTACTGCACCTTCGCGGTGATGTTCATCGCCCAGGCGTATGGCATCGAGCTCTCCATGGCCCAGCAGATCACCATGCTGCTGCTGCTGATGGTCACCTCCAAGGGGATGGCCGGGGTACCGCGCGCCTCTCTGGTGGTGATTGCCGCGACCCTGAACCAGTTCCATATTCCGGAAGCTGGCATTCTGCTGCTGCTGGGGATCGACCACTTCCTCGACATGGGCCGCTCAGCCACCAACGTGCTGGGCAACGCCATCGCCGCCAGCGTGGTCGCCAAGACCGAAGACAGTCTGGGTGAAACCGTCGCGCTGGGCGAGAGTGAGCCAGCCAAAGCCTGATCACAACGCCATGAAAAATAAACAACAACGGCCCGCCAATGCGGGCCGTTGTTGTTTATGGCTCGTCTACACTGCTAGATAGTTTCCATCTGGAGTGTACGGTTATGAATATTGCTCGTCGACTGCAACTGATAGCGCTGCTGGTGATGCTGACGCTCACTTTTCTCAGTTGGTTCAGTATCAATCGCCTTGGGGCAGGCAACCGTGATTTGAGCTATGTGACGGACAATACGGTGCCCAGTATTTCGCTGATTAAGGAAGTACAGGCCGATTTCTATGAATTGCACTCGCTGGTGCAAACACATGTGCTCAATACCGACTCAAGCAAGATGCAGCAGATTGAAACGGGTATCACCGAGATACGGGGACAAATCAATTCGCTGCTCGACAAATATAAGGCAGAGATGCTCTCCAATGACGAAGATCGGCGCCTGACCGACGATGATCAGCGCATAGTCGCGCAATATTATCAGGAGATAGACAAGGTTCTGCAGCTCTCCCGCCAAAACAAAAACGATGAAGCCAGAGACATGCTGGCGGGAGAGGCATACGCACTGTTCAAGCAGTTTGCCAAGGCCATCGAGCTTCACGTCAACTTCAATATGGATTTGGGACTGGCGCTCAAGAAGCAGGGTCAGGAGAACTACGACAGCAGCCTGCAAACCCTGTTGTTTATCGCCGGTGGTGCCACCGTACTGACGATGGGGCTGTTTGTCTGGTTGTTCAATCAGGTGGCCAATCCCCTTCGCACCGCCATGGATACCCTGACCCGGATCCAGCGTGACCTCAACTTTACCCTGAGAGCAGATGTGAAACAGCAGGATGAGATTGGCCTGACCCTCAATGCGGTCAACCGGCTGCTCGATACGCTGCAACAGACATTTACCGAATTTTCCGTCGGCAGCTTGCAGATCAAGAGCACTGCTGAATCCCTCTCTCAGGCAGCGCAGCACCTTGCCAGCTCGGCTAATCAGGCCAATGATGCCACCAGTCTGATCGCCGCCGGTGTGGAAGAGATGACAGTCAGCATCACCGATATCTCCCAGCGCACTCAGGAGACGAGCCGTATCACCAACGAATCGGGGCAGCTGGCGACCGAGGGGGGCCGGACCATCGAGCGCACCGTTCATGCCATCAACGAGATCGCCGACTCCATTCGGCAGGCCTCGGCCGAGGTCATTGCGCTGGGTGAGGGCATTTCGCGCATTGGCGGTGTGGTCAACGTGATCCGTGATGTGGCAGGGCAGACCAACTTGCTGGCCTTGAACGCGGCCATTGAAGCAGCGAGGGCCGGGGAGTCCGGCCGTGGCTTTGCGGTGGTGGCGGATGAGGTGCGCAAACTGGCAGAGCGGACGGCGCAATCCACCCAGGAGATCTCCGCCACTGTAGAGGCGATCCAGCAGGAGTCGAACAATACGGTCTCCCGCATGCATCTGGTGGAGGAGAAGGTGAGCCAGGGGGTCACCATGGCGACCGAGAGTGGCGCCATTATTGCCGAAATCCGCAGTGCGTCGCACCGGGTGATGGAGCAGGTGGGCGAGATCACCAATGCCATCCGCGAGCAGAGTTCGGCCGCCGAGTCGATTGCCCATCAGGTGGAGCAGATTGCTCAGGTCGTGCAGCAGACCAGCAGCACAGCGGAGGAAACCTCGGCTGCGGCCGAGGAGCTCAATGTCACCACCGAGAGCATCCACCAGCAGATATCCCGTTACCGCATTCAGTAATGCTGACGGTTGTTATCCATCCGCTATCCCCGCCAGCCAGCTGGCGGGGATTTTTTATATGACCTGCTTAGAAGCCTGAGCCCGGTTGCTGCAAAAATGCCGCCTCTTCCGGTGTGCTGGTGCGACCGAGTATGTCGTTGCGGTGGGGGAAGTGGCCAAAGCGTTCGATGATCACCTGATGGCGGCGGGCAAAGTCGGCAAATCCGGCAAAGGTCGCCTGCGCCGGTGTGCCAGCCTGCTCGGCAGCCAGTGCCTCGAACAGCGCCACACTTCTGGCCTGTTGTTCGCGGGATTCGGCATGCTCCAGCGGCAGATAGAAGAAGACCCGCTCCAGTGGCGAGAGGGATTTGTCCGCCCCGATGGATAGCCCTTTCAGGCAGAGATCCCTGGCCAGCGGATCCTGGGCAAAGGCCGCAGGCGTGCCGCGATGGATATTGCGCGGCAGCTGGTCGAGCAGCAGGATCAGCGCTAGCCTGCCGTGGTGCAGATCGGCCCAGTCGGCCAGCTCCCCGTTGGCGGCCGCCTCTGCTTGCGCGCCAAATTGCTTGGCCAGCAGGGCATCCGTTTCGCTGCTTTTTCCCCACCAGAGCGGGGCTTGCCGTGTGGCCCGCAGGACATCATCGGCTTCGTCGCCAAACCAGAAATCGAGCAGAGGTTGCCAGGGTTGCATGGGAACTCCTTGAGGTGATTCAGAGGGAACCAGGAACAAATGGCTCAGGGGTGCTGCCGAAACGGCGGCTTCTCGTTACACTGTGCCATCTTTTGCCCGCAAGACGTAACCCCCGATGGCGAGCGCCGGATTTTTGGCTCGGCCGATGATGGCCTGCGATCGCCATGAGGTGGTCCTGTTGACCCTGGTGGTTATCGGGACGTACACCTCTCTCGCGGTGTTGTTCTCACTGATATAAGGAATCTCTGATATGGCCGGAACCAGTTTGTTGGCCCTGCTCGACGATATCGCCAGCGTGCTTGATGACGTGGCGCTGATGACCAAGATGGCGGCGAAGAAGACTGCCGGGGTGTTGGGGGATGATCTGGCCCTCAACGCGGAGCAGGTTTCCGGGGTGCGCGCCGAGCGGGAGTTGCCGGTGGTGTGGGCGGTGGCCAAGGGGTCATTTCGCAACAAGCTGATTCTGGTGCCCGCCGCCATCGCCATCAGTGCCCTGGTGCCCTGGCTTATCACGCCTCTCTTGATGCTGGGAGGCGCTTACCTCTGCTTTGAGGGGGCCGAGAAGCTGGCCCACAAGTTCCAGCCCCATGAGGCGAGTGAGGGTGAGGCACACACTGCTCCTATTCCCGATGATCTGGTGGCGTTTGAGCAGCAGAAGGTGAAGGGAGCGATCCGCACCGATTTTATTCTCTCTGCCGAGATCATCGTCATCGCCCTTGGCACGGTACAGGGAGCAAGCCTCACGCTGCAGCTCTCGGTAGTGGCGGGCATCGCCCTGCTGATGACCATCGGGGTCTACGGGTTGGTGGGGCTGATCGTCAAGCTCGATGACATCGGTCTGCATCTGCTGCAAAAGCACGATGGCAGCGCCCTGCGCCGCGCTGTGGGGCAGGGTCTGCTGGTGACGGCGCCCCGTCTGATGCACCTGCTGGCACTGGTCGGCACCATCGCCATGTTTATGGTGGGCGGCGGCATTCTGGTGCATGGCTGGCCTTTTGCCCATCACCTGATTGAAGGCGCAGCCGCTGTCGTTGCCACCCTGCCCACTGTAGGGGCCGTACTGGCGGCGGTGACGCCGACCCTGCTCAACGCCGTGGCCGGTGTGGTGGCGGGTCTGCTGCTGGTTGCCGTGATGACGCTGGTGAGCCGTCTTGCCCCGGCCAAGGGATAAGCGAGCTTGCGGGCCATGTTCTCTTTTTTCCTCCCTTCATTTTTTGGCCGTCGGGTTGCCCGGTTTCGGACTTGCTGCCCGCAGGTCTGTTGCGCCTCCCGATAAAGGCCTTTGCGAGAAGCTATGTATCAACAACAGTGGAATAACGACCATATCTACCCGGGCCTCGACAGCCCCGAGCTGGAAGCGGACATGAACGCTGCCCGCCACGCGCTGGAAGAGCTGGCCAGCTATATGGCAGGTCTGGACGGGGTGCGCGGCGATGACGCAGCGCTGCAGGATTTCTTGCGGGAAGTGCGGCTGCGCGCCCGCGATATCCGCCATGTCGGCTGGAACGTCGCCATTCTGGCGGCGTGCCGCGGTAGTCAGGATGCGCGGGATCCGCAGGCCAAACAGCTGGCGTCCCGTGCCCGCGCCCTTAATGCCGATCTGTTCAAGACGCTCGCGCCGGTGGAAGATCTGATGCTGGCGTTGCCGGAGGAGGAATTCGCCGCGCTGATGAGGGATCCGATGCTCGGTGAAGAGGCGTACCGCCTGCGCCACGAGCGTCGTTTGCAGGATCAGCGCTTGCCGGTGGAGGCGGAGCAACTGGTGATCGGTCTGGGTACCGATGGCCTGCACGCCTGGGGCAACCTCTACAACGATCTGGTGGGCAAGATCCGCTTGACCATTGATGGCCGCGAGATGGGGCTGGCCGAGGCGAGCAATCTGCTCTCCAGTCCGGTGCGTGCCCTGCGCCTTGAGGCGTTCGATGCCATCAGCGCCGGTTGGGAAGGTGAGCAGGAGACGGTTGCCGCTATCCTCAATGCCCTCAACGGCTGGCGGCTGGAGCTGGCCCGTCAGCGTGGCAAAACCCGTGTGCTCGATGCGCTGGATCTCTCCTGCCACCAGAGCCATATCGAGCGTGCCACCCTCGATGCCCTGATGAGCGAAACCTGGCGAACCCGTGGGTTGGGCCAGCGGGCGCTGGAGCTGATGGCCGAGCGCCTTGGTCTCGACGATCTGGGGCCGGAGGATCTCTTTGCGCCGCCTCCGGCTTCCAGCAGCCGCGACATTCCTTTTGATGAGGCGATCGAGTTGATTGCCGATGCCTTTAGTCGTTTCGATCCCGAGATGGGGGCGTTTGCCCGTATGATGGCCGAGAAGGGGTGGATTGATGCGGCGCCCACGCCAAATCGCCGCACCGGCGCCTACTGCACCAAGTTTGCCGAACCGGTAGAACCGCGGGTCTTCGTCACCTATGCTGGCACCATGGACAACGTCATTACCCTGGCCCATGAGCTGGGCCACGCCTGGCACAACTGGGTGATCCGCGATCTGCCGATGAGTCAGCGCAGCTATCCCATGACGTTGGCGGAAACGGCCTCCATCTTCGCCGAAACTCTGGTGCGCAGCGCCCTGCTCGAGCAGGCGCAAAGCCCGGAAGAGCAGCTGGCCATCGCCTGGGCCGAGGCCGACGGCGCTGCCACCTTCCTGGTCAATATCCCGGCCCGCTTCGATTTCGAGCGGGCGCTGGTGGCCGAGCGGGCGCAGGGTTATGTATCCGCAGAGCGACTCAAGGCGCTGACCGACGAAGCGTGGGGGCGCTGGTATGAGGGGAGCCTGACCCGCTATCATCCCATGTTCTGGGCGGCCAAGGCGCACTTCTCCATCGCCGGGCTGGGCTTTTACAACTACCCCTATCTGTTCGGTTATCTGTTCAGCCTCGGGGTTTATCAGCAGTTGATGAGCCGCAAGGCGGCGGGGGAAGCGGGAGTTGCTGAGGCGTATCGCGCCTTGCTGCGTGATACCGGCCGAATGAGCGCCGAAGAGCTGGTGGCCAAGCATCTGGGGCAGGATATCCGTGAGGCCGCCTTCTGGCAGGGGAGTCTGGCACACGTAGCGCAGGCGGTAGAGCGCTTCGCGCAGTTGCCTGCCTGATTGGGTCAGCGGTGATATGTACGACAGGCCCCCGGACAGTCTCGCTGTCCGGGGGCCTGTTTGTTATGCCTGCTCTTGCTGCGGTTTGATGGGACCAACGAACAAAGGACGGGTCTGGTGAGTCAGATCCGGCTGATAGCCGTTGAAGAAGAGGTTGAGCAGCACCGAGCTGATGGTGGTCAGCAGGATACCGCTATGAAAAAGCGGTTGTAGCTGCGCCGGAAGCTGCTGGAAAAAATTCCCGGAGACCGTCGGGATCATGCCAATTCCGAGACTGATGGCGACGATATAGAGGTTGTGACGGTTGCTGTTGTAATCGGTGCGCGCCAGGATGCGAATACCGGTGGCCAGCACCATACCGAACATGACGATACCGGCGCCCCCCAGTACGAAGGGCGGTATGGAGGCGACCAGCACCGACATCTTGGGGATGAGGCCAAAGGCGAGCAGGATCCCCCCCGACATCACGCAGACCCAGCGACTAGATACTCCGGTCACGCTCACCAGACCGATATTCTGGGAGAAGGAGGTGTGGGGGAAGCTGTTGAATATCCCACCAATAATGGTGCCGATGCCATCCACCCGCAGCCCGCGCACGATATCACCGCGCCTGGCCGGATGGCCGACGATGTCGCCAAGGGCCAGAAACATCCCCATGGATTCGATAAAGGTGATCAGCATGATCACCGTCAGGGTGGCGATGGAGATGGGATCGAAGGTGGGCCAGCCGAAGGCGAAGGGCACTATGGGGGCAAACCAGGCTGCTTCGCCGAGGCCATCGAGGCTCACTTCGCCCATGGCGATGGCCACCACGAAACCGAAGATGATCCCGAGCAGCACCGAGATATTGCTGAAAAAGCCCTTGGTGAAGCGGGTCACCAGCAGGATAAAGACGAGCACCAGAAAGCTGGTGCCGATATAGCGCAGGCTGCCATATTCCGGATTGCCCTTGCCCCCCGCCATCCAGTCGATCCCCACCTGCATGATGCTGATGCCGATGGAGGTGATAACCACCCCGGTGACGACGGTGGGGAAGAGTGGCATCAGCCTACCTATCAGCGGCACCATCAGGGTCGAGATGATACCGGCGGCGATGGTGGCACCGAAGATGCCCGTCAGCCCCAGATCCGGGTTGGCTCCGATGGCCAGCATCGGCATCACGGCGGCAAAGGTGACCGACATGATGACCGGCAGCCGGATCCCGGCAAAGCGGCCAATCCCGACACATTGCAGCAGGGTGACGATGCCGCAGCAGAAGAGATCCGAACTGATGAGGTAGGAGATTTGATCCTTGGGCAGCCCCAGACTGCCGCCAATCACCAATGGCACCGCCACGGCGCCGGCGTACATCACCAGCACATGTTGCAGGCCCAGGGTAAATAGTTGGCCCATGGGGAGCATGCGCTCCACTTCATCCACCGGGCGCTTGCGCGCACCCGGTCGGGGGGAGGGGGGATTGGTCTCGTTCATGAACAGATCACTCCTTGAAGCCCGCGCAACTGCTACAGGCAAGATAGTGAAAGCCGCAGCTTTCCCGGTCATTGATCTCGTGTATTGACAGATGAGCCAGATCCCTCGGCAGTAGTGAGAGGGATCCGGGGCAGCACGGGTCAGTGCACAAAACATGCACAATGCCGCTCATGAGCGAAAACGTTTGGCGATAACGCCTTGTTTTTGCGGGATGAGTCACATACCGGCCAGATAAGTGTCCGGCTGCTGGCAGGGGAAGGAGGTGGGGGTATCTCAGATTGGTAAGGGGTTTATCATTATCGGTCTGGCGATCTCACTTTGATAGCCGGGCACCATAACGTTGCTCGCAATGCGCCCCTCTGCATGTGACGGCGCTCGCGGGCCGCAGGGCGCAATCGGGGGCGGGGGCGTGATCCAAAGCAAGAAAGTTGGATGTTTTGGTGGCGCACGGGGCCGCCGCTGGGGTAGTTTCGATAAAACCGACACAGATCCTGAGGTCTTATCCATGATCATCTATCTGCATGGCTTTGATGCCACCAGCCCAGGCAATCACGAGAAAGTGCTGCAGTTGCAGTTTATTGATGATGATGTGCGTTTCGTGCACTACAGCACGGTTCACCCCCGTCATGATATGAGCCATCTGCTCAAGGAAGTGAAAAAACAGCTCGATATGAGTACCGATCCCAAACCGCTGATCTGCGGCGTGGGTCTTGGTGGCTACTGGAGCGAGCGGATCGGCTTTCTGTGCGGCATTCGCCAGGTGATCTTCAACCCCAACCTCCATCCGGAAGAGAACATGCAGGGCAAGATCGACCGGCCGGAAGAATATGACGATATCGGTACCAAGTGTGTAACTGAATTTCGTAAGAAAAATTCAGGAAACTGCCTGTGTATCCTTTCCGTTCAGGATGAAGTGCGCGATAATCGGGACACTGAACGTGAATTGAAGAACTATTACGACATCGTGTGGGATGAGCGCGAGACTCATAAGTTCAAAAATATCTCGCATCATCTGCAGCGGATGAAGGCCTTCAAAGAAGCCTGATCCATCACGTCGACCGATTTCGTTTTAGGGAGCCAATGGCTCCCTTTCGTTTTGAGGAACCGAGGAAAATCATCATGATGAATATTGTCGTTGTAGGCGGCGGCGCCGGTGGCCTGGAGCTGGCCACCAGTCTGGGTCGCAAGCTTGGCAAGAAGAACAAGGCCAAGATCACTCTGGTCGATCGCAACCGCACCCACCTGTGGAAACCCCTGCTGCACGAAGTGGCCACCGGCTCCATGGATGCTGGCATCGATGCCCTGAGCTACCAGTCTCACGCCAAGAACCACGGTTTCGACTTCCAGCTCGGCACCCTGACCGACATCAAGCGTGACGATAAACGCATCGTGCTGGCCCCGATCCACGACGACAATGGCGACATCGTGGTCAACGAGCGCGAACTGCCCTACGACTATCTGGTGATGGCCATCGGTTCTGTCTCCAACGACTTCAACACCAAGGGCATCAAGGATCACTGTATCTTCCTCGATAGCCCCTCCCAGGCGCACCGTTTCCACAACAGCATGATGAACCGCTTCCTGCAGTTCGCCACCGAATATAAGCCGGGTGACAAGGTGAAGATTGCCATCGTCGGCGGCGGTGCCACCGGCGTCGAGCTCTCTGCCGAGCTCTACAACGCGGTCGAGCAGCTCTACGCCTACGGCTTCAAGAACCTCACCACCGACAGCCTGAAGGTGACCCTGGTGGAAGCGGGCCCGCGCATTCTGCCGGCTCTGCCGGAGCGCATCAGCGGTGCCGCCCATCAGGAGCTGGTCAAGCTGGGTGTGGACGTGCGTACCGCCACCATGATCACCGAAGCGACCAGCGACGGTCTGCACACCAAGGATGGCGAGCTGATTGAAGCTGACCTGATGGTGTGGGCGGCCGGTATCAAGGCTCCGGATTTCATGAAGGATATCGCTGGTCTTGAGACCAATCGCATCAACCAGCTGGTGGTGAAAGAGACCCTGCAGACTACCCGTGACGAGAACATCTTCGTTATCGGTGACTGCGCAGCCTGCCCGCAGCCGGATGGCAAGTTCGTGCCGCCGCGCGCCCAGTCTGCCCACCAGATGGCCAGCCAGGCATTCAAGAACATTCTGGCCAAGATGAACGGCGGCGAGATGAAGCCCTACCTCTACCACGACCACGGTTCGCTGGTCTCCCTCAGCCGCTTCTCCACCGTGGGCAGCCTGATGGGCAACCTGATGCGCGGCTCCATGATGGTGGAGGGCTACATTGCCCGTCTGGTTTACATCTCCCTCTACCGGATGCACCAGATCGCCCTGCACGGCTACGTCAAGACCGGCCTCATCATGCTGGTGGGTCGCATCAACCGGGTACTGCGCCCGACCCTGAAGCTGCACTAATCCAAGGTTTGACAGAATTCGGAATACCAAAAGGAGAGGCGATGGCCTCTCCTTTTTTATGGGCGCAGATCAGGAAAGAGAGCGTTACTTGCCCAGATAGGTACGGTCGAAGAAGGTATTGACCCAGTGGGGGCGGTAGATGGCCAGCACCGTCATCGCCATGCCGTTGAGCAGGGCTTCGGGGAACAGCAGCAGTGGCCAGATGGAGAGGTAATCCGCCGTGATGGTGTGCCAGGGGTAGCGGTCACTTAGCCCCATCAGCAACGCACTGGCGGCCACCTTGACCGAGATGGTGATGGCGCCGCCGAGAAAGGCGGCCACGAAGATATAGACAAAGAGATGGCGCGGCAGCCAGGCCCAGCTGGCCAGAAACAGCAGCCAGCTGGTGGCTACCGGCAGGGCGATGCCAACCAGTGCCTGCCAGCCAAAATCGGCCAGATTGGTGACGCCGAAGTAACCGAGCACCAGCAGGGTTAGACAGGGGGCGAGCAGCGCCAGCCGCCAGCCCAGCAGCAGGGTGAGGGAGGTGAGCCCGAGAAAATGGACCTCCAGCCCCT
This sequence comes from Aeromonas sp. s12, assembly GCF_040907925.1. Classification (NCBI taxonomy): domain Bacteria; kingdom Pseudomonadati; phylum Pseudomonadota; class Gammaproteobacteria; order Aeromonadales; family Aeromonadaceae; genus Aeromonas; species Aeromonas sp. s12. Next base: position 216,820 of record NZ_JBFOCT010000014.1, on the reverse strand, counting down.
CATGCAGACCGGCCCTTAGATACCAGAGCGGCACAAGCGCGATGGCGCTACCCAGCAACAGATGCTGATAGAGGGGGTTGTCATGGAGGGTTTGCCACAGAGAGCGGCGCAGGCTGAAGGCCAGCAGTACCAGCCAGATCAGGAGGGCGGCGAGTTGTCCTTCACTCATCTTGTCGTCCATTCATGCAGTAGAGTCCGGGCGGCCTTCCCGACCGCCCCATAGCAGAGCAGGCTGACGAATCAGCCTGCTTTTACCATCAATATTTGACGTTGTTGTGGTACTTGCCGAGGATGCCCTTGACCCGTTCCATGGTCTCCTTGCTGGGGGGCTTGATCCCGCTCAGCTCGTACGGGTCGCCCAGTACGTCCCACTTGTGTTTGCCGAGCTCATGGTAGGGGAGCAGCTCCACCTTCTCCACGCTATCGCCCAGCTTGGCGATAAACTGGCCCAGCCCTTCGGCGCTCTCGTCGTCGTCGCTCCAGGTCGGTACCACCACGTAGCGGATCCACATGGTCTTGCCTTTGGCTGCCAGATAGCGGGCAAACTCCAGGGTGTATCTGTTGCTGACGTGGGTCAGTGGAATGTGTTTCTCGTCATTGATCTGTTTGATGTCGAGCAGCACCAGATCGGTCTGGTCGAGCAGCTTGTCCACCTGTTCGTCGAGATGACGGACGAAGCCGTTGGTGTCGAGACAGGTGTGGATCCCTTTCTCTTTGCAGGCGGTAAAGAGTTCGGTAATGAAAGCCGGTTGCAGCATGGCTTCACCGCCGGACGCTGTCACACCACCGCCGGAGGCATTCATGAAGTGGCGATAGCTGGTGATGTCACTCATCAACTCCGGTACGGTCACTTCGCGGCCACCTTCGGTATCCCAGGTATCGCGGTTGTGGCAGTACTTGCAGCGCATCAGGCAGCCTTGCATGAATACGATAAAGCGTATTCCCGGGCCATCGACAGTGCCGCAGGTTTCGACGGAATGGATCCGGCCAACGGTGCCGTGAGCTCCGGCTGACTGGCTGATTTCAACGGCAGGGATCCGATTAATGACAGACATAAACAACTCCAACGATTCGAGCAGGCCGTTATTTTATTACATAAACCCCTATTGATCCTACACCTTTAGTCCGGCGCCCGGCTGCCAAGCAGCTGCTCCAGTCCCTTGACGGTGAGCGGCCGACTGGTGAGAAACCCTTGATAATGCTGGCATCCCAGCGCTTTGAGGATGGCCAGCTGCGCCTCCTCTTCCACCCCTTCGGCGGTGACGGTAAAACGAAAGACCTGGGCCAGATCGAGTATCGCCTTGACGATGGCTCTGTCCTGTTCGCTGTGTACCAGGGTCTGAATGAAGCTTCTGTCCAGCTTCACCTCATCGGCGGGCAGATCCCGCAGATAGGCCAGAGACGAGTAGCCGGTACCGAAGTCATCGATGGAGATGAGGATGCCGAGCTCCTTGAGCTGGCGCATTCTGGCAATACTCTCCTGCCGATTCTCCAAGACTACCGATTCGGTCACCTCCAGCAGCAGGCGGGAGGGGGGCACACCGGTGTCGCGCAAGATGTACTCCACCTGTTGTACGAAGCCCTGGGTGTGGAACTGGCGGGCACTGACGTTGACCGACAGATGGGGGATCTGCAGGCCACGGTTGAGCCAGAAGCTGTATTGGGCGCAGGCGGTCTTCATCACCCAGTAGCCGATTTCGAGGATCAGGCTGGTCTCTTCGGCGATGGGGATAAACTCCCCGGGTGGCACCATGGTGCCGTCGCTGCGCTGCCAGCGCAGCAGCGCCTCGATACCCGACAGCGAGCCATTGTCGACCCGGTATTGCGGTTGATAGTGGAGCTGCAGCTCGTGATGACGCAGGGCATCGCGCAGCTCATTGGTGAGGGTCAGCCGGTTCTTCTCGTGCTGGGCCATCGCCTCGGTAAAGAAGACGTAGTGGCCCTGACCGGCGCGCTTGGCCATGTGGGTTGCGGTGTCGGCCTGTTGCATCAGGACCAGATGATCCGTCTCGTTGCCGGAGAAGAGGCTGATCCCCACCGAGGCGCTGCAGTGCAGCTTGTGATCGCCGATGTCGAACGGGGTGCGAAACAGCCCCATCAGCTCGCGGGCGAAGTGCTCTGCCAGAATTTTGGCGGTGACTTCCCCTTGTCCCAGCTGGGTAAAGAGCAGGGCAAACTCATCCCCCGAGATGCGCGCCTGCACCAGATTGTCCTGGGGCAGCTCCCTGAAACGCTGCACCACGGCTTGCAGCAGCAGATCGCCGCAGGCGTGACCGAGGGAGTCGTTGATCGACTTGAAGTTGTCGAGATCGACTAGCAGCAGGGCGCCCCACTGGCCGTTGGAGGCGCTCAGGGTCTGCTGCAAAATATGGTTGAGGCTGCGCCGGTTGTGCAGACCGCAGAGATCGTCGTAGTAGGCGAGCTGCTCGATATGTCTGGCCGCCTCTTTTTCCTGGGTGATGTCGTAGAAGCTGCAGATAAAGTGGCTGAGCTCCCCCTGCTCATCCTTGACGCCGTTCACCATCAAGCGCACCGGAAAGAGGTGACCATCCTTGTGCAGGCAGCGCTCTTCCCCAAGCCAGAACTCCTGCTCGTTGACGGTGCGGCTGACATCCTCCTTGAGATGATCCCCGTAGTAGGTGGGACGCAGCTTGCGAATGGAGTGACCGATCACCTCTACCTCGCCAAATCCGGTGATCCGGCTGAAGGAGTGGTTGACCTTGAGGATGATGCCGTTGTGATCCATCACGATCAGCCCATCGTGGGTATTGAAGGCCACTTCCGCCAGCCGCAGGGCATCGTCGGTGGCGAGGCGCTTGAGTTCGATGGCGGCCCGCTCGTGCTGGCTGCTCAATAGATCCAGCAGCTGCTCGGGCTCCTCAAGAGGGGTATCGAGCAGCAGGGTGATCTGGCCAATGGGGGCGCCGCTTTGACCATGGAGCGGAATGCCGATGTAGGCGCTGGCATTGAGGGCGAGCAGCCGGGTCGCCTTGGGATAGCGCACGGGCAGATCTTCCACATAGATGGCCTGACCGTGCTGGAACAGCTCCTGAGCGGGGCCAGGGTCGAGCTGGATGGGCTTGAGGGTGGAGCAGATCTCCTCGTTGATGACGCAGCGGGGGATGATCCAGAGCTCCTGACCGCGGGGCTGGAACTCGCCGATCCAGCCCACCCGGGCACCGCTGGCGCTCATGGCCCAGCTTACCAGCGTCTTGCAGTAGTCGATGCCGGTCTGCTGGTGCAGCTCGGGCGGGAGGGCCAGCTCGGCGCGGTGCTCTTCCGGTTGCGGTTGCCAGTGGCCGAGCAGCTGGGCGCTGCTGCGCACCAGCTGCAACATCTCCTCGCTAAGCGGGGTGGGATCGAGATACTCCAGACTCAGCACCCCGAACAGCTTGTCCTGCTCCAGCAGGGCACCATCGAGGCGTGAGCGCACACCGGCACTGGTCAGATAGAGGTGATTGCTCAGCATCGGCTGGTGGGCCGCTTCCGAGAAACTCAACGATTTGCGGGTACGCAGGGCGCGGATATAGCGGCTGTCACCACGAATGGGGTAGAGCGCCTCCACCCCCAGGGTGAACACCGGGGTGAGTTGTTCGCTGCCGAGATCGCCGTTGGCCTGATAGTGCCAGAGGATGAGCCGATCGGCCCCCAAACTCTCTTTAAGGGCCTCGAGCAGGGGCGCATACTGTTGCTGGCTCGCCATCTGGCTGAGGCGCGGCAGTTGCAATGCCAGGTCGGCGATGGGCTCCTGGCGAAGGTTCTGCAGACAGATGAGCCAGAAGCCATCCTGCTCGTGAGCGAGGGCGATATGCCACAACTGGCTGGCAAAGCGCACGGTGATCTTGCCGCCATGGCCGTTGGCAAGCAGTTGTTCGATGGGCAGGCGCAGGGCATCGGGTAGCTGGGCAGGCCAGGAGGCACGCGGTTCGTCGAGCCAGTAGAGCGGGGTTTGCATCACGTCGGTCAGGGCGACCAGCCGTTGACTGCGCAGATCCAGACGGAAAAAGAGCGGCGTCTGGAGGGCAGGAGGTAGATGACTGAGTGCGGTAGACGACATGAACAAACAACATCCTGTTAAGCAACCGTCGGGGTTGCAAGAATACTGCAAAATGGTGTGAAACAAAATTTCATTGAATTCTAAATTAGAAAAGTCTAATTTATTGCCCATTATCATGTATGAGGAGTCTTGCAGATGAAACGGATCCTGATTATCGGTGGTGTCGCGGGGGGCGCATCGGCGGCGGCTCGTGCTCGTCGTTTGAGTGAAGAGGCAGAGATCGTGATGTTCGAGCGGGGCGAGTTTGTCAGCTTCGCCAACTGCGGTCTGCCCTATCACATCGGGGGCGATATCCCCGACCGGGATGCCTTGCTGCTGCAGACTCCCCAGAGTTTCAAGCGCCGTTTCAACGTCGATGTGCGGGTCTTCCACGATGTGATTGAGATCGACAAGGCGGGCAAGACCTTGCTGGTGCGCAACCTGCAAACCGGTGAAGAGCAGCGCGAGCATTACGATGTGCTGCTGCTGAGCCCGGGGGCGGCGCCGATCCGTCCTCCCTTCCCCGGTATCGACAGCCCCCATGTCTATACCCTGCGCAACATCCCGGACATGGATCGCATTCTGGCGGCCCTGCATCACGATCAGCCGCGCCACGTTACCGTGGTGGGTGGCGGTTTTATCGGGCTGGAGATGATGGAGGCGCTGCATCAGCGCAAGCTGGATGTCACCCTGCTGGAGCTGGCCGATCAGGTGATGGCGCCGGTGGACAAGGAGATGGCCAACATGCTCCATGCCCGCATCCGGGAAGAGGGGATCGACCTGCGCCTGCGCACCGGCCTTACCGCCATCGAGAGTCTGGATCTGCCAGCCGAGAAGACTTCCGCCGTACCGACCGCCAAAAGTGGTGGCCTGCGCCTGACCCTCAATGACGGCTCCCATCTTGATACCGGTCTCTTGATCCTCGCCATCGGCGTCAAGCCGGAAACTCTGCTCGCCGCCAAAGCGGGGCTGGAGCTGGGCCCGCGGGGCGGCATCAAGGTGGATGCCGGGATGCGTACCTCGGATCCCTTCATCTATGCGGTGGGGGATGCGGTGGAAGAGATTGACTTCGTCACCGGCGAATCTGTGCTGATCCCGCTGGCGGGCCCCGCCAACCGGCAGGGGCGCATCGCCGCCGACAATATGCTGGGCCGAAGCGAAACCTACAAGAAGACGCAAGGGACCGCCATCTGCAAGCTGTTCGATCTGGCGGTGGCCAGCACCGGCCTCAACGAGAAGCGACTGGTGCAACTGGGATTGCCGTTCGAGAAGGTTTATGTCCATCCGGGCAGCCACGCCGGTTACTACCCGGGCGCCCATCCGGTCAGCCTCAAGCTGCTGTTTGCCCCGGATGGCAAGATTTATGGCGCCCAGGCCATCGGCAAGGATGGCATCGACAAGCGCATCGACGTGCTGGCGGTGGCCCAGCGCGCCGGTCTCACCGTGTTTGACCTGCAGGATCTGGAGCTCACCTATGCGCCGCCGTTCGGCTCGGCCAAGGATGTGATCAACATGGCCGGCTTTGTGGCAAGCAACCACCTGAAGGGGGACACCCTGCTCTGCCACGTGGCCGAGGTGCAGGCTCGTAACCCCCATCAGCTGGTGGTGGATGTGCGCAATGGCCCGGAGCTCGACAAGCTGGGCCGCATTCCGGGGGCGCTGCATATCCCCCTCGACGAGTTGCGTGGTCGCCTCCATGAGTTGCCCAAAGAGAAAGAGCTGCTGATCAGCTGTCAGGTCGGGCTGCGCGGCCATGTCGCCTGCCGCTTGCTGAGCCAGCACGGCTTTAAAGTGAAGAATCTCTCCGGCGGCTTCAAAACCTGGCAGATGGCCACCGCCGAGTAACCGTTTTATTTCTGTGCCTGTTTGCCCCTCTCCCTTGTGCGTGCAAGATGAGGGGCTTTTTGTTTCTGCTTTTCGCCCTTCTTGCATTCCCCTGGTTACTGCAATATTTCGACACACTTTATTTCCTGTGCCGGACAAAATTAACGTTTTGTTCAGGGGATGGGTGCTATAACCCCTGCCTCGTTCATGATGAACCGTGTAGTAGGGAGAGTGACATGCTGGATATGCTGATGGCCATTTGGCATCAGGATTTTGACGCCCTGGTTCAGATGCAGGCGGTATCCCTGCTGATCAGTTGCCTGATGCTGGTACTGCTGCTGGAGTCCGCATTCGTCTTCCTGCCCCTGCCGGGGGACAGCCTGGTACTGCTGGCCGGCGGGTTGGTGGGCATGGGGGTGTTTGGCCCTGAAGTAACACTTATTTATCTGCCGTTGGCTGCTGGCATAGGTTCTGTGCTCGCCTACTGGCAGGGACGGGCCCTGCAGCGCACCCGCTTTATGGATCATATCGAACGGATGTTGCCTCCCGACAGCCTGCCCAAGGCGACCCGGCTGCTTAAAAAGTACGGTTTTCTGGCGATGTTCTCCTCCCGTTTTATCCCGTTCGTGCGGGTGCTGACTCCCATGCTGATGGGGATTGGCCGCCTGAGCGTGCTGCGGATGTGCGTGGCCAGCTTTGCCAGTGCCTTTATGTGGGCGCTCTGCCTCAGTTTGGTGGGCAAGCTGGCGATGAATACCCCCTTCTTCCTCCACCACAGCGAACTGTTGACCCGGGCCCTGCTGATTACCTCGCTGGTGCTGTTTCTGGCGGCCGTCATGGCCATCCTGTTTCGCTGGTTCAAAGGCGGAGCAAAAAACGAGACCAGCCACGACTAGATGACAACCCTTGCCGCACTGGATCAGTGGGCAAGGGGGTTCTCGTGCTGCAGGGGCGCGGAATTGTGCCCATTCGGGTAATGAGCTTTGTGTCGGGTGAGCAGGATGCCTTATCCTGTTTCCAGCCACGCTGCGTTTGCAGCGCTCCAACTCGGGATGGAACCTATGCGCCTCTTCGACTCTCCCTCTGCTTCTCACCGCTCTACCGCCGGAACCGGCACTCTGCGCCGCCGCTGCTCGGCCCTGCTGCTTTGCGGAGTGGTCGGTTTGCTGTCTGGTTGCGGCCCTGACAAGCCCGCCAGCCAAATATCGACCACAGAATCCACAGCCCAGCAGGAGGCCGGGGCGCCAACTTCTGTAGTGCAGGCCAATGCCCGCCAATATCGCGATGCCCCGGCGCTGGCGCTGGTCTTCTCCGGCCCCCTGTCGCCCAAGGCCAATTGGCAGAGCTGGCTCGGGGTCAGTGAGGGGGGCAAGCAGGTGCAGGGGGAGTGGATCCTCGCCGACGATGGTCGCACCCTCTATTTCCCGAACGTCCAGCCCGACAAGAGCTATGAAGTGAGCCTCAAGGCGGGGCTGGGCCCATCCCCTCAGAGCTGGACCCTCAAAACCCGGCCGCTGGAGGCGGGGGCTTCGTTTACCGCCAGCGGCATGGTATTGCCGCTGCGCGACGAGCTGCGCCTGCCCATCAGCGCGGTCAACGTGGACGAGGTCAATATCGATTTCTTTCGGGTCGATGCGGAATATCTGCCCCGTTTTCTGGCGGAATATCGCCCCGGTGCCGGCATGGGGAACTGGGAGCTTGAGCAGATCACCCAGCGGGCCAAGCGGGTATTCAGCGGCCGCTATGCGCTGGAGCTCGATGCCAACCGGCGCGAGACCCGCCTCATTAATGTGAAGGAGCCGCAGCTGGCTGAGGCTGGCGTCTACTTTGCGGTGATGTCCCCCCTTGGCAATTACGACTGGCGCAAGGAGACCACCTATTTTGCGGTGAGCGACATGGGGCTCAGTGCCCGTCGTTACCGCGATCAGCTGGAGGTGTTCGTGAGCTCCCTGGCCAGCGCCGACCCGCTCAAGGATGTGCAGCTCTCCCTGCTCGACGAGAAGGGCAACCGGCTGCAGGTGCAAACCACTGATCCGCAGGGCCATCGCCGCTTTGATCAGGTGCAGGGGGCTCGCTTGCTGCTGGCCGAACAGGGCAACCATCTGGCGGTGCTGCGCCTCGATGGGGCTGCGCTCGATCTCTCCACCTTCGATCTCGGCACCCAGCCCTGGCAGGCCCAGCAGCTCTATCTGTTCAGCGGGCGCGATCTCTATCGTCCCGGCGAGCGGCTCGACAGCGAGATCCTGCTCAAGGGCCAAGATGGCAAGCTGTTGCCCGGTATGGCAGTGGAGCTGGAGGTGAAACAGCCGGATGGTCAGCTGCTCGAACAAAAGCGGCTGCTACCGGACAATCTTGGCGCGGCCCACTACGGTCTGCGCCTGCCGGACGATGCGCCGCTCGGGCGCTGGACCATTAACCTCAAGACCGCCGCTGGTAGTCGTTTCGAGTGGCCCTTTTTGGTGGAGGAGTTTTTGCCGGAGCGGCTCAAACTGCAGCTTGGCAAGGGGCCGGATGGTGAAGTGACGGATCTGGGCGCCGCCCTCAGCCTGCCGCTGCAAGGGGACTATCTCTACGGTGCACCGGCGAGCGCCACCAAGGCCAAGGCAGAGGTGAAGATCAGCCGCGCCACCATGCCCTTTACCCAGTGGCAGGAGTTCACGCTGGGTGACGTACTGCTCGCCGAGCAGGCCAAGGATCTCGAGCCCCTCAGTCTCACCCTCGATGCGCAGGGGCAGGGAACTTTTTCGCTTACTGATGAGCTCAATGGGGTGCGCGCCCTCGGGCCGCTGGAGGTGGCCTATCGGGTCTCCCTTTCCGAGCCCGGCGGTCGCGCCGTCAATCGCAGCCGCACCCAGTATGGCTGGCCTGCGGGCAGCCAGTGGCCGGCGCTCAAGGCCGACTTCGTGGCTGATCGAGTAGAGGGAGGTAAGCCGCTCCCCTTTCAGATCCTCAACCTCGATGAGCAAGGCCAACCGGTGGCGGGGGCGGTGAAAGTGCGCCTTATCAACGAGTACCGCGATTACTACTGGCACTACGCCGATGGCGAGGGGTGGAAGTACGAGTTCAACAGCCAGCCCTATCTGGAGCAGCAGCAGACCCTGCAGCTGGACGGCAAGGGGCCGACTCCGCTCACGCTGCAACTGGCGGCGGGCTGGTATCGGTTGGAGGTGGAGAACAGTCAGGGCCATCAATCGAGCCTACGGGTGGAGATCGGCAGTTACGCCTGGGGCGGCGGTGGCGAGCAGGCGCGGCCTGACAAGATTGCCATCACCCTCGACAAGCGCGCCTATCAGGCGGGCGACAAGGCCAAAGTGACGCTGGTGGCCCCGCGCCCCGGCAAGGGGTTGCTGCTGGTGGAAGATGGCGACGGCCTGCGCTGGTGGCAGCGTATCGAGCTCAAGAGGGCCGGTGGCGATGCCAAGGATGCCCGCGGCGAGTTCGAGATCCCGGTCAGCCCCGAGTGGCAGCGTCATGATCTGCACATTTCGGCCCAGATCGCCGCGTCAGACAGCGCCTCCAAACCGGTCAGCAGCCAGCAGGGGCAGAGCCTGCGCTCAGTCGGACTGGTGCCGCTCACCCTGGACCGGGAAGCGCGCCGTCTGCCGCTCACCCTGAGCGCACCTGATAAAGCGGTGCCCCTTACCCGGCTGGAAGTGACCGCGACCTCCACCCCCAATAGCCAAGGCCGTGTGGTACTGGCGGCGGTGGATCGGGGCGTGCTCAATATCAGCGATTATCAGCCGCTCGATCCGTTCGAGGTCTTCTTTGGTCGCAAGCGCTTCGCGCAAGATCTGTTCGACAACTACGGCCAGGTGATCCCGCCGCAGGATGGCAAGCTGGCCCGCCTCAACTACGGGGGCGATCGGGCGCCGCTGAAAAAGGGTGGCGCGCTGGAGAGCCGGGTCGAGATAGCCGCACTGTGGAGCGGCGAGGTGAGTTTTGACCAGCAGGGTAAAGCGGTGATCCCGCTCGACTTGCCCAACTTCAACGGCGAACTGGCGCTGATGGCGCTGGCCTGGAACGAACAGCAAGTCGGCGAGGCCGAGCGCGCCGTCAAGGTGGTGGCGCCCTTGGTGGCCGAGATCGGCTGGCCGCGCTTTGGCGCCAGAGGCGATGAGACCCGGGCATTGGTGCAGTTGCGCAACATGAGCGGCGAAGATCAGACCCTCTCCCTTGTCTGGACCCTCAACGGTGGGCTCAAGGCAAACGGCGAGCTGCCCGGCACCCTTTCCCTTAAAAACGGCGAGGAGCAGTGGCTGACCCTGCCGCTCACCGTGACCGGGGCGAGCGGCGTGGCGAGCCTGCAGTTGGCGGCCAGCGGCAAGGATTTTGCCATCAGCCGCGACTGGACTTTGCCGCTGCGCTCCCCCTGGCCGGCCGAGACTCGCCAGCGCTACCAGATGCTGGCCTCCGGTCAGCAGATGAGCTTTGCGCCAGCTGAGCTGGCCGGGCTGGATCGTGCCAACCTGCAGGGGCTGCTCAGCCTCTCCGGCACCCCTCCCTGGGATCCGGCTGCCCAGTGGCAGGCGCTGGCCGACTACCCCTACGCCTGTCTGGAGCAGACCTTGTCCCGTGCCTGGCCTTACTTGCTGACCACGGCCGATGAGCGGGCCGCCTGGAGCAAACCCGTAGAGGGCAAGAAAGCGGCGAGTGAGGCGGATGTGCAGCGCGCCCTGCTGCAACGACTGCAGCGGTTGCAACTGCCAAGCGGCGGCTTTGGCCTGTGGGATGGTCGCTCCGATGAGGAACAATGGCTCACCGCCTATGCTGCCGACTACCTGCTGGCGCGCAAGGAGGCGGGCGACGCAGTGCCGGAGGCGATGCTCAATCAGGCTTTGAACCGGCTGCAAAGCTATCTCACCGACAGCCAGTACGGCGAGCGCTGGAGCAGTGCCCCCGAGCACAGCCGGTTGGCCTATCAGGCTTACAGCGCCTATGTGCTGGCCCGGGTGGGCAAGGCGCCACTCGCTACCCTGCGCCTTATCTGGGAGCAGCAGGCCGATCACGCCCGCTCAGGTTTGCCGCTCTTGCACCTCTCGCTGGCGCTCTCGGCCATGGGGGATGAGCAGAACGCCGCCAAGGCCCTCAGCCGGGCATTGGCGACCGAGCGCGGGGATGACTATCTGGGTGATTACGGCTCACCGCTGCGCGATGAAGCCCTTGAGCTCTCCTTGCTGCGTCAGCACAAGCTGGCTGCGGAACGCTGGCCTGATCTCAGCGCCAAGGTGGCCGATACCCTGGCTCACCGTCAGTGGCTCAGCACCCAAGAGCGGCTCGCCTTGTTGCGACTCGCCCGCTTCGATCCGGCCGTCGACTGGCAGGCCAGGGTAACTTCCTCTCTTGGCAGTGGATCCCTGAGCGGTTCGGCTCCGCTGCAGCAGGGTGCCCCCGAGGCGCTGGCGGCGAGCGCCGTCACCAACGAGGGCAAGGGCTCCCTCTATGTGCAGCGCACCCTCATCGGCTATCCCGAGCAGGCTCCTACCCGGTTGAGTCAGGGGATAAGCGTGACCCGCAGCTGGTTCAATAGCGACGGTCAGCCGTTTGATCCCGCCAAGGTGAAGGTGGGCGATCTGGTGGTGGTGCGGCTCAACGTCAGCAGTGAATCGGCGGTGCCCGATGCCCTGCTGGTAGAGATGGTGCCCGCCGGCTTCGAGCTGGAGAACCCGGCCCTTGGCAACAGCATCAAGCTGGAAGAGCTCTCCATTGAGGGGAAACCGGCGTGGCAGAGCGAGTGGAACGACTATCTCAAGCATCAGGAGTTTCGCGATGACCGCTACACGGCGGCGCTGGATTTGAGCGAGGGGAGCAACCAGCAACTGGTCTACCTGATGCGGGCGGTGACGCCGGGTCGCTATCAGGTGCCGCCGACCCAGGTGGAGGATATGTACCGACCCGAGCTGCGGGCCGTGGGGGAGGATATTCACGAGGTCGTTATCTCTGAGTAGCTGGCGCTTGATGGGTCGCAGACGACCGCTGAGCAACGCCCCCTCCCTCGAGCGGGGCCACCAGCTCACTTTATGGCAGCGCGGTTGGCTGAGGCTTCGCCGCAGTGGCCGCGCCTGTCGGCGTTGGCTGGGCCGTCTGCCACGCTGGCTGCGTTGCTCGGTGCTGGGCGTTGTAGCACTGCTCCTGTCATTGCTGGCGCTGGATCGACTCTTCCCGCCGCCGCCACTCGACCCTGCCTACGCACGGGTGGTGCTCGACATGAAGGGGCGACCGCTGCGCGCCTTTGCCGATACCAGCGGCGTGTGGCGTTACCCCGTGACCCTGGCGCAGGTCTCCCCCCGCTATATCGAGGCGCTGCTCGGCTACGAGGATCGCTACTTCTGGCGTCATCCCGGGGTCAATCCGGTGGCCATGGTGCGCGGGGTCTGGCAGTGGCTGCGCTACGGGCGCGCCGTGTCAGGCGGCTCGACTCTCACCATGCAGGTGGCGCGTCTTATCGAGCCCTACCACAGGAGCGTGCCCGGCAAGCTGCGCCAGATGGTGCGTGCGCTGCAGCTGGAGTGGCACTACGACAAGCGCACCCTGCTCACCGTCTACCTCAACCGGGCGCCGTTTGGCGGTAATCTGGAGGGGGTGCAGGCGGCAAGTTTTGCCTATCTCGGTAAGAGCGCCGCCAAGCTGACCCATGCCGAAGCGGCGCTGCTGGCGGTGCTGCCGCAGGCCCCTAGCCGCAACCGGCCGGACCGGCATCCCGAGCGGGCCCGCGCCGCCCGTGACAAGGTAATGCAGCGGCTGGTGGCTCAGGGTGTCTGGCCCGAACAGGTGTGGTTGGAGGGACGTATCGAGCCGGTGCTGGCCCGAGGTCACTTCACGCCGATGGAGGCGCCGCTCTTTGCCCGCCTTGCCGCTGACAATCAGGCCGGGGCGCTAGTGCACACCACCATCGACGGTGATCTGCAGCGTTGGTTGGAGGGGCGGGTGGCGAGCTACATCCGTCGCTTCCCCGAGCAGACCTCAGCGGCGTTGCTCTTGGTAGATAACAAAACCATGGCGGTGCGCGCCTACGTGGGCAGCGCCGAGTATGGCAATTTGCGCCGCCACGGTTACCTCGACATGGTGCAGGCGATCCGCTCTCCCGGCTCCACCCTCAAGCCCTTTATCTACGGTCTGGCCATGGATGAAGGGTTGGTGCATTCGGCCTCCCTGCTCTCCGATGCGCCGAGACTGGGGTCTGATTATCGCCCCGCCAATTTCTCCGGCGCCTTTCAGGGGCCGGTGACCCTTGCGCAGGCGCTGCAGCAATCCCTCAACGTGCCGGCGGTGCAAGTGCTGGAGGCGCTTGGGCCGGACAAACTGGTCAGTCGCCTCGACAACGCCGGAGTGCGGCTGGCGCTCTCCGACAAGCCCAACCCAGCCATCGCGCTGGGGGCGGCGGGCATTCGACTCGAGCAGCTGGTGGCGCTCTACAGCGCGCTGACCCGGCAGGGGCAGGTGGCGATGCCGGTCTGGTTGGCGGGGCAGCAGGTGGTGTCGCGCCCCTTGCTGAGCCCGGGGGCAGCCTGGATCATCTGGCAAATATTGAGCGCGCAGGGGCGCGCGGATCAGCCCTTTGCCAGCGAGGCGACCGGCCGGGTCAACCGACTGGCCTGGAAGACCGGCACCAGCTATGGCTATCGCGACAGCTGGGCGATGGGGGTCTCCGGTCGCTGGACCATCGGCGTCTGGCTGGGGCGCCCCGACGGTACCCCTATGCCCGGTTTTTACGGCCAGAGCGCGGCGGTGCCACTGCTGCTTTCGGTCTACTCGCGACTGGCTGACAACAGCCCTCTGCCGGCACAGCCCAACACGGTGAGCGAGGGCGAGATTTGCTGGCCGCTGGGGCGCAAGGCGAACGCGACCCTGCCTGAAGCCTGTTTGCAGCGCCAGAGCGCCTGGTTGCTGGAAGGGCGCGATCCTCCCACCTTGCCGGATCCCATGGACTGGCCCTCGCCGCTGCGGCAAGTTGCACTCACTGCCGAAGGCAAGCCGACGCTGACCCGTTGCCCCGATGCGGCACAATCCGGTTTTCGGGCGCTCTGGCCATTGTCACTGGAGCCGTGGCGAACGCCCGGCGAGCGACGACAGGCGCTGCTTGCAAGTGGTTGTGCTGGGGAAGGGCAGAGTGCCGAGCTGCAGGCCCCTATTCGCATTGTGGCGCTGGGGGAGGGCAACCTTATCCGCAGCCAGCGCTATCGGTTGCAGCCCAAGGTGCTTGGCGGTGTCGGCAAGTCGGCCTGGTTTCTCAACGGCCAGCGACTGCGCTGGGACGGGGATCAGGTGCTGAGTGTGGCGGGTCGTTATCAGCTGGTGGTGGTGGATGAAGCGGGCAACAGCGATCGTATCGAGTTTCGCGTGGTGCATCCTGACAGTGATGCCAGCACCATCACCCGTTGATCGTTTTGCCGACAGCCATTGAGGTGAATGTAATTAACTATTTGAAATGCATCAATATTTGATTGGATGAATTAATTTGTGAATAATTACGAATTCATTCAAATCCAATCGGGAGTTCTCTTTTGCTGCGTGTTCTGTGTCCCTTGCTGGTGCTGATGAGTTCGGGTTGTGCCACAACCAATCATGGTGATCACCATGTTTCTCCTGAACGTACCGGGTTCTATTCACCTTTCGAACCTGCTTCCGAGAGTTTTGCGCGTTGCTATCAGAAACAGTTTGCCTGTACCCCTGCCAATATCCGCCGTGACAGGGCGATGGAGGCGCGCAGGCAGGCGCAAGAGCGGGCCAATCACCGGGGTGATGATTGGTAGGCAGCAGAAAACGAGAGGGGTTGGCAGATGCCAACCCCTTTTTCATTCCGCCAATTCAGCCCTGTTGGCGCAGATGACCGAGCCGGGTGAAGAAGTGCTGGCTCTTGCGTTGGTGAAAGTGGCTCTTCTTGATGGGATGGAAGATGAGGGTGCTTTCGGGGTGGCTCGCCTTTAACTGGTGGAGCATGGCTACGGCGGGCAGGCTGCTGCTGACCAGGGTGGTGAGTGGCATGCTGAGGGTCTCGGGCCCCAGCAGTTGATTGAGCCCTTGCTGAGCCTGCTCAAAGCGGGTCAAGGCCGCCGGGTCGGCATAGCCGCTACCCAGCATGGTGAGCAGGTTGTCGAGGGCCAGATGAAATTCGGCCAACTGCTGGCGAAAGCCGCTGCACCCGCGCAGGGCAATCAGCTCTGCAAACGGAATGTCGGCCAGGTGAGTGGGCACTTGCAAAGGGATTTCGAGGTGGAAGCAATCCTGACCGCCGCGATTGTGGTAGCGGGATTCGAGCAGATGGAGCAGGCGGTCGAGATAGTCGTGATCGGTAATGAGCGCCCCGTCATTGGCGAGTGCCCACTCACGGGCGAGACGCATGGAGAGCAGATTGGCAAAGCGCCGTGCCATTCTGATCCCCCCCTGATCCCGACTGGCAAAACCATGGTTGAGGCAAAAGCCGTGCAGCCGCTCCAGCCCCACCTGATCCGGGCAGAAGCAGTCGTGGTTGGCCTCCTGACGCCAGCGACCAATCAGCTCCTTGTTGCCAAACACCTTGTGGCGGACGAAATCGGGGGCCACCAGGCCGCTTATCTGGCTCTCCAATTGCGGGGTAATGGCGGCAAAAAAGGTTGCATCGGGCCGCTCGGCCAGCAGATCGGTCTGCTGTTGAAGGGTATCGAGCAGGGCGGTGAGGCCGCTCTTTTCGCTGACGGTGAAGACAAAGGCAAGCCGCTCCAGATAGAGCAAGGCAAATTTGAGCCAGAGCTCGTCGCGTACCTCCATGCCGGGGTAGTAGATGTAAGTTTTTACCACTTTAAAAACAATGCCTTATAGTTATTCGCCGTTTTCTTGGGGCGTGGTTGGGGCAAAATGGCCTTTTGACGTCATCAGTTCCCAGATCCGCGCAGCCTCCGATTTGCTGGCTGACGCGATCCACTTCCCGTAAACGGACTGAAGCATTTCCAGATCTGCGTGACCCATCTGGTCGGCGATATAAGCGAGGTTTCCGTGCGATGTCAAATTCCAGCTGGCGAAAGTATGCCGCAGTTGGTAAAGACGGCGATAGCGGATCCCGGATCGCTCGACCACCCGAACCCACATGGTCACAAATCCAGACTGGGTGAACCAGTCTCCCGAGTTGTGTTCAAACGTCGAGGTCAGCTTTGGAGAGAACACCGGCCTAACGGAGATGGTTTCCTTGCCAACCTCCTGGTCAACGCTGATCACTACCGGCTTTCTAGAGTAAGTGAGTTCACGCTGACCAGATAGCGCATCTATTACCGGGGGCTGCATGTCCACTACCCTGACCAAGCCGGTCTTTGGCAACTTGAAGTAGTCGCCACTCGGGCCGACGCTGCGCCTTACTGTGATCGTCCGCTTTTCGAAGTCGATATCTTCCCACGCCAGAGCGCGAAGCTCACCGGGGCGCAGGCCGGTATAAACAGAGACGGTGATCATGCGCTGGTGCTGAACGTGAGTGCAGGCATCCAGCGCCAGCAGGTACTCTGAATATTCGAGCGGGTCGGCAGGTGATCCGTTGCTGGAGGATACCAGCTTGAATCCAGCCAACATCTTGCCGGCATCTTTCATGATATCGTTTCGCTCGCACCAGAGCAGAAACTGGCAGAAGCGTTTCAGATAGGTGTTCACCGTGGCAGGCCGCAGTTGCGCCATCAGTTCGTTGCGCAGCCGCTCGAGATCCTTTGGCTTCAAGCTTGCCATGTCCCTCTCAGGGCCGAGAATAGCAAGACAGGACTTGAACCCGCAGGGGTAAATCTTTCTGGTGGTCGGCTTGAGAGTTGGCTCCAGCAGTTTCCAGAACTCGGCGCAGGCACTCCCCAGCTGATGGCGCTTTCTTACCGGGCCGAACTTTTCCGCCGTTCCGCTGTTTGGAAAATGGGAGGCGTAGTTGAAGGTGTTGATGGCGATCTCATGCTTTATTGTGGCCAGCTTGTTGGCGGCGAATTTCACGTTCGCTTTTGTGATGGGGAGGTCCAAGACCTCCCGGCACCTGACGCCTTTATAGGTGAAGTTGATGCGCAGTTTTTTGCCATGAACTTCCAATCCGGTGACGCCAGCCACTAGATCATCATGCTTGACTCTACCCACTTGTCATACTCCGCAACGTTGTAACGAATTTGGTTGTCAGGGGCGCGGCGCCACACCAGGCCCTCTGGCCACTCTCCTTTCAAGCGGCGCCCTTCGGCTGCCTTCTCTGACATGCCGGTTAGGGCAGCGAAAAGCTTTGGCCTTACCCACTTGGCGCAGGGGTAGACAAATTGCTGCATGGTTTGGTCCTCGCGGTTAAAAGAGACTCGAGCCGGTGACGCCCGAGCTGGTTGTAGTAAAAGGTTTGAACTTGCTTGCGGGAGTTGGCCGCCTGGTCAAGGCGGTATTCCCCCAGTTCGGTGGTTTTCAGGTTGTGCTGGTTGGCCAGCCTGCCGATGGCTTTGGCGCTCACCCCCAGCTCCTTTCCCAGATCGGTTGCGCTCCAGAGCTGGCCAGTTACCCTTGGCGCTTCGATAGGCAGGTCGAAGTGAGCCAGGATGCGGCCGATCTCGGCGAGCTTGGCCGATTGGGACAGGGTGGGGGAGAGTACGGTATTAACCAGATCGTCCAGCAGTTGGCTGCTCTGGTCGATGAGTTGTAGCTGTTGCATGGCGTGGCCCTCCTGTCCTTAAGGATGGGGCGCCAATGGGATTGAAGGAAGGGCCGTTAATCGGCTGGCTAGCTCTGCTTGCGATATCCGGCATCGTAGAGGCTCAGCATGATTGACTTTGGCGTTTCCCACTGAAGCGCGCCAGCGTCTTTCATCATCTCATCGACGGCCAGATCGCGCTCGGTGCGGATGGGGCGGAAGCAAGCCTCTGACGCTTGCGATGTCAGTTTTCCGCCAGGTATATCGAACGAGAAAACAGCGACCGGCCTCATGCACGGCGTGTAGTGGCAAAGAACTTTTACCTTCGCCCCGTCCTTTAATGAGTCAGGCCATTCACGCCCAACGCGAGCCCCGCCATGGAACTCACACTCCACTCCAACCGGTGGCAACTCCCCGCGCTCGAACCAGTGGTTATTGAGATACCCCTCGCCACCGCACACCTTGGCGTCGCGCTTGACGATCTCGGCGTCGGCCAGTTCAACCATCTCGGCCAGGGCGTCGGTATCGAAGCTGCGCGGCTCGCTCTTGAGTGCAACCAGCAGGCGCTGGGCCATTGCGTTGACCTCTTCGGCGCCATCAGTACCGCGCTCTTTCACGCCGCCAGCTGGCTCGGATAGGTCAACGGGTCGCCGTTCCAGCGTGTCGCGCCAGTCGCCGATGACTTCTCCATCTCTAGCTTTTTCGGATTCTGCGTCAGGATGAAAATACATGTCGCCATTGTCATCCATGCCATTGGGCTCATGGCTAATCCAGATCCACACGCCAGCCAGCGTCTGGATTAAGAATTCAGCCCACTCAGGCGCATCCTTCCAGCGCGGCTTGTTCTGCAGCTCTGCGCGGCGGGCTAGCCATTGGTCTCGTGTAAAGTAGCCGTAACCTATAAAAGAAAGTTCAACATAATGCCACTCTACAGCGTTTTCGTGCCTTGACACGTAGACTGCATCTTTTGGCCAGCGGTGTTCAGTCCGTGCCAGCCACGTCAAATCATCTTCCATACTCACCCCTTCACAAACAGGTCGGCCGCCACGATGACGGCCAGAATGTTAATGGCCAGGATTGCGATCCCGGCCGCCTTTTGTTTGGTCATTACAGCTCCTATGGGCAGCAGCTCGGCGAGCCGCCGCAGTAGTGGCTATTCTGGTCGAACTCGGCGACGTTGCAGTAGATTGGGGTGAGCCGTTCGCAGCAGATGCACTTGCCAATCCAGCCTTCGCCACGTTGAAACTGGATATATCCGCCTTCCTTTAGCTGTGCGATCCGGGCTTTGTTGTATGCCTCTTTGGCAGCCTTGGCCTGTTCCTGCATGGTGTAGAGCTTGGCGTGCTTGATCACCCATATGCCGGTCATCTTGGCTTTCAGTAGAGGCCAGCCACCGTGCGGGCCATCGGGGTCTGTCTTTTTCCCAAAGCACCAAGGCAACGCATCTTTAGCACCGCGGAGGACGCTATGCCAGTCTTGCCCTTCACCCCAGTAGTCCAGCCCTCCGCCGATACTGGGCATGTGGTTAACGCTCACTCGCATCTGCCAGTTCTCGCGCTTCTGCTTGCCGGTGAGAGGGCTATTGTCGCGATTGTGGTGGCGATAGTGACGCTGGTGCAGCTCCAGCTCGTTGTCGATCCAGACCTCGCCCAGCAGATTGCCAAGGATGGCATGGATCTTCTTGCTCAGCTTCTTCTCGATGCGTGGTTTCATGTGGCTATTTCACATCCTTCATGCTGATCGAGATCCCGACGTAGGGGCACTGGGCGCGGTACACATCGCGGCCGTGCTCGCGCTCGATGCTCTTGCAGCGAAAGCGGGACTCGGTGGAAATAGAAAGGCCAGCGGGTTGGCTGGCCTGTAGTTGGGCTATCTGGTGCAGGGCGCGCTCGAGAGCCGCCTGCTTGTTGGGGTCAGTCAGCATCGCCACCCCCGATAACCGATAAAGCCGGGCTCCATGACGTGCCGGAACGGCAGGACTGGAAGGTGGGCTATCAGGGTCTTAAGCTGTGGGTTATCTGGCTGGCTGTCGATGGTGACTTTGGCGCCGGGGTTGATGCGGAGATATCGCTCCCTGGCGTCGGCGGCCTCTTCCCGGGTCAGGCCGGGCTGGATGATCGGGGCTCTATAGCGCACGGATCACCTCCTGATGGTATTGCTGCGGCAGGCAATGTCAGGGCCTCGGCAAGCAGGATGTATTCACCCTCGTCGTCTTGCTCCATTTCTGCGCCGCAGTCCTGACCGAAGGAATCGCAGTGCCCGCCAAGGGTGTAGCGCTGGAGGGATGCAATGTCAGACATCAGCACCAGCGCGTCAGCCGGATTCTGCTCCTGCATCATGGCGAACAGCTCTTCGCAATCGCCTGTCAGGGCTGCCTTGATATGGGCTGCAAAAATCTTGTGCCCCTCGGAAATCTGCTGGCTCGGCGCGCACTCGATAGCATCCTCCACATAGGGGAGTGCGAGCTTGAGCGTATCCAGCGCCCCCTTGAGTCGGCTCTGAAGCTGGTCGTGCTGCTCCTGCAGCTCGCGGTAGTCAGCGGCGACCGGTGAGGTGGTGGCATCAGTCCACTCGGCGTCTTGTCGGTCTGGCATTTTGCCAGCCAGCGCCGCGTCACACCGTGATGGGAATGACTGCGTTTGCGGAACTTCGCCGATTGCCTCCCGCAGCAGTCCCGCCATCACCCCGCACTGGCGGGTGGCGTCTGCAAGCTGCTCGGCCAGCCCGCTAATTTCGGAAAAGGGGACGAAAGCCCCCTCCTTGTGCTCTTCCATGCAGAGCCCAAACGCGCCGCGCTTGTCGCTCGATGTGCAGTTGTATCGCTTCACGATTGCTCTCCTTCCACAAATTCGATGGCGTCAGCCACTTCCGGCAGCACCTTGTCCCAGCTGGCGATATCGCCGTTCTTGTGCCAACCAGCCACGCCTTCACTGCTGTTCATCACGCTCTGCACCGCATACATCGCATCGAGCAGCACATCCCGCTGCTTGGTCATGGCCTCCAGCTTCTCTGCCGGGGTGAGCCCATGCTTGCGCTGCATGGTGATGGTGAATGGACCCGTTTCAGGGTGGTTGCCGCTCATCTCAAGGTAGTTAGTGGCGCCACTGGCCTTGAACTGGCCAGCGAACGAGGCGGCTAGCAGTTGCACCGCGACGCCTGAGATACTGAGGTTGACCCCGTCATTGGCGTCAAACTGGCTGATGAATGCCTGCTTGGCCACGAACTCGGCCAGCGTCACGCCCTCCAGATCCTTGGTGGGGTAGCCGTCCAGCAGGTTCCAGCAGGCGACGATGCGGCGGCCATTTTCCTTGCCTTCGCAGTTGGGAAAGCCTTCATCACTGCGGGGCCAGAGTTCACAGACGCCATAGCCATCGATTGATCCGACCGACTGGCCGTTACGAAAAAGGGCCAGAAGGCCCTTGGTGTGTTCGGTCATGCTGCACCACCTTGTGACTCAGTTGCGCTCTCTGCTTTCGACTCAACCTTCTCAGCCGTCATCACCATCTTGCTCCCGTCATCCAGATCCCAAGCGATTTCGCCACCTTCAGCCATGACGAGTTGCCATACCATCTGGGCAGCCTCGTTGGTGACGTCGCGCCCGGGGTCGTTACCAACGCGCAGGCGACCACCTTCCACGTCTCGCATCTTTGCCAGCTGAATGGTCTTGCTCAATGGAGAGAAGCCGAGCTGAATACGTGCTGGTGATTTGCTCATGCCGCCTTCTCCTGTCCAAGGCTTTGCTCAGCAGCGCTGAACTCGCTACCCAAGATCTCGGTCATCATCGGTCCGACCTTGGCTCCGGTACGCAGGTAAATCGCCCCATCATGGGCGAACATGGTGAAGCCGCCACCAAACAGCAACTCACCCCAGTTCAGACCCATGGACTCGTAAAGCGGATTGGCATCCACCGATTCTGGGAACATGTCCCAGTAGCGATCCTGCAGCTCCTTTTGTTCTTTGGCCTTGCCCTTCACCTTGCCCCGGCGCGGAGCTGACAGGTAGTGCTGGTCAGGCTTGGTCCAGAGGTCTTTATCTTCGCGCTGGTAGTAGTTGTTCAGCACCAGATGGGCACACTTGAAGCGGTTTACATCGCTGCTGAACTTAGGCTTGCCATCAAACTCCTTGCCCAGAATGTTGGCCTTCTCAATCAGAGCGCTCCTTGCAGCTTCAAAGGCAGCGTGGGCTGCCAGCACGCTGGCATCGGTGGTTTTGTAGAAGCTGGTCATAGCGGAGCCTCCTCGCCACCCAAGGCGGCAAACAGGGCCTGGATAAACTGGGACAGCTCGCCGGTCACCAGTGCAAAGTCGGCGTCCATGCGGGCAACCGGATCCTCACTGGTGATGTCGTCGTTCTGCTCGCGCAGCTCCTCGCTGAACTTGAGGCGCTTGATGGAGAGGTCATCACCCAGCACGAAGCTGATGCTTTCACCCCAGCAGAGGGCCAGCTTGGTGACCAGCTTGTCGTTGGCGAGGTGGTTTTTGACCTCATCGGTCATCAGATCCTGCTGCTTGAAGCGGGCGATCCCGCCGTGTTCCATGGCGCTGCGCAGCTCGGACTCATCCTCAAGGGTGAAAGCTGCCGGCAGGTTGCCCTCTTGCAGCCACTCGGTCATGGTGATTTCTGGCGGGTTCTTGAGCGACACCGGCACCACCGGCAGGCTGCCGATGGACTTGCGCAGCAGGGCCAGCACGTCCTCGGCCTTCTTGGCTGATGGGGCATCGACCATCAGCAGGCCGTCTGCCGGGTTGATCCATGCGTAGGTGTTGGCGGTGCGGCTGAATGCGCGGGGCAGCAGGGTGTGCAGCAGCTCCTCTTTCAGCGCCTCTTTCTCTTTCTTCTTGAGGGCGCGCCCCTGCTCGAACTCGATCGCCTCTACTTTCTCGGCCAGCTGCTCTTTGACAACGGTGGATGGCAACATCTTCTCCTCCTTGCGAGCACAGATGAGGATCTGGCCATTGGCGGAGTGGGTCAGGGTGCTGCCGAACTTGCCGAGCGGGCGAGTCCAGCCGAAGCGGGACATATCCTGGCTGCCGCAGGGGGTGAAGGCGCAGGCTTCGAGCTGAGTTTCCAGCTGTTCGGATGTCAACTCGAACGGGCGGGTGAAGCGGTACACTTGAAGGTTTTTAAACCACATGGTCAGGGGTCCTTTTGGTTGGTTAGGTGCGGGCTTTTGCCAGCAGGTCGTGGATTTTCTTGGCGGCTGCCTCGGCTTGTGACCGGTTGCAGATGGTCCCGCCAGGCAGTACAAACTTGCCGCGCAGCTTGGGGTGGGGCATGACGACGCCCAACCCGATGACTACCGCGCCGCAGTAGGGGTGTTCCGTGTCTTTCATGGGGTTCCTCGACTTATCAACAGAAACTGTGATGGAGGCGGTTAGTAACTGGTGGGTATCAGGCTGCTTTTCTTGCGCCGATGCCGCGTACAAAGGGGATGCGGGGTGATGCGCCAACCTTCATGGTGGGGAAGGCAATCAGGGCACAACCGAAGTTGGCCCCGCTCTTTTTGGTCACGCCGTCGCGCTCGTAGAACTGGTAGCGGCCATCAGGCTCGTAGATGATCACATCCTCGGCCAGCAAGCTGCGCCACCAGATAGTTAGCGGCTCGTATGGGAGCAGCATCATCCCCGGCCTGCCATTGGCTTGCTGCCGACGGGCCTGCGTGATGAACTCGGGTTTCAGGTCGAACGGCGGGTTGCACCACCAGTGCTCAGGCCAGTCAAGGTTGAGACTGTCGATACCCACGCAGACAGTGCCAGCCATCTCAGCCTCGCGCATCTGGGCGCGAACATCATCACTGGTGCGGTAGTCCAGCAACCGCTCCAGCAGCAGGTGACTGGTGAAGTAGCGGCTGCACTTGGCGGTAAGCGGCTCGGCGGCTACATCGCACTCGAAGTTGCGACCGTAGAGCGCCTGCGCATCGGCTAAACACTCCCAGGTGGTGGCCCAGAAGTTCTTATCGCTGGCCGGGGTGCCGCTATCAATCAGAATTGCCATCGACTTGTTCCTCCTCGTCAACTGCAGGGCGCTGGTTGAGCCAGCTCATGGCATCTTGCTTGGCTGCCTCGGCGCTTTCACTGAATCCGGCCTGATACATCACCTTGCCGAACTCTGTTGCTAGGAATTCGTAGGCACTGGAAAGATTTTTGATGGCAACCGCAGCGCGCTCAGCTGTTTCTGTGATGGATTCAGTGCTCCACCCCTCGCGGCCAAGCTCGTCTTCCCACACCATATCGAAGCCGTCGCCATCAATGTCATCAGCCTCAGTGCTGGCGATAGTCTCCAGCAGGTAAAGCAGGATCTCCTGTTTCATGCCGCCTCCTTGTGCTGTTCCGGTTGCTGGCTGGCCTCGGCCTGCTCTTTCTCCCACTGGCGAACCGCGGCTTGACCGGCGCTGATGATCTGATCGGCAAGCTTGGCGCCAATCCCCTTGATTGCCAGCAGCTTGTCGCTCTGGTTAACCATCAACTTCCACAGGTCGGTGATGCCAGCACCCTCCAGCAGCCCCTGCACCTTGGCGTTGAGGCCAATTTCGCTGATGTGGACTGTCTGCGCCCACTCGGCGCGGGGTTGCAGGTGAGGGTGGGTGATGGCCAGCGCATCGAGCATGAAGGCGTGGATGTCGCGGATCGCCTCCATCGGGATATCTCTGGCGATGACGCTCGGAAATATCGGGCTCATCCACTCGCTCAGCATCACGGTGCAACCGGTGGCGTCTGAGCGCATGGCGTGGAGCTTCCAGTCCAGATCGTTCAGCAGGTAGCTCTTATCAGACTGGATGCCACCCTCTACCAGGTAGACATTCCAGCGGATGCCATTGCCGTCAGGGTAGTGATTGCGCAGGTGCTTGCCCCACAGCAGGCTGATCTCCTTGAATTGGGCCATGTCGTTGATGACCTGCTGGCGCTCGTCCAGATCGGCCTGCTGCTGGTTGATGATGGCTGTCAGCTCGGTCACGCTGCGGGAAAGCCGGGTGTTGTCGCGGCGGTACCCGCTGATTTCGTTCTTGCTGGCGTTGATGGCGTTTAGGCGCTCTTCCAGCTTCTTGCGCTGCTCAGCCACCTTGCGCTTCAAGCCTTCCGGATCCATCGCCTTATAGGCTTTGATGGTGCGTTCCAGCTCGCGGATCTGGACGTTGGCAGCGTTGAGGTCTGCCTGAGCTCCGTCTGCCTTGCGGTTTGCGGCGTAGACGGCATTTTCAGCCTGCTCAGCTTTGGCGCTGGCCTCTTCCCGTGCGTCTGCGATGCGCTGCTCAGCTTCGGCTACCTGCTGGCGCAGCTGGCTGACCAGTGCGATCTGCTCATTCAGCTCACCATCCCGGGCTTCCAACTGGTCGATGAGCCCGTTGAACTCGTCGATATGGGCGTTGGCCGACTCGCTGATCATGGTCATGTTGGCGGTGAGCAGGGTTTCAAAGCTGCCGATGGCGGCCTTGGCCGGGCCGTCAGGCATCAGCATGATGTTGCGGATCTGGCTGGTGAGGGTGTTCAGGGCAAGGCTGGTAGCCTCGCTGGGGTTCAGTTCGGTGGTCATGGTTCGGGTCCTGTTGGGAAAGAGAAAGCCCAGCAAGCGCCGGGCTTTGGTTGGTTAGTCGTCGTAGCGCTCAATGACAAGGTCGTAGTTGTGAGGGTATTCACCTTGATCCAGCTTCACCTTTGATTTCATGGCGTAGGCGGCCATCAACTTGCGCTCAGCTCCGTAGAACGGGCCAACGCACTTCTTGCGTTTAACGTCATCATCATCGATTTTCATGGAGTAAATACAACCCTCTTTGTCGATGTCGATCTGGTATTCGCAGCGGTATTTGTCCATGCCCGCTTCTTTGCCGATGTAGATATGGCGATATCCGAATGAGGCGTCTTCGATGATGAGCGTCATCTCCTCATCAACGTGATCACCATCTCCGTAACCGGTGATCGACTTGCGAACTGCATCGAGCACCCATGACAAGGTAATTTCTTCGGGAAGCTCGCTCATAATTTCCTGAATTTCCTTATCCAACACTTCTGCCAGACGCTGGTCATAGAAATCTTGTGCGGCCATGCGCAGGCGCTTGGTCACGAAGTCGTGGTAACTGGGGAAGTCGGCGATGCTGTCGATTTGCGGCATGATTGCATTTGTCAGTGCATCCTTTACTGCTTTGCCAACATCGCTGTAGCTGCGCAGGACATCCTGGGCGCAGTCATCAATCAGCTTGTCGGCGTACTTGCTGAGAGCTTGCTCCAGAGCGCCGCTTTGAATTTTCTGCTGCAGGACCGCTCCGAACATGGCTTGAACGGTGGTATTGCTGGGGTCGATGGTCGGGGCGAAATCGGTGGTGTCGGTCTTGGCTTGTTCGGTCATGTTGGGGTCCTTGTGGCGCTAGGCCATAAAAAAGCCCGCTGGTTGGCGGGCTGGATGGGTTGAAGTGGTTGGTTACGCTTGCGGCTGGTCGAATTTACGCTTGCACTCGCCGGCTATTTGCTTGATCCCGGCGATGATGCTCTGATCGCCAGTCTCATTGGCCCATTCCCAAGCTGATGTGTAGGCTTTGTGCCATTCATCCTTGGAGGAAGAACCTTCTATAGCCGCGCAGTGGTCGGCGTATGCGCCGGAATGATCTACTTGCTCGCCAGCATCAGTCTGCTGCTGCGCAGTTTGTTCCGGTTTGGGAGTGGATTCGGTTGCTTGGTTTTCCTCCACCACCTTGGTTGGCGCGGCCTCTTGCCGCATTGCGCTGAGTGCGCGGCTTTTTTCCGGCTTAACCTCTTCCTCTTTCGATTTGAACCAGTCGCCAGGCTTACTCATGCCATCTCGTAGAGAGGCATAAATCTTGCGCATCTGAACATATTGAGCTGGCAGCATTGCGTCAGCGCGTCTGCCGAGATACGCCTGCACCTGCTCTGTTGTCACCCCAAACTCAGCGCTGAACGTATCGAGCATGCGCTTGATCGACTCTGGGCTGGTGTCGGCATGGGTGTTGAGGGTTACCTCGCACTGGCGTTGCGCGGCCTCGATAACATCGCCAGGGATCACGCCAAGAATGCAGGCGCGAAGGCGGCGGGCACCGTTGTTTGCCACTAGCTCGTAGATATCGCGCGGGTCCTCCAGTCGCTTTTGCCCGTTTCTTGTGTGACGAATGTGAGGCACAGTGAAGATCTTTAGCTGCTTGGTGTTGGTTTCAACGTCCCAGGCAAAAGCCTCAACGATGGATTCGCCTTTGCGCTGCTCCAGCTCGCGGATGCCGAACTGCATATTCCCCCACGCCTGAGCCAGCGCCTCCGCCAGCCTGATGCTTGGGCCTGTCACATCAGCGCCGCCGCGGTTGTAGCTGTACAACGCACCCTCTGCCAAAGTTGGGCGGGAGCAGGCTTGCAGGATGCGATCTGTGGCCTCAACAGGGTTGCGCGGGAACTTCTTGGCAATCACCATGGCTGCCTGCACTTCCTGAATGGCCCGCTGCTGCTCAACAGCCACCAATCCTTGCTCTTGGCGCTGGCTGGCCGCGCCGAATGGGTTTGAAACTACTTGGTTCACGCTGCTCTCCTTGCCCATGCCGGGCGGGTAAGTGGTATCAGGTCGTGCCAGTCGTTGTTGACGCGGCACTCGTGGAATTTGCGCAGGTCGCGGCGGTAGAGGTCTTTGCCAGCCTCTTTCCACTCCTGCTCCAGCGGGCGAACCCGCACCGGGTAACGGCCGCACTCAATTGATGAGCTGACCGCGATAAAGATGAAGTCCGGGATCTCGTCGTAAATCTCGCGAAAGCCGTCTGAGTACATGGCGTCTTGAACGTGGTAGCGGAACTCCTCGACGTGGCGCTCGAAGCGGGACATGTCGTCAACCTTCTTGACGTCAGCAAGGATGGGGTAGTTATTGAACTTCTTGTCTGGCCGGCAGCGGCAGAGCTCTTCTGTCTCGCGGTCAGTCCAGTAGAGCGACCCCTCGCATAGTCCGTCCTGCTCCAGTAGCCAGCGGGCATCCGGGTGGGCGAACACGCTTTCTCGCATCAGCTGCAGCTTGCGCCCATCCTCTGCGGTCATGATGGTCTTGCCCAGCTCGGCGCAGTTGGCCAGAAACTCCTTCTCTTCGTCCTTGCCAGCGTTGGTGCGGCGGTTGAACTCGGGCGCGATGATAAATCGCGCCTCGAACTCTTCCGGCTCCAGCAGCAGGCAGTGCAGGGCGGTACCCATATCCAGCGCCTTGAGCTTTTCCTCATCGACCGGCGCGCTCTTGCGCCAAATGTAGGTGGCTGGGCTCTCGGCGATGTCGTCGAGCTGGGATTTGCTGATGCCGGGGCCGGAGTGGTACTCCTCGTTTGAGAGGCCAAGCACCAGACCATGCGGCAGGGCCAAGCTGGTATCGACGGCGGCGTTCATGTGACATCCTCCTCGTAGCTGGATGAATAGATAATCTCAGCCACAGTTGGCACCAATATATCTTTCGGCTTTGGCATGTAAGCCCATGAGTGGACTGTTGCATCGCTGAAATTACAGCGCTCTCCATACCACCAACAATCCGCCGAGACATCTGAATTAAGCGTCAGTTCGCGCTCGGAAGTTCGCTTTGCAACAATGCACTCCTGGTGCGACTTACCGGGGTTTTCGCCACCGCGAGGAGTCCAGCGGCGCAGCACGAAAACATCGACACCTTTTGGCGGAAGCGCCTCCAGCACCGAAATCCACTTAACTTCAATTTTTTCCATCATGCTGCGCTCCTGTGCTGGTACTGTTGCCATTGCTCCTCGCTCATGGCGGTTTGCAGGTCGGCGAGGTGGTTGCTCCATGCGTCATGGGCAAGGTCGGAAAGGCCGGCATCCACCACCTGCTGGACGAACTGCACCAGATGGGAGTGGTCGCCGTCGTTCATCAGCATCCAGATGGCTTGGTTGTACTGGCGGTGCTGGTCGGGATTGAGCTCACACAGCAGGGTGGCCGGGTCGGTGCTCAGCATGCCTGTCATCAGGAGCGGTCGGTTGGTGGCTACCCACTCGGCGATCCACTCGACTTTGGCGTTTGCCTCGGCTTCGCGGCTTTCGAGCAGAGCCAGCAGAGCGGATTCTCTGGTCATGGCTATAACTCCAATTCACGCTGCAGGGCGCGCTTCTCGTGATACTCCTCGATGGCGCGGCGGGTGGCGGTGCGTTCGTGGGAGCTGCGGCGTTCTGCTGCGCTGGGTTCGACGCTCACGCTGTAGCGGTGTTCAGTGCGGGGCGGCATGGAGCCGCGAAAGCCAATCACCTGGGCTTCGGTCAGGTTTTTCATGGTCGGGGTCCTCTTGGTTATCCGAAGGCGGCCACAGCTTCGACGCTATGTTGTTGCCAGCTCCACCGGAGCCGCCTTGGGATACCGGCTCGCAAGCCGGGATCCGTTCACGTTCACGCACCGCTTTCCGAATTGACGGGTTATCGGCGCATCCCTACCGGCATCGGGATTCGTGGTTGTGAGCCGGTTCCGAGTTGTTAAAGAGCGGTGCAACACTGAATTCAGGTTGCAAGAAGCCAAAGCATCCTTGAGGTGCTTGAAAAAGAGGCTTTGGCTACGGCGCTATGAGGGAAGCGCCAGACCCGGTAAATCAGATGGCGTTGCGGTGGAACTCGGCGCGCCAGTGGAGGAGGGCGCTGTGCTTGGTAAAGCCTGTGGTGCGGCGCTGGGCTGCGCGAGCTGCCACAATTCGGTGTCGCTCGGTCTGCATCATGGCAACGGTCAAGCGCTGCTTGATGGTTCGGCGGCGGGCGGCATTGCCATTGAACTTGTCAGCTATGGCAAAGAGGATCTGGTCTGCGTGATGCGCGGCTCTGGAAAAAATGCTCTTGGTCATGGTACATTTACTCCTGTTGGCGAGTTGGTCCTCGCTAATTCCCACCGGGTCAACTGGTTGGGGTCCTGATTGCCGGGGTTGGTCCCTCGGCTTTCTCTGACTGGGGGTGGTACCCTAGTCCTTCAAAGCCCGCCCTGTGCGGGCTTTGTCGTTCTTACGCGCTGGTCAGGCGCTTTTCACTTCTGCCCTGGTTAGGGGCGGGGTCCTGATTGCCGAGTGTCTAAGTTGGTCGGAGATACAGGGATCGAACCTGTGAAGCCCTCATCCCAAATGAGGTGGCATACCGCTTGCCTAATCTCCGATGTTGCCGGTTACGTCTCCGGCCCGGGCTCTCACCGTTCGTGTGGCATTACCCAAGACCTTCACCACGATTGGCCGCCTTCCACGCTGCCCCTTGCTGTTATCGGTCTTGGTTGTTCTTACTTCCGGCGTGGCTTGTTAACCCGCCTTATTTCCATTCAGCAACTTTCGTTGCTGTTCTGGAATGAGCTAATTCTTGCCTAAAGGAAATCTTTCGTCAATACGATGACAAAAAGAAATTTTGTTTTTTTGTTTTGGCATAAAAAAAGCCCACCAGATGGTGGGCTGTTTTGTGCAGGTATTGTGGGCTCAGGAGGGGAGTCTTATCTCTATTACCTTGCCAACAAGCATGAGTTGCTTGTCTGTCAGCGAACCGGCTCGCGGATCATCTACGCTGTATCTCCACTCTGGCAGGCCTTGAATTGCCCTCAGGAGCATAAAGGTGTTATCAACCTTCGCCAGCATAATTCTATTGTGCTCTGGCTTGCTGTCGTTGAGATCGACCAAGCATATGGCGCCGGGCGTTATCCCAGCATCAGCAAGCTGATCACTGTCGGCCTCTACAGCTATCAGGTGACCCTCTCTCTCCGTGGCCAGCCGCCTTCCTGTGTCTGCGTGCGGCCACGCATCAATGGTCTGATCCCTTTGCAGCCCTTGCATGGTCCAGATTGGCACCATTCCAGGCCCCTCCTCAATATCCCTGATCAGGCTGCTAGATGAGCGGCCAAGATACAACCAGACTGGATCAACCCGCAGTTGCTTGGCGATGCTCATTAGGCTGCTCGCTCTTATCTCCCTGCCAGGCTCAGAGAGGATTCTGCTGACAACTGCCGGGGAGATCCCAGTCCTCCTGCTTAGTTCGGCAGCGCTGACATGAAGCTCTTTCATCCTTGCCTCAAGGCGTTGCGAAAAATTCATCATCTTTTCACCTAGCAAATTCGGTGGTGTGAGTTTAACAAACAAAACCTTGCCAAAGGGGTGATGCTCCCTCTTGCAAAAATTGCCAATAGGAAAGATACTTTATCGGTAAAACACAAAAGCAAGAGGACCAACCATGCATATAGACGATGTAACCAAGTTTTTTGGTAATGCCGCCAAGGCGTGCGATGCCATCAACACCAGCCACTCCAACTTCAGCAAGTGGAAGAAGCGGAACAATGGAATTGTTCCAGCCAACCACGCTGTCAGCTTTGTTATCGCAAGTGGTCACCAGCTGGATATGCGCTGGGAGGATTACCTGCAGGACATGCAGGGGCAAACGGAAACCCAGCAGGCCGCCTGACCAGCGGCCAGCTTTACCCCAACCACCAGAGGACCCTGACCATGGGACGACCAGCACTGTCTGATCACGAAAAAATGGACACCCTGTCACCCTTGCGGGTGCGCGGCACTGTAGGCCACCGACAAGTGTGGCAGGAAGTCGGTGCCGAAGTCGGCATGACCGAAACCGCATTTGCCCGCACCTCGCTGCTGATGCTCCTTAACTCCATATCTCAGCACGAGCCGCAGATCCTGGCGAGAGCCGTCAAACGGGCCAATCGGAGCCTGATCGAGCAAGGCTATCCGCCGGTCACTGTCGAGGAGATTTTAAAGGGCGATGGCCTGCCAGAGCGCGGCCTGCTGACCTTCTCGCCAGAGGATGAGGCAGCATATAACGAAGAGCGCCCCAAGAAGCCGGTGCAAAAGCTCATCGGCCTGATCAATTTCGTTTTAGGGAGATAACTGCAATGACTATCAACGCCAGACCGCCACGCCCAGCCGCCCAGCACGTCAGTGAGCGTGACAACATCATTCTGAAATCCGTCATTCATGAGCTGTCGCTCGAGCTGGACACCTCGCTGATCCCGACTGCGCACGCGGCCGGCACCGACAAGACGGCCGTTCGACTCTCCCGGGAGTTGATGGCCCGCAAGATTGAGCGCGCCGACCAGCAAGCCTGCGCATAACCATTACCAATAAAGCCCGCCTCACCACCGGGCTTAATTAGGACCTCAAAAATGACCATTGAACCCAAGGCCCATGGGGCCGCTCTCCTTTGTGCTGATCTGGATCACTGCCCCATTTGCGGCAGCGAGCTGCGCACCGGTACTGATGACCACGCCTGTGAGTGCCCAGGCTGCGAGTATACGGAGCGGGAGGTAGTGGCATGAACGCATTAATCCCAGCCCTTCACATCAGCGACACCAGCGCCAAAGTCGCAGAGGTCACCAGCGCACCGGTTAACCCGCTGGCAGATATAGAGCCGCTGGCCGACTGGCGCAACCATCCAGAAGTAAAAGCCTGGCTCTATCAGGCTGATGACGTTGAGGCGCTAACACCTAGCAATACCAATCTTCTCGCTGCATATGTGAAAAACTTAATTGAAAGTGGGGCCGATGAGGAAACTATCCGGGGCCTGGCTAGTGGAATGGTAGATCGTCTGCTGCATCCTGAGCCTTGCGCTGAACGGATAGCGACAGAGAAAAAGGTAAAGCCTGTTGTTGCTGTCGCGCTCAATATCAGCGATATGGGCACAAAGATAGCAGAAGTCGAGAAGGCATACCGCGGTTACCTCGATCAGCACCTCATTGATGATGACCATCAGATCATCGTCAACAACTCAGGTGGCAAAGACTCCGGCGCCACCGAGTTGCTGGCTCGCGCCATCTTCGGCGACAACTATCGCTCCGTTGCCGCCGATACAGGCAACGAGCACCCGATCACTCTGGAGCACCTGCAAACCCTGCACCTACAACGGGGCGGTAAGCCTGTCGAAATCGTCTCTGCCGACTATCCGCAAGTGATGTTCGACAAGCGCCGGGAGGCGATCACAAAGGCGTGGCAGCGCAAACAGACAGTGATGGCGGGAGCCTATCGCGGCATCGTCATGCCATCGCTGGCCAGAGCTGATACGGCGTTTGCTGAGCTCTGGCGCAATCGTGCCAAGGCGCTGGGCTGGGGTGAGTTTGACACCCCGCTTGATGCGGCTCTGTCTGCCTTGCAACGCTCCGGCAACCCATTTCTGGATATGGCGCTGATCCACGGTGGTTTCCCCCTTGGCCGTCAACGCTTCTGCACCGATGAGCTGAAAATTCAGGTGGTGTTTGACAAGGTGCTTTCCCCCCTGCTGGACGCTGGGACGGATGTTGTTCAGTGGTCTGGCGTTCGGGCAGATGAGTCAGAAAAACGGGCAACCTACGACCGGTTCTCTGAGGACAAGCGCGACAGCGGCGGCCACCTGTTCAACTTCCTGCCGATCCATCAATGGACTGCCGCCGATGTGTTCGCCCTCTATCGCTATTTTGGCGTTAAGCCGAACCCGCTCTATTCGCAAGGTATGGAGCGAGTGGGGTGCATGCCCTGCATTCTGGTGGCCAAGCCAGAGCTGGCAGAGATAGCCGCACGTTGGCCGGAAGAGATCGAGCGAGTGGCCAAGTGGGAACGGCAGGTTGCCATGGTGTCGCGCTGGATCCACTGGATGATGGTTGGCCACATTGACCGCCGTCAGTTCAAGCCAGTAACGACAGAGCTTTGCGTCTCGCCTTTTGACGTTAACAGCGCAATGGCGGCTCGCCGCAAGAAGGCTGGTCTTGCTTGGTCACACCAGGATGTTGTCAATGGCGTGGTCAGCAAGGTGACAAGAAAAACGCCGTTCAAGTTGGGAGTCAACGCCAGGCTCCTGCATCGCTCGTTCGTGGTGGATGTCGAGGCATACAGCGGCACCTGCATGCTCGGCCCGCGTGGCAATGTGATCGGCGGGTCAGTCCATGATGCCGTTGAATGGTCCCGCACCGGCCGCGGTGGCAAGACCTATGACCTGGTAACCAAGGCGATCGACGTCGAGGTGTGCAGCAGCAAATACGGCCTGTGTGGGTGATGGAGGCAGCATGAACACCGTTATCAGATTCCCGGGGGCAGGCGCCCCCATTTCCAAACCTATCAGCAGAGGTAGCAACGTGAGCACCAACCGGCGCAGCGGGTATGTGATCTGCTGGCGGTCACTGATGGCCGCCGACTGGGCAAAGAGCGCAGTGAAGTTTGCAGGGTGGATGCGCCTTATCAGCCTTGCCGCCTATGAAGAGTGCGCAGTGAGCTACAAGGGGCGCGAGTGGACGCTGATGCGCGGCCAGCTTGTTATCAGCACTACCGAGCTTGGCACGCTGCTGCGTGATGAGCGTGGGCGCGCTCTGTCCAAGCAGGCTACCGATCGGCTGCTGGGGTGGTTTGAGCGTGAGGGGATGGTGAGTATTCAGGGTACTCCATGGGGCTCTGTGATCACTGTCAACAACTACGACGACTACCAGGCCGCCGTTATGGCCGTGGATACTGCCGAGCCAGCACCAGAAAAACCAGCCCCAATTGAGCAAAAAGAGACTCAATCGAGTTGCGTTTCGATCGGTACACCGACCGGTACGCTGACCGACACGCACACCGAAACACTAAAAGCCGCACCAGATATGGGCTTGAGCGGTATTGATGATACGCCACCCGGTGTACCGATCGGTGTTTCGACCGGTACGACAACAGAACAAGAAATAAATACATTAAAAGAAAATACAAAGATCTCTTCGTCGAAGAACGCTGACGCGCTCCCCGACGCCGGCGCTGTTGAATCGGTTTCTGCTGCTGTCGAGAAGATTCGGCCAGAGGCTGCCATCCAGACCCCGAGCGGGAAATTCTGGGGTACTCAGGATGACCTGACCTGCGCTGAATACATCCACAGCAGGGTGCTGGTAGTGAACCCCACGGCCAAGGACCCCAACTGGGCGCAGTGGGCGAACGATATCCGCCTGATGCGAACCCAGCTTGGGTACACCCATCACGATATCTGCTCGCTGTTCAAATGGGCCAACCTAGACCAGTTCTGGTCTGCCAACGTGCTGTGCCCCAAGACCCTGCGCAAGCAGTGGGACAAGCTGCAGGCCAAGCGCAACGCTGCGCCGCCGACCAGCAAGCGCCCATTGTCCAACATTGCCGCCGCCCAGCAACAGGCGCGCAGTCTCATCGAATCGGGAGCTGTCAGCTATGACGACGACACTCCCCTCTAACGTGACCGCACTGCCAGCCAACCAGGATGGTCCCGCCATGAGCGCTCGCATGGCCGCATTCATCGCTGAGGAGCTGCTGCCGCTGATGGCCGGGAGCTGGCCTGCCAGTGCCAACCAGCTGGATGCCAATGCCCGCGGCGTGGCGCTGGCCTGGGGTGGCGTGCTACGCGGGTTCACCCCAGCCCAGATCCGGGAGGTGGTGCAGGACATGGCGGCCGATGTGGATCGCCAGTTCGCTCCGCGCCCGGCAGAAGTGCGGGCAGAGATACTGCGCCGGCAGCCAGCCACGGATGCGCCAGCCCGGGCTACACGGCTGGAGATCTCCATCAGGGCATGCGAGATGGAGGCGACCGTGATCGTGTTGCAGCGTGACGGCGACGTGACGAGCGAGGCGGTGCAGGTTGAGCTGGACAGGATACTCACCGAACGCCGCCAGCGCGGCTTTACCATCACAGGGAGGATTTAGGGATGTTCAACCAAGACGTGATCGCCGCGGTCAAGGCCGCGAAGTTTTGCCGGGTGGTGCTATACCCAGCTGTTCGAGGTGAGAGCGGTGAGCGTGTGCTGCTCGAGGTGGCAGACGAAATCGCCGTGCTGGGGCACACCGATTGCCAGCGCGGGGCAGGGCATTGGCTGGTACTCGATACGACGCCTGAGCAAGTGGCGGAGGAGGTCAAACGGCTGAGAGGCGCGCCAGTGCTGGTGTTGAGAGGTGGTGTTGCAAATGGAGCTGTGGATAACTCTGGAAAGGAGGCGCTTGCCAACCCGTGACAATCGGTATATCGCGCCGTAACATGTTTCAGGCCGGACCTAGACCACCCGGCCGTTGACCAAAAGGACCCGACCATGACCGCAAAATCGAATACCCGAGATCTATCCGTTGCGACCCAACTGGGCCGCGTCATCGCCATCATGAGCGACGGCAAGGCCCGCACTCTGCGCGACATCGAGCGCGAGTGCTGGAGCCGCTACGGCCAAGCCGATACCCAAGCCGCCATCAGCGCCCGCCTGCGCGAAGTGTGCTGCCATGGCTGGGTAAAACACTCCGACAACCAGAACATCAACGGCAAGCAGGTTTGGCATTACCGCCTCTCGCCGTTCCCCACCGCGGAAGCCGTTGCGGCTAAGGCGGTGGCAGCATGAGAATTTCACTCGCCATCGCATGTGTGATCGCCGCCACGTCAGCTCAAGCACCGTGGATGCGTTTGC
Organism: Aeromonas sp. s12; assembly: GCF_040907925.1. NCBI lineage: Bacteria > Pseudomonadati > Pseudomonadota > Gammaproteobacteria > Aeromonadales > Aeromonadaceae > Aeromonas > Aeromonas sp. s12. The sequence continues at coordinate 181,032 of NZ_JBFOCT010000014.1, read as the reverse complement.
AGGATTTCACCACAGCAAGCCCATTCTGCATCCCCAACCCGCGCAATGACAGGGCCGCCAAACGCCAGCGTGCCGCCGCCAAGCGCCGCAACAAAGCCAAGCGGGGGTGAGGATGAGCCAATATCCAAAGCACTTCCTGCGCAGCCCTGAAATCCGCGCCCGCGCCTGCCAGCTGGTAGCAAGCCTGCCGATTGACCAGAACAAGCCGCTGGTCCTCGAAATCAAGGAGATGACCCGCAGCCTGGCCCAGAACGCCCTGTTTTGGGCTGTCATGACCGACATCGCCGAGCAAGTGAACTGGCATGGCCGCAAGCTCTCCAAGGAGGACTGGAAACACGTCCTCTCCGCCGCCCTGTACCAGCAGGACGTAGTTCCGAACATAGACGGCAACGGGTTCGTGGTGCTGGGCAAGTCCACCTCCAAGATGACCGTGCGCGAGATGCGCGATCTCATCGAGTTGGCCCAATCCTTCGGCGCCCAGCAGGGCGTGAAGTTCGGAGATGAATCCCGCCGCGGCTTCGACTGGGTGGCGGCATACGGGAGGGCGGCAGCATGAGCTCACTGGTTAAGAAATTTTCAGCGAATACCGCTGGGCGAGACTTCGCGGTAGGCGATATTCACGGCCACTTCACCCTGCTGCAGCAGGCTCTCGATAAGGTTGGCTTTGACCCCGCCTGTGATCGCCTGTTCTCCGTTGGAGACTTGGTTGATCGTGGCCCTGAATGCGAATTGGTGCTGGAGTGGCTGGCCAAGCCATGGTTCCACCCGGTGCGCGGCAACCACGACGACTATGTGTGCCGTCACGACACCTGTGACACAGGAAACTGGTTGCAGAACGGTGGGGCTTGGTTCATGTCCCTGCTCGATGTGGAGCGCGGCGAGTACGCAGCCCAGTTCCGCGAGCTGCCTATCGCCATCGAGGTGGATACGCCGAGTGGGTTGATTGGCTTGATCCATGCTGATTGCCCATTCCCGTCCTGGAGCTACCTGATTGAAAAGCTTGAGGGTGGCGCAGAGGGAAACCCTGGATTGCTGCGCTCCATTAAGAACGCCTGCATGTGGTCGCGTCGGCGTGTGGAGCTTGGTGATGAGAGCGGTGTGTCTGATGTGCATGCCCTGGTTGTTGGTCACACCCCCATGAGCAACCCGGTAGCGCTTGGTAACGTGATCCATATCGATACGGCCGGCTGGTGCCCGCAAAAAGGCGGGGCATTCACCTTGCTGAACCTGCAATCGCTGCAGACTCACACGATGAAAGGGGCGCGCGATGAGTAAGACCAAGGCTGACAGGGATTGGCTGAACGATGTGAGCTCGCTCGGCTGTATCGCCTGCCGCAATGCCGGGTATGGCGCCACGCCAGCGGAAATCCATCATGTGCGCTCTGGGTCTGGTATGGCCCAGCGCGCCGAGCACACCAGAGTGCTGCCACTGTGCCCACGACACCACCGCGCTTGCTACCCCACCGGATTCCACGCTGCACCGCGCACCTGGCAACAGGGGCACGGCAGCGAGGATGAGCTGCTGGAACAGGTAGTCCGGGAAGTGGCCGAGCTGCGCAAGAACACCATCGGGAGGGCGGCATGATTACTGCGATCGTTTACTGGATGATGAAATTTCAGTTTGGCGCCGAATGGTCATACTGGAGCCTGGTTTTGCCGGTGATAACTGATCTGGTGATCATCGCAGCGTTAGCGAAATGGAGCGCATAGCTGTGATCCACCTCTCTGCCATCGACGCAGCCCGCCTGCTGGATAAACACCCGAAAGCCAAGGCGGTAGCGAACCAAGTCAAGAAATCCAAGCAGGTGGATGAGCTGCACGGCAAGGTGCTGGCCCAGCTGGCCGGCTTCCCTGACCCAGCCACCGAGCTGGTGTTCCACCCAAAGCGCAAGTGGCGACTGGACTACGCCTGGCCCACCCGCATGATCGCCGTCGAGATCCACGGCGGCATCCACTCCGGTGGCCGTCACACCCGCGGCAAGGGGTTCGTGGAGGACCGCGCCAAGATGAATGAGGCTCGCTTGCTGGGGTGGACCGTGCTGGAAGTTACCCCGGAACACGTCAAATCCGGCCAGCTGCGCGCCTGGCTGCTCACCGCTTTCAATCAGGACCAAGACCAAACGAGGACCAACCCATGAGCAATTCACTGGAAATGGCACTGCGCCTGTTCTCACCAAAGGGGGCGCTACATGAGCCAACCTCCAGCAACTTCAACGCCCTGGGGCGTGACGACTTTATCGGTGCCCTGCAGGTGGCCGCCAAAAACAACCCGCAGGGGCTCCAGTTCCTGATGGCCGATCACCAGCTCGATGCCGCCGCCATCTCTGAGCTGGCAGCGCACTTTCAGGGGGCGACAGGTAATGCCGAGGCCGGTGGCATGGCGCTGGCTATCCTGTTGCGCCGCCCGCTGCCTGAGCAGCTGGATAACCTGGTGTCATCCCACCCCCATTACGACAAGGAGCGCCGCCGCGCCGCAGTGGTGATGGAGAAGGCAAAACGCGCCCACCGTGCCGGAAATGACCACGAATATCAGCGCCTGCTGGCTGAGCGCAACGGGATCTTGTCTCTCGCCCACGACCACTGTGTCGCTGAGATGCTGCAATCCGGCCGCTGCCCGCACTGCAAGGGGACCGGTATCCGCCCCCGCAAGGGTGACGAGTGCCCTAAGTGCCACGGCACCGGGCGAGTGGTGCCCCATGCCGATATGGTGGCGCGCCGATTCGGGCAGGAGATGCGCCAGCGCGTAGAGCAGCTGGTTGATGAGGTGATCCACCAGGCGTCCGACCTATCCAAGATTATGGACCGTCAGGTGCGCCAGATGAGGGCGGCGTAGTCTTACCCTCTGATTGCTTGAATCCCCACCGTCCCAGCGTTAGTATCTATCAAAGATGGCCAGATTCCCCCGGGACTCTGGCCTTTTCATTTTCCGGCCCGCCATCGTGCGGGCTTTGTCGTTTCTGGAGGAAGCATGGGTAAAGAGGAAGAGCTAGCCACAGCGGCTGCTGGGGTGACTGGGGTGGCCAAATCAGCTCCGCCCGTCGTCGTATCTGGAATGACCCTGGCCGGTTACTCACTGAATGACTGGGTTCTGGCTGCCACCTTGGTGTGGATCGCTGTCCAGATGGGGTGGTTTATCTGGTCGAACATCATCAAGCAGCGCAAAGGGGGTGCATCTTGAGTATTCGCCCACAGGTTATTGACGAGGTAATCCAGCGTGAGGGGGGTGACAAGTTCACTGATCGCGCAGAGGACCGCGGCGGCCCGACTCGCTGGGGGGTGACTCAAGCTACTGCTCGCCAGTTCGGCTATACCGGCCATATGCGCGACTACCCAAAGGCTGAGGCGGTAAAGGTCTACACCTCTTACTGGAACCAGATGCGCCTCTCATCCATTGAGGTGATTGATACCGATCTGGCCACCTACCTGTTTGACTATGGGGTCAACTCCGGTCCCGGGCGGGCGGCAAAAGACCTCCAGCGTCTGCTTAATGTGTTGAACGACCGGCAAAAGCTCTATCAGGACGTGAAAGCAGACGGGGCCATAGGGCCTCGTTCTCTTTCTGCACTGGAGAGTTACGTAAAAGCGCGCGGTGCCGGTGGCAAGCGCCTGCTGGCCGAAGCTGTGAACTCCCTTCGAATTGCCCACTGCATCACACTGGCTGAGCGTCAGGAGTCGCAGGAGGCCAATGCCTACGGCTGGCTGAGCCGGGTTTGTAACCTGTGAGGTAGATATGGAGCACATCGTTGAGGTGGTCATCAACTGGATTGTCATCCTGATGGCCGTGGTAGGGGGCGCGTCCCTCGTGGTGCAGGGGCTGGCCAAGATTGCGGCCGTCACCCCATCCACCCGGGATGATGAGATTATCGGGAAGGTAGACGCCTTCCTGGTCGGTCTCATCAAGGTGCTGGATAAGCTGGCCCTGAACCTGCCGGCTGATAAAGCCCGGAAGCAATAACATGAACAGCTTGCTCCAACTGCTCGACATTCTAACGGCCCTTCTGGGCCGTTGGCTTAAGCAGGAACGGGCAAGGGAGGTGCAGGAAAGCTATGACCAAAACCATAGTGACCCACAAGGGCGCTTTGCTGCTCGCTTCGGTGCTGCTTCTGGCCAGCTGCCAGACAACACCAAGCCAGCCGGCAAACTGCCCGCCACCCACTCCCAGGCTGACATGGAGCCCCGCCAATAACGGCGGGGTTTGTCTTTCTGGGGAATCAACGGCCGACCTACTGGACTATCTCGATGCACTGGAGCGATGCGGTGGTTAATGGCGTTACCGTGACCGGGGTTATCACTCATGTGAAGGAGCATGACGGCAGTCATGCCCTGGTTGTTCTCAATACCGGCGTTTCCGTAGTGGTACCGGCAACCCATCAGCCCGTACCCGGCGACACCGTTGTCGAAGGCGAGCTATCTCTCTAAATGGCAAAGACCGACTGGGCACAGCTCAATGCAGAATTCCTGCAGGAGCACGAAGCGACCGGCATCAGTGCAAAAGACTGGTGTGACAGCCGCGGCCTGAACTACAACTCGGCGCGTCGCTATTTGAAATCTCGGGGGCAATCCCCTGCACAACCTGAAAAATCTCGCGTAGCTGCGCAATCTGCGCAATCCGAAGTGCGCAAAACTGCGCAATCTGCGCAAAGTGCGCAACCCAAGGGGAATGAAGGCAAGACCAAGAGGGGAGAGGGAAGAGGGGAAAAGTCCTCCTCATCCACACAAACCCCTGACGACTCAGGCCAAAACCCGAAAAGAAAATCGGGGCGCCAGCCAGATGGCCGCTTTGGCGTGGGCAATCGTGAGTCCGTCGGCAACCCCGGCAACCCGAGCCCTGTCGCAAAGTGGAAGCCGGGCGATCGGCCCGCGCTGACCCACGGCGGTTACGCCCAGTTCCTCGATTCGCCTGAGTTGTTCGACCAGGCCGAGGAGTTGAGGCTGCGGGACGAGCTGATATTCACCCGGGCTCGCGTTATCTCTGTCACCAAGACCTTGAAGAACCTGCATCAGGATCTGCTAGATGCCACCGAGATGACCGACCGGATTGGGCTCTATGACAAGATCCTGAAAGCTGAGCAGGCCCTTGACCGCAACATTCAGCGGATTGAGTCCATAGAGCGCACCCTGAGCGCCATTCGCATCGATGAGGTAACCGGCCCCAAGATTGAGGCTGACACCAAGCGCATCAAGGCGGCCACCCGCAAGCTGACGGCCGAAGCCGATCGGCTGGAGAAGGATGGCGGCAGCGATACCACCCCAGTGAGTGAGATGCTCTCGGAGTTGCACGACATGGGGACTGGCGGGCTGATGAGCAAGTGTGGATAATCTATAAAAAGACAACTGGAATTAGCGTACATATGAAAATTGAAGACAAAAGCCTGTGGGCAGGGGTTGTTGCTGTTGCTTTTTTATTATTTTTCCTGGCCTTGTATAGTAATGAATTTAATAGTTTTATTTCACACCCGCTGGTTAGTGGATTCTTGATTGCTCTTGCAGTATCAGTTTTTCTCCCCAAGAGAATTGAGGCTGAAAGCAGAAACTCTTTGCTTAGAGGGTTTTATGATGACATGGAGTTCATCGCTAAGCGCTATGAGGCGCTGGGAGTGTCTATTGTTAATTGTGCAACGAAGCGATCTTTTAGCTTTAGCGATGCTGTAGGTCCGGTTGTACATGGAAATGAGTCACTTTCTATTTCGAGACTTAATCAACAACTACAACTGAGTCAGCAGCAGAAAAAAGCACTAATAAATGTTGAGAATGCAGTAAATGTGATAAATCTAAATCTTCAGGCAAACATTGATAGAATTAATGAAAACCTCAAGATTGGGCGAAATGGGTTGCATTTTGATGATAACATGAAGGCTGCGTTTGATAGCTTGTGTTACCTTAGCTTCACTTTAAGACGAATAGTTGAGCTACAAGACCGATTCAAATTGGAGCTTGAGCCAGAAGGTTGCTACAGGATGCCTGTGCTCCATGTGATGTATCCAAATGATAAACACAAGAGAGAATTGATGCTTAAATGGTTGGAAACTGATGCTCAACTAGTTCAGTTAATACTACCTTCATAACAACCCGCTTCGGCGGGTTTTTTATTTGCCTGAGACCCACCAATGACCGAACTCGACATCTCCACCATGACTGAGCAGGAGCAGATTGCCTGCATCCGCGAAAAGCTCAGCGATAAGTGGTGGCGGATGAACAACCTCTACATGATCGAGAACGAGCAGGGCCAGCTGGTGCGCTTTCGGCTGCGTCCGGCGCAGGAGCTGCTGTTCAAGACCATGTGGTGGCTGAACATCATCCTCAAGGCGCGTCAACTCGGGTTCTCCACGGCTATTGATATCTATCTGCTGGATGAGGCGCTGTTCAACAAGAACATCAAGTGCGGGATCATCGCCCAGGATCTGACGGCAGCAGGGGAAATCTACCGCACCAAGATTGAAGTCCCGTTCGATAACCTGCCCGGCTGGCTCAAGGCCCAGTTCAAGGTGGTTACTCGGCGCGGCGGGGCCAATGGCGGTCATATCCTGTTCCGGCATGGCTCCAGCATTCAAGTGGCCACCTCTTTCCGCTCTGGTACCGTCCAGCGCCTGCATGTGTCAGAGCACGGCAAGATCTGCGCCAAGTACCCGGAGAAGGCCAAGGAGGTGCGTACCGGTACCCTGCAGGCCATTCACCCTGGCGCCGTGGCTTTTATTGAGTCCACCGCCGAAGGTGTGGGCGGCGACTTCCACGCCATGAGCATGAAGTCTCTCGAACTGGCCCGGGCATCCGGTGAGCTCAGCAAGCTGGATTGGAAGTTCCACTTCTTCGCCTGGTGGCAAGATCCCAAGTATCGCGCCGACGTTCCGGCGTCTGGCGTGGTGGCAAGCAAGGCTCAGCTTGACTACTTCGCCGCGGTTGAGAAGGCGATGAACTGCACCATCAGCGACGAGCAGCGTCAGTGGTACGTGCTGAAAGAGTCCACCTTGGGCGCAGAGATGAAGCAGGAGTTCCCCAGCACGCCGCTGGAAGCGTTCCTGACCTCTGGCCGTAGGGTATTCGACCCCATCGCAACAATGGAGGCAGAGGGCGACTGCATGCCGCCTCTCATCGTCTATGACATGGATCCCGTTACCGGCAAGCGCGAGAAGGCCCGCAAGCCGGACAAACTGGACGAGCAGGGCCAGCGCTCCCTCGAAAACATGCTGTTGGTGTGGGAGTTGCCCGATCCCGATGAGGATTACGCCATTGGCGCCGATGTGGCGGAAGGTCTCGAGCACGGCGACCGCTCCAGCTTTGATGTGATCGCCAAGAGTGACGGGCGTCAGGTGGCCCACTGGTTCGGTCATCTGGATCCAGGTCTCTTTGCCCAACTGCTGGCCCATGTCGGCAAGTTCTACGGCACCGCAGAGCATGGCCCCGCCTATATCGGCCCGGAGCGTAACAACCACGGTCACGCCGTCCTGCTCAAGCTGCGCGAGCTCTACCCTACCCGCCGCATCTACACCCAGGAGTATATCGACCGGGATCGGGATGATGAGACCCAGCGCCTCGGCTGGCTGACCACACGCCAATCCAAGCCGATCGTGGTGGATGGTCTCAAGGCCCTGCTGCGTGCCGGTCAGGCCGGGATCCGCTGGATAGGCACCATTTCCGAAGCAACCACCTACGTCTACGACAAGAGCGGCAGCATGAACGCTCAGGAAGGCTGCTACGACGACCAACTGATGAGCTACATGATTGCCCAAGAGATGCGCGCCCGCATGCCTGCCCGCATCGTCAAACCCGAATCCACCCGTAAACCCAAGCATTGGATGGCCAACTGATGATCAACTCACAACCCAAAGCCCCCGAGAAGGGCGGCCTCGATACGCAGAAGCTGCTCGCGCTGATGAGCGATATCAATGGCCAGCCAGACTGGCGAAGCCTTGCCAATCGCTCCTGTGCCTACTACGACGGCGACCAGCTGCCGCCCGAGGTGGTCAAGGTGCTCAAGGAGCGGGGCCAGCCCATCACCATCCATAACCTGATCGCCCCGACTATTGACGGCGTGTTGGGGATGGAGGCCAAGAGCCGCACCGATCTGATGGTTGTCGCTGATGACCACGACGACGAGCTCGAGCAGCTGGCCGAGGCCGTCAACGCCGAATATTCCGACATGTGCCGCCTTGGTGGGCTAGATCGCGCCCGGGGCGAGGCATATGGCGGCCAAATCAAGACCGGATTGGGTTGGGTGGAGGTCAGTCGCCGTGGTGACCCGTTCGGCCCGCGCTACAAGTTCAGCAGCGTCCACCGTGACGAGGTGTATTGGGATTGGCACAGCCGTGAGCCCGATTTGAGCGACTGTCGTTGGCTGATGCGCCGCCGCTGGGTTGATCTGGATGAGGCCAAGACCATGTTCCCGAGCAAGGCTCAGGCACTGGAGTGGGGCGTCAACGATTGGGCCGGTATGGTCAGCCTGACCGCCATAGAGGGGCTGGATCCCAACATTGTCAGCGCCTATGACGAATGGAGCCAGTTCAGCGGCAAGGAAGTGGAATGGTGCAGTCGGGAGCGGGATCGCGTTCTGCTCCAGGTGGTCTACTACCGCACCTACACCATGCGTCAGGTGTTGATGCTCGACTCTGGCCGGGCGCTGGAGTTTGACAAGAGCAACCAGCTGCACCGCGCCGCCATTGCCAGCGGTCGCGCCAGGCTGGAGCGCTGTCCGGTAGCCGTGATCCGCGAATCCTGGTTCGTCGGCCCCCATCATCTGGTCGATCGCCCCTGCACCGCCCCGCACAACATGTATCCGCTGGTGCCGTTCTGGGGGTACCGCAAAGACCGCACCGGCGAGCCCTATGGCCTGATTGCCCGCGCCATGCCGGCACAGGATGAGGTGAACCTGCGCCGCATCAAGCTCACCTTCTTGCTGCAGGCCAAGCGCGTCATCACGGATAAGGACGCCACCAACATGAGCCGGGATCAGGTGCTGGAGCAGGTAGAGCGCCCGGATGGCTATATCGAACTCAACCCTGACCGCGCCAACAAGACCAGCGTGAGCGACGCCTTCAAGGTGGAGCAGGATTTCAACGTGGCGGCCCAGCAGTTCCAGGTGATGCAGGACTCGGTGAAGCTCATTCAGGATACCATGGGGGTTTATGCCGCCTTCTTGGGGCAGGGCTCGACCGGACAATCTGGCGTGGCCATCAGCAACCTGGTGGAGCAGGGCGCGACCACCCTGTCTGAGATCAACGACAACTACCGGATGGGCTGCCAGCAGGTTGGGCAGCTGGCACTGGCTTATCTGCTTGAGGATATGGCCAGCAAGCGCAACTACAAGGTGACCGTCAACCGCGACGACCCGCGCCGCCGCAAGGCTGTGGTGATCAACGTGGAGCAGGAAGGGGGCAAGCTGACCAACGATGTGACTCGGCTGCGAGCCCATATTGCCCTGGCACCCATCCAGCAGACCGCCGCGTACAAGCAACAACTGGCCGAGCGGATGACGCAAGCCATGTCCCAGCTGCCGCCAGAGGCCGCCGCTGCCTGCTTCGATTTGCTGGTTGAGCTGATGGATGTGCCGCGCAAGGCGGAGTTTGTGGAGCGGATCCGCAATGCCCTCAACATCCAGAAGGATCCGGAGGAGATGAGCGACGAGGAGCGCGCCGCCGCAGAGCAGCAGGCACAGCTGGCCCAGATGCAGCAGCAGATGGCCATGCAGGAGATGCAGGCCAAGCTGGCAGAGCTGGAGGGCAAGGCCGCCAAGTGGCAGGCGGAGGCCCAGCGCATCACCAAGCTGACCGACTCTATCCGCTTCGAGGACGCCCTCAAGCAGGCCCAGACCGGCAAGACCCTGCAGGAGATGGAGCAGTTGGCCGCCCAGCAGCAGGCGATGCAGGCCGAGCAGGCAGCCCTGCAGGCCCAGCTGTTGGACACCATTCAGCAGCAGATAGACGCGATCGCGCTCTGATAGTTGCTTTCCTAATCGCCCAGCGTTAGGATTTCTCCATCATGGCCCAGTCTTTCGAGATTGGGCCTTTTGTTTTGGCTGGTTTAGCTCAGTAGGTAGAGCGGCTGCCTTGTAAGCAGCGGGTCGCGGGTTCGACTCCTGCAACCAGCACCACCGAACGAGCCGTTTGTCAGCGGCTAGGGAGAGTGGCCCGACCCGATGAGAACCCCAGATGACAATGGGGAAGAAGGGCTCCATCCAGCTGGATAGCTGGAATCTTCGCGGAGATAAGCGCTATGTTGCGTGAGCAGGGCGGCAGCATCGACCGCAGCACTACGTAGACCGCGACAGGCAACCTAAAAGACGCTCTGATGGTTGCCAACCTATTCACTAACACCCGGCCATAGCGCCGGGTTTTTTATTTGGAGCAGGACATGACCGACCGCCAGCAGGTTGATGCAGAAATGGAGCGCGAGATCCAGACTCTCGGGCTGACAGCGCCGCGCGTGACCCCTGACCAGATCGAGGCGCTGATGCGTGGTGTTCGCTATGAGGTGCAGGTTGTTCCCGGTACCACAACCACGCTGGCCACCGCCATTGCTGCCAACGGCTTCACCCTTGCCATTGGCATGACCGCCTGCGCCGACCCGGCCAACTTCAATGCAGAGCTTGGCGCCAAGTACGCCATCAAGGATGCCGAAGCCAAGGCCCGCCAAGAGCTGTGGAAGCTGGAAGGCTGGCGGCTCAAGTGCCACCTTGACGAAGTGAGCGGGCCGCGAGTCGGTGGCCCAACGAATCCCTAGCGATAGACGACAGCAGCCCTTGCCCGCCTTGTGCGGGCTTTTTTATGCCCAGCCCCAGCCGGGGAGCGCTTTCACCGAGAGCCTTCCCCCGCTTGGGCAGCGATACCACCCACTGAAAACCCACGAGGACGACCATGAGCAAAACCATCGATAACCTGACCGGAACTGAAAGCCTGGACGAACTGGAAGCCATGCTGGCCGAGATTGAGCAAGCGCCCGATGTCGAGCTGGACAATGGCACTGGCACCAAGCAAACGGACGTAGAACCCGCGCCGTCGGCGGGCGAGGTGGCAGCCGGTAACGAACAAGCTGCAGCCAATCAGGTTGAGGAACAGGCCAGCGCACCTGAAAAGGTCGTTATGGCCAAGAACGGTCAACACACCATCCCGTATGAAGTGCTGGAACAGGCGCGCAACGAGACCAAGCAACTGCGTGAGCAGCTGGCTCAGGCGCAGCAGGCCAAGGCAGAGCGGGATAAGTTGCAGGCGCTGCTGGAGAAGAACGGGATTGACCCATCGGTTGACCCGGACGACATCAGCCAGGAAGAGCTGGAGCAACTGGCGCAGGACTACCCGGATCTCGGCAAGTCCATCGCTGCCATTGCCCGCAAACTCCAAAAGCTGGAGCCGCAAGCCGCGCCGCAACAGGTTCAGCCAGTCGCCAACCCGGTAGAGGCCGCACTGCAGGCGGTACCTGACCTGGCCGCATGGCGTGACGGCGACCAAGACCGCTTCGATATGGCCCTCACTATCGATGATAAGTTGCAGGCCGACCCCGCGTGGAGCAACAAGCCGCTGGCAGAGCGATTCGCAGAAGTGGCTCGCCGCACCAAGCTGGCCTTTGGCGACGAGGTTGAAGCGCCTCCCGCCAAGGCACCCGGCAAGGCGGCAGAGAAACCCGCTGATCACATCCCGTCCAGTCCATCAGAACTCGGCCAAACCCATCACGCACCGGCAACGGGTGTCGAGCGCTATGGCGCCATGTCTCAAGCCGATCTAATCGGCGAGATGGGCAACATGACAGAGGCCCAGATCGAGGCGCTGCTGGCGCAGTCCGGGTTCTAACCAACAACCCCGTTTACATCAACCAACCCCGGCCACTGTGTCGGGGTTTTTGTTTTCATGTAGGAGAGGATCATGACCCAAGTCACCTCGGCGCAAGCCAACAAGATTTTGCAGGCCGCCCTGTTTACCGCGGCCAACCGTTCCCACTCGCTGGTGAACATGCTGACCGATGAGGCCCCCAATGGCGTCAAAGTCAACGGCGGCAAGCAGACCAGTGCAGGCGCACCGGTGGTTCGCATCACCGATCTGTCCAAGCAAGCTGGCGACTCCGTTGATATGCAGCTGTTTCATCAGCTCTCTGGCCGCCCGACCATGGGTGACCAGAATATTGATGGTCGCCTGGAAAGCCTCTCTTTTGCAGACTTCTCGCTCAAGGTCAACCAGACCCGTCACGGTGTTGATGCTGGCGGCAAAATGAGCCAGTCTCGCACCCGGCACGACCTGATCAAGACCGCTCGAGCGCTGCTTGGTGATGGTTACTACGGCCGACTGGTTGATCAGCGCGGCTTTGCCCAGCTGGCCGGCGCCCGCGGCGATTACTACGCGACCGATATCATTCTGCCGCTGGCGGATGACCCGGAATTTGCCGACATCATGATCAACCCGCTGACTGCGCCCACCTACGAGCGCCACTTCTTCGGCGGTGATGCGACCAGCTTCGAAGCCATCGACGCGGCTGACCGCTTCAATCTTGCCTGTGTGGACAACATGTCGCTGTTCCTGTCCGAGATGGCCAACCCCATCCAACCGATCCGCATGGTGGCGGATCCGTCCGGTGGCGAGCCGCTCTACGTGCTCTATGTCACCCCGCGCCAGTGGCACGACTTCTACACCTCCAGCTCCGGCAAGGACTGGCAAGCAATGCTGGCGTCCGCGATGGAGCGCAGCAAGGGCTGGAGTCACCCCATCTTCCGCGGTGAAGGTGCGATGTGGCGTGGCATCCTGGTCAAGCCCTACAAGGGCATGCCGATCCGTTTCAACCAGGGCAGCACCGTCAAGGTGTGCGCCGCCAACTCCGCGACCGGCTCGGAAGTGGACAAGGTTGCCGGCACCACCATCGACCGCGCCGTGCTGCTGGGCGGTCAGGCGCTGGCCAACGCCTTCGGCTCCGGCGAGCAGGGTTCTCAATTCGGCATGCACGAAGAGAAAACCAACCACGGCAACAACACCGAGATCTCCATCAGCTGGGTATCCGGCCTGCAGAAGATCCGCTTCAAGCAGCGCAACGGCAACATTCAGGACCATGGCTGCATGGTGCTGGATACCGCCGTCAGCGCCGTCGCGCGCTAACCCACCACCCGAGCGAGGGGGTTGATGCCCCCTCCTGTTGATATCTGATCTGATAAGGAGCCATATCATGGCCAAAACTACCCTGCTCGCCCGAGCGTACCGCTGGTTTGTTGGTTCGTTCGGCAACCTCTCTATCTCCCCGACTCTGGTGGCCAAGCTGGCGGCAGTGCCGTCCGGCGACGTCATCGCCTTTGGTGACAAGGTGGAGCCCAACCTGAAAGTGGTTGGCGCCACCCTCATCAGCGGCGCGCTTGGTGCCAGCACCACGCTGACCGTCACCGTCGGATCGACAGTCATCATCAACGCCGAAGGCACGGCAACGGCGGTATCCAAGTATTTCCCGGTGGACGATCTGAAGACGCTGCCCGACCAGGAGATCACCCTCACCGTCGGCGGCGGCGCAGCAACGGGCACAGTCAAGCTCAAGCTGCACTATGAGGTGATCGGCAACCTGTAAGGCTGCCCGTCACGCCATGCCCGGCCCGGTGCCGGGCTTTTTCATTTCTGGATTGGAGATATTGCCGTGAGCGACAAAATTGCCGTGGTTTATATCGGCGACAAGCCGAGCAAGAAAGACACCGTGACCGGATCCCGCCTGGTGTTCCCGCGCCACACGCCAGTTGATGTGGAGAGCCACATCGCCATGCAGCTGCTGGAGTTCCCCACCGTCTGGGTCAGCAAAGAAGCGCTGGCCGGCACGCTGGAGCGGCAGGAGACCATCGCACGAATGGAAGCGGAAGAGCAGGAGCGCCTTGCTGCCGAAGCTGCCCGCCTGGCCGAAGAGCAGAGCATGGTGGTCGGTGATATCGATCTGGCCAAGCTCACCTCTGCCCAGCTGGCGACCCTGATCGAAGGTGAAGATCTGGGTATCGAGCAGAAGGGGCCGCAGGAGAAGGTGGACGACTTCCGCGTTCGCGTGCGTGACGCCATGAAAGCCAAGGCCGCCAAGGCGGGGGGCTAAGCATGCAAATGGTACCCCGCGAGCAGTTCCTGCCTACCGTCAGGCTGCACATCACAGGTCCGCTCGAGATGCTGCTGGAAGAGGCCGTGACCGAGGCGGCAATCACCTTCTGCCGTGAATCCGAGCTGATCACCCTCGATCGCCTGCTGCCAAGTGCGGCGGCTGGCAGCCTTGAGGTGGTGTGCAATGTGGACGGGGTTACCTCCTGCAATGTGTTGCACCTCACCGGGGCCGACGGCGTGCCGCTGGACTCTGGTCGCGACTACTTCGCCATGTCGGCCAATGAACTGAGCATCCTGACCGATCTAAGCAATGTGCGGATCTGGTACGTGGCAGCCCCAGTAAAAGGCGCCAAGGAGTTGCCAGCACAGCTCTACACCGACCATGCCGAGGCTATCGCCCATGGTGTGGCTGCGCTGCTCTATGCCCAACCGGATCGCCCTTGGTCTGACCCCAAGCGGGCCAACTTCCATCGCGCCGAGTTTGTCGAGGGGTGGCGTCGTGCTGGCCGGTTCCGCAAACAGCATAGCGCCCCGACCCAAGTCGAATACTACAACCCGCCCCGCAAACACAGCTTTTTCTAAGGAGTCGCCATGGCTACCGTGCCTATTTCAACCATCATCAAGCGGGTTAATACCCTGCTGGTCGATCCGACCTTTACCCGCTGGCCCAAGCAGGAGCTGCTGGACTACTACAACGACGCCACCAAAGCGATCGTGCTGGTTCGCCCTGACGCTCACACCAAGAACGTTGAGTTTATCTGTGTGGCAGGCACCAAGCAGGCGCTGCCTGCCGACGCCCTGCGGCTGATTGAGGTGCTGCGCAACGCCAACGGCAAGGTGATCCGCTTTGTGCCGCGCAAGGCGCTGGATGACAGCTATCCAGATTGGCACTCCGGCAAGACGGCGACATCCGTTGATAACTACTGCTACGAAGATCGCGACCCCAAGACCTTCTATCTGCACCCTGGCCCGGCCGCTGCCGTCAAGGTGGATGTGATCTACTCGGTCGCCCCGCAATCCAAGCAGTTGGCTGATGTAGAGAACGCCAGCACCCCAGCCATGGCGGATCTGGATGATATCTACATCAACCCCATCATCGACTTCATGCTCTACCGCTGCTTCTCCAAGGATGCCGAGTACGCCGCCAACAGCAACCGCGCGGCAGGTCACTACAACGCATTCCTGCAGCAGCTTGGGGAGAAAACCCAGGCTGACGCCAACATGGAAGCCCGTCAGCAGGCTGGCTTTAACCGGGTAACAAGGCAGTAAGGGGCGCATAGATGGCTGGAGTGTGGAAGCGTGACGGCACTGTAGCCGTCACCAACGGCAGCAAGAAGGTAACCGGTACCGGAACCACCTTTGCAGATGCCAAGAACGGGGTGGCCAAGGGCCACCTTTTTTGTATGACCACTGGCACCACGGTTGATCTCTATGAGGTCGATTACGTGGTGTCAAACACCGAGCTACATCTCGTGCAAGCTTTCCGTGGCACCACCGGCACCGGCAAGGCTTACGAGATCATCACCACCTTCTCTGACTCCATTCCGGAGTTTGCCCGCAAGCTGAACGCCTCTCTGTCCTACTACCAGAGCCAGTCGGATATGGTTCAGCAGTTGTTTACCAGCGATGCGGCAGAGATCACGGTAACCGCCCCGGATGGTACGACTCACAAGCTGATCCCTTGGAAGCGGGTAACCAGCGATGGTGAAGGCCAGGCGGCCCGCGCCAAGGTCGAGGCAGATCGTTCCAAGACCGAAGCAGATCGCTCTGGCACAGAGGCTGACCGGGCGGCGGGGATTGTGGCGCAGGCAGCGCTTCCCATGCCGGATGTGTGGGCGCCGCTCTCTGACAGCCTGCGCATGATCACCGGCTATGGGCGGGATGTGCTGGTTGGGTCTGACGTGGTGGCGCGGATGGTCAACTTTTCCCGCAACTCAACCGCGACCTACATTGGCAAGGATGGCCTCCTGAAAACGGCCGCCGTGAACGAACCGAGGTTCGAGAAAGAGGGACTGCTGCTTGAGGGGCAGAGTACGAATCTTGTTCCTAACAGCAAAAACCCGCCACCAACAACAAGCGAGACCAGCGTGACGCCAGTCGCATCGCCCTATGGAGATGTTTTTAAGTTCGCGGCGGCCACGACAAATAACTCCATGAAAGATGTGAGATTTGCCCCGCTAACAGCTGGGCAGCTTGTAACGCTCAGTTTTATTGCAAAAAAGGCCGAGATTGACACCGTGGCCGTTGGTTTTGATGGGATGTTTTCTGCCCTATTCAATCTGACATCAGTCAGTGTCGGCGGTGTCCCATCAGGATCATCTGCCACAATCACGCCAATTGGCGACGGGTTCTACAGGGTAACATTAACAACCACCACAACTCGGGATGTTACTCCCTCCCTGCGATTAAAGGTCAACGGGACATTTGTAGCTAACGCGATCGGGGATGGTATGTTGATTGGTAATCTGCAAGCTGAACTTTTGCCATTTGCCAGCTCTTACATCCAGACAAATGGCGCAGCTGTTACTCGCGCCGCCGATCAGGCTTGGCTGCCTGCCGCAGGAAACCGGTTTATTGGTGGACTGTACGCCGCGGCCTTTGAGTTTGACCTGCTGGGTCGCGTTGCTGGGGCTGGTTTCTCGCGGCTGGTTGACTTTGATAACTCAGGTGGCGCAGACAGGCAGCACATTTCGCTGAATGAAGGCGGCCAGTTGCAGTGCGTGATGGGGACAGGCCAAGTTGCAGGCGTTGCCGGAAAATTGGCAGGCCGCGCAGCGATGCGGATGAACAACTTTTCACTGAACGTAATGATGGACGGGGTGGCGGGGTCGTCAGTTACGGCGTCGGGAGTTAACTCCTCGCTCAATAACCGCATCGTGCTGATGAACAGCAACCAGTTCAATCTGCCATCGTATGGCCATATCCGAAATCTCAGAATGTGGAGCAAGCACCCCATCAGTAACGATCAACTGAGGACGGCTGCATGACCGACTTTATCGACCTCAACTTAAAAGCGGTCACTCAGGCCGCCATGACCAAAGCGCTACTGGCCGCCGGCTTTATCAAAGATGGCGAGACAGGAACTATCTATCACCCCGCTGCCAGCTTGCAGCTTCTGCCGCCCGGCATGGTGACGCGACCGACTGGCGAGGTGCAGGTTGTCGATGGTATCGAGCTGGAGGTGCGCGAACCCGTCCCTGGCTATCACGCCAACGTCAGAACCCAAGACCCGGCAATGGCCGCCGCGCTGGCACCGGTGGCCGTTACCGTTGAAACCCCGCAATACGTCTGGGCATAGGAGGCATCATGATCGTTCGTCTCGAACCTATCACGGCGATCGTGGTCGCCGTGCTGCTTGGCTGGGCATGGAATACCGCCACAGCCCCCGGGCCGGTCTGCCAGGTGCAGGATGTTCACCAGGGCAAAACCATCCTGGTGCCGCGCCCCTGCGCCGAGGTGCTGCAGCCAGCCAAGTGAGCCTTGCCTCCTGGCGCTGTCAGCGTTAGGATTTACCCATCATGGCCCGCTCTATTCTGAGTGGGCCTTTTTGTTTCCTGCCCGCCGAGAATCCCATGTCAGCCATTGATATCGTCACCATGCGAGGAGTAACGCCGCGCGTGGAGCCTCACCTGTTGTCTGATGAAGTGGCCGTGGTGGCCCGCGACTGCCATTTTGATCACGGCGTTATCTCTCCCATTGAGGAGGATGCGAGCGCCGGTGTGGTGCTGCCCATCACGCCAACGACCCTGTTCCGCTATGGCGAGCACTGGTTTGCATGGAACAAGGTGGTTGAGGCCATGCGCTCACCTATCGCTCAGGATGAGTATCAGCGGGTCTACTACACAGATGGCGAATACCCCAAGGTGACCCACGCCCAGATAGCGACCGGTGGCAGTGCCAAGCCTACCGCCTGGTATCGGCTCGGGGTGCCTGCGCCCGGCGTTCCTGTTGGCATCAGCGCCATCACGCCGCCAGAGGGCGGCAAGGATGACGACATCACCGATGACGAAACCCGCTACTACGTTGACACCTATGTCACCGCTATGGGCGAGGAGGGGCCGCCAGGGCCAGCCAGCGGCAAGGTGGCAATCCCTATTCCTGAATCAACGGTGACGCTGGCGCTATCTCCTCCGCAGTCGCAGGACAACAACATCACCAAGCGCCGGATCTACCGGTCTGTATCTGGTGGCGGCTTGGCTGATTACCTGCTGGTCGCAGAGCTGCCCATTGCGCAAGCCTCGTTTGTGGATGGCCTTGCCGATGGTGAGCTAGGCCCTGTGCTGGAGACCTACGATTACGCTCCGCCACCTGCTGCCCTGCGCGGCCTGTGCCAGATGGCCAACGGTATGTGTGCTGGCTTTGCTGGCAACTCGCTCTATCTGTGCGAGCCCTATCTGCCCTATGCCTGGCCGGAGAAGTACCGGCTCACCACAGAGCACGACATCGTGGCGATCGCCGCCATTGATACTGCATTGGTGATCGGCACCAAGGGTTACCCCTATCTGGCTCAAGGCGTGAGCTCTTCCTCGGTAACAAACCAGAAGCTCAGCCACCTGCCTCAAGCCTGTATCAGTGCTCGCTCAATGGTGGCGATGGATGGAGTCGTACTCTATGCGTCCCCTGACGGCCTGGTTGGTATTGGCGCCAGCGGTGGGCAGGTGGTGACCGAACAGGTGATCACCAGCAAGCAGTGGCGGGCCATGAAGCCTGAAACCCTGCGCGCCTGGCATCACGAAGGCAAGTACGTCGGTCTGACCGATACCCACGCATTTATCTTCGACCCCAAGTCTGGCGACCTGCGTGAGCTGACCAATCGCTGGGATGCGGCTGTTTCGGACATGGAGAGCGATAGCCTGTTTGTAGCCAAGGGGCGGGATCTGCATATCTGGCGCGGCGGAGAGACCGGTAATGGTCAGTTCGTCTGGCGCTCGAAGGTGTTTATGAATGTCAGCGGCACGGCTTATGGCTGCTGCCGGATCCTGTCGTCAGACATCGCTCAGATCGGGATCAGGCTGTTCGTGGATAACCAGCAGGTAATGGAGCTATCACCCGGCAATCTGACTGTGAGCGCGTTCAGGCTGCCACCGGTGCGTGGCCGATGGTGGCAAATCGAGGTGTTCGGTACCGCTACGGTGCGGCGTATTACCCTGGCTGGCTCAATGGCGGAGTTGATGTAATGGCAAAAGCAGCATACCGGGCCGGACGAGATCAGGCCGCCACCGCCGAAAACGTCGAGCTGCTGACAGGGCAGCGCGGCAATAAGCTGGACAAGGCTGTCACGCTGCGCGAACTGACCGCGCTGGGCCTGGCGACGCTGCGCCCTGGTGCTGGCGGCTCGTTCACTCCCGGCAAGAACCCGGACCTATTCCCTACCGGTACCTATGACAAGCCTCACGCACCGGTCAATGTGCAGGCTAATGGTGCGTTTCATACCGTGGTTATCGACTGGGATGGGCCTAACTACCGGGGCCATGCCCATGCCGAGGTATGGCGAGCCGAGACTGATAGCCTGCCGGCTGCCACGCTGGTCGGTACCACATCGGCCAATGTGTTCTCTGACGCTATCGGCAAAGGGGCCACGTTTTACTACTGGGTTCGTTTCGTTAATGGCAAGGATGATGCAGGCCCCTTTAACGCCAACGGCGTGAAGGCTGAGACCAGCCGCGACGTGCAGGACATCCTTGATGAGCTGCAGGGGCAGATTGATGAGAGCCATCTGGCCAAGGAGCTGCTGGACCCCATCAAGAAGGTGCCACAACTCTCCATGGATGTGGAGGCAATCAAGCCAAAGCTGGAGGAGGTGGATGTCTCCATCGGCTCAATCCAGAACAAGATCCCCAGCCTAGAGGGGGAGCTGGCGTCGCTTAACCAGAAGCAGCAGGAAAGCGAGGCGCTGCTCAAGGACGCACAGGACCAGCTTGGCAATGCCAGTATCGATATCGGGTTGGTTCAGGACCGCCTGAACGACAAGATCGACAAGTATAAGGGCGACTTTGACAGCTTCCGGGATGCGGTGTTCGAGGTTGATCCAGAGAATGGCAACATCACCATGGATGCGGTTAACGCCGTCCGAGAAGAGCTGCGCACCTCCATCACAGAGGTGCACCAGTCGCTGGATGCCGTATCAGGGCAGATCACAAGCAAGGCGGATAACGTCACAGTTGATAGCCAAGGGCAGCGAATCACAGAGGCCGAGCAGCGTATCAACGGGCTCGATGCCAGCCTGAGCCAGACGGTTACCAAGGGTGAGTTCACCGAGGAGCAGAAGAAGGTTACCCAGATTGGGCAGGAGCTGAACGCCACCAAGGGGGAGTTGGCCCAGAAGGCTACGCAGCAAGAGGTTGATGAGCAGGGCGAGCGGCTGGCCAACGCTGAAAGCAAGCTGACGGTCCACACCGATGAGCTATCTAGCCAGGCGCAGCGAATCGACGGGCTGCAGGCCACCGTGAACCGGGGTGATGAAGGGCTGGATGCAAGGATCACCGAGCTGGCGCGCGTCACCGCTGACGCCGACGGCGTAACAGCCCAGCGAGTCAGCGGGCTGGAGGTGCGTACTGGTGAGGCAGAGGGCAAGATCAGCGCCCTGGAGGAGATTATCGAGTACGAGGGCGGTATTACTGCTGGTCGGTTCGATGAAATCCAGGCTGAGATTGAGCTGGCAAAGGACAAGGCTGATGGTGCTGGCGATGCTGGCCAGGCTGCCATTGATGCCGCACTGGCAGGGGATGAGCGAGACAGGGATAACCGCACCGCTTTTGGCGCCATTCGCACCCAACAGCAGGTCATCGTGAATGAGCAGGCTGCCCAAGCCAAGCGCATCACCGACATAGACGTCAAGTTTGAGGGTAAGGATGCAGACACCCAGGCTCGCATCACCGGCGTGGAGGAGGCCTTTGCCGACGCCGATAGTGCGCTGGCCCAGCGCATTGATGATCTGAGCGCTTCGACGAGCGGGTCGTTTGGTGAAACCGCAGCGGCCATCAAGGCACTGGAGAAGGTATCGACCGACGCTGACAGCGCACTGGCACTGCGCCAAGACCAGATGCATGCCGAGCTTACCGATGCAGACAACGCCCTGAGCGCCGGGATTGCCAGCGAATCAGAGGCAAGAGCGACAGCTGATGAGGCTATGTCTCGGCGAGTTGACGAGTTGACTGCCAACGTGGATGGCGAACTTGGCGACCTGAACGCCAGGGTGGCCCAGGAGGAGCAGGCGCGGGCAGATGGTGACGGCGCACTGGCAGAGCGGATCACCACGCTGGACGCCAGCGTAAAGGAGGGGGACGCCACTAACGCGGCCAGTATCTCCAGCCTGGAAAAGGTGGTTGTTGATACCACTCAGGCGCTGGCACAGCGTCAGGATGACATGGAGTCATCCATCGACCTTGGCGGTAAAACGGATGTCGAGGGCGCGCTGGCAGGCGATGAGCGCGACCGGGAGAACCGCAAGGCGCGCGGCAAGATCATTACTCAGCAGCAAACGCTGGCCAATGCCCATGAGGCGCTGGCAAGAGATGTGACGCAGCTCACCGCAGATTACGAGGCGGATAGCGCCGACCTGCACAGCCAGATCACCGAGGAACGGCTGGCGCGCAGTACGGCGGACGAGGCGCTGGCACAAAAGACATCGGTGCTTGAGGCGCAGATAGAAGGGGTTGACCAGTCACTGTCTGCCTCTATTGCCGAGGTGGCCAAGGCTAGCGCTGATGCAGACTCAGCCATGACCGAGAAGTTGAGTCAGCAGCAGTCTGCCATGGAGACGGCTGACGCCGAGCTATCCGGGCGCATCAACGAGGAGGCGACAACCCGGGCTGATGCCGTGGAGTCGCTGGCCAGCCAGATCCAGCAGGTTACGGCTAATTACCAGGATGGTGATAATCGGTTAGAGGGCCAGATCACTGCGGAGTCAGAGGCGCGAGCAAACGCTGTGCAGTCTCTTGCCAGTCAGATCAACACGGTTTCCGCTGTGGCCGGCAGCAAGAACAAGACGTTCTTTCAGGCCACTGCTCCAAGCAATGACATGGGAACTGGCGACCTGTGGTTTGACACCTCCAACAACAACCGTCCATATCGGTACAGTGGCACCGCATGGGTGGCCACAGATGACCCGCGGATTGCAGCTAACGCTGCAGCAGTGCAGTCCCAAAGCCAAGCCATCGCCGACTTGCAAAATGGCGCTCAGGCTATGTGGTCAATCAAGGCCCAAGCTGGCGATATCAAGGCCGGGATCGGCTTGGTAGCCAAGAGTGATGGCACCAGCCAGGTGATGGTGTCTGCCAGCCAGTTCTTTGTGTTCAACCCAAACAGCCCAAACGCCACCGCCCCTCTGTTTGCCATCGATAACGGCCAGACGGTGATCGCCGAAGCCATCATCCGCAAGGCGACTATCCAGATCATCCACTCCGAGAAGATCACCGCCGACTATATCAAGGCGGGGGTGAGCATCAGCGCCCCGCTGATCACCGGTGGCCAGTTCGATATGGGCAACGCCTTTATGGCTGGCGGTTCGGCTGGCTTTGGCAAGGGCGGGCCATATGCCGGTTGGGGTTTTGGTTGGAGTACGATCATCTATTCTGATGGGCAAATCTTCACCAACATGATGCGAGCCGAGGGCGGCTATGTTCGCAATATGACTATCGGTAACTGCACGATAGATCAGAACTGCATTGTGCATGGGACAATCTATGCAGAGCGGATTGTTGGCGATGTGACTGCAACAAAATCGTTGGCACGCGCTATCCCTGCCAGTGGATTTTCATTCTCAGTCGGGATCCATGCCCAGAATATGGTCAGGGATATCGTTATCAATGGGATTTTCATCAAGGTTACCGGACCGGGAGGGTCTGAGCGGTCCATCACGGCATACATTGATGTTAATGGGGTGAGGGTTGGCACTTTCAGAGTGGCGGCGACAGTGCTTGGCTCTATAGATAGCACGCTTGTTAGCGGGTCTTACCGCCTGCCAGCTGGTGTTTACGGTACTGTTACCGTTGGTTTCGATAAGGGCTCGGCTGCCGGCACAATCTCTCTGGAAGGGGCTTATGTGCAGGTGTTCAAGGCTGACAGCGGGACATTCGCATGATTAGTGGCCACTTGAACCGCATCGCCAGCGACACAGGCAACCCAAGGCTACCAGCCGAACTGCAAGACGCCATCCGTAACAGGGTGGCGTTTTTGTTTGTGCGTGGTGATGACGGCTTCGTGTTGAAGCCGGTCAGCGAGCAGGGAACTACCGGCGTGCTGGTATGGGTCGGTTGGGGTGATGGTGGGGCGCCAGAGCGCCACCTACCGGAGGTTAAGCGGCTGGCCCGCATGATAGGCGCCCGCTGGTTGCGCTTCCACTCTGCTCGCAGAGGGTGGCTCAGGGTAGCGCCAAGAATGGGGTGGGTGCGTCAGCCAGATGATGCTGACGGGCTCTTTGTGTTTCAGATCAACTTGTGAGGTGAGCGATGGGCAAGGGTGGCTCTAACGAAATTCAGGAGACGGAAGCCCAGAGGGCGGCTGCAGATGTGGCCATGGAGCAGTGGAACCTCTACAACTCCAGCCTGAAACAGTATGAGGACATCTTTATGGACAAGGTGGATGACCTCAACAGCGATAGCGAGCACGACAAACTGGCTGGCACGGCCGCGCTGGGTACCGCTCAATCCTTTGGCGAGGCACGCGCTGGGCTGGCCGACTCTATGGCGGCTGGCGGTGTGGATCCGACCAGCGGCAAGTATCAGGCTGCCATGTCCAATCTGGAGACTGATCAGGCACTGAGCCAGACCGACACCACCAATCGCGCCCAGTCCAGCCAGCAAGATAAGTATGTGGCTGGCCTCAAGGATGTGGTGAGCATTGGCGCCGGGCAGAAGGCCGAATCGCTGGCTGCCATGGGAGATATGGCAACTACCAGCCTGCGCAAGGCCACCAGTGACGCCCAGAGCTCATTCCAGAGCCAACAGGCAACCGCTGGTCTGGTTGGTACGTTGGCGGGAGCTGGCACGGCGTATGGGCTCAAGGAGCTTAAGGCGCCAGCAACAACAACCGTGAGCAAGAAGATCAGTCCGACAGCCAGCGTGCTGCAAGGCAAGGGCTATTAAGGGGTAAACGATGGGATACGCCGCAGATACATTTGCACAGATCACTCGCGAGAGCTACCAGGACTGGAAAGACCGCTTCTACCCGAAGCAGAAGGAGCTTATGGAGCTGGCCACCAACGGCAAGTTGCTGCAGGAGCAGCTCGGCCGGGTGGATGAGAACAACGCCAACGCCCTGCGTTCTGCCCAGCAGGCTACGGCAAACCGCAATGCCCGCATGGGGGTGAGCAACAACGCCAACGACAACAGCCAGGGATTGCGGGCTGCCCTGATGACGGCGGGCACTGAAAACGGCCTGCGCGAGCAGGAGCAGGCACGCCAGATGGGGATCTTGACCGGCGCTGATGCCGGCCTGCGTGAGGCAATCAAAACCGGTGGAGGTATGTGATGGGGTACGGACTGCTTGATATTGGCGCCCAGACGCGCCAGCAGGGTATGGCAGGGTTGCGTGATGCGGCCAATCGGGAGCAGGAGATTGAATCTGCCAACAAGAGCCTCAAGGCGGCGCGCAAACAGCAGACCATGAGCACTATCGGCACTGGTGCATCGATGGGTGCCATGCTCGGAATGGCTGGATCGTTAGGCGGACCACTAGGCGGGCTTGTTGGTGCTGGCGTCGGATTTCTGGCGGACAGTTTGTTTTAAAGGGGGTGAGTGATGGGTGTATCAGGATTGGCAGAGGGCTTTCTGGCTGGCTTCAACACCATGGATCGCTATCAGCGCGGCCAGAAAGAAGATGAGCGAATGGAAAAGGCCATGAGCCTGCGTGACGCCATGTGGCAGAGCGAGCAGGAGCGGCAAAAGGTGGCGGATGCTCGCTATCAGGATGAGCTGGGTTACAGTCGTGGCCGTGACAAGGTTGCCGATGAGCGGGCTGATCGCCAGTTCGCGCTCACCGAGCGCCAGGTGAAATCTGCCGAGGCGAGAGCCAATGCAGCTGAGCGCCGCGCCACGGCTCAGGAGTCGCGCCAGCAACAGGAATATGAGTGGCAGGTGAAGGAGCGGGATAAGCAGGCGTACCAACAGGAGAACCTGCCCATCATCCAGTCCGGCTGGCAAGCTGTGGCGGAGGGCAAAGACCCTGGCCAGCAGTTCTGGAACGTGGTGCGGGATCCGCGGGCTGGCACCTTCAACCCGGAGCGCTACCTGCAGCCGGATTATGCAGAGGCGGGCAAGACCTTTGTCACCCATGCTGGCAATCTGATGCGCCAGGCTCAGGAAGGAAAACTAGACCCGACCACACCGGAAGGGCATGCAGCCGTGAACAACCCGCAGTTTATCAAGGCTGCCGGCACACTCTATCAGGACGAGATCGGCAAGGGGGTTGGCGATATCGACCCGGATAGCGGCAAGACCATCACCGGAAAGCAGCTGAACAACATCATGATCACCCCCGACGGGCGAGGCGTGGTGCTGGGGGTGGAGGTGACCTACGACGACGGCAGCAAGGCAGTCCGCCCGGTCACCAATAACCGGACCTCTGCGCCGGATGACACCCCCAAGGTGATCCCCATCAATGACTTCCTGAAACCGGCCTATCAGCGGGCGGCGCTGGCCAAGCACATGATCGGTAACGCCGACCAGCTGCGCACCTCCCTTGGCCTGACGGCTGGGCCTGACCAGGCAGGCTACAAGAAGGCGGTTGCTGACCTTGAGAAGCAGCACGGCCAGAACCGCGCCAAGATCTCCTCCAGCAATGCAGAGGATAAAGACCTGCAGCTCGATGCACTGGATGCCCAGCTTGAACAGAGCAAGGCGGCGCTGGCTGATACCTACGGCCTAACCACCAAAACGGATGAGCCAAAGCAGGAGGCGCCACTCAAGGCGTGGACTGGGGGCGATCCCGAGCGCCTGCAGTTTATCAAGGAGGCCAACCAGCACGGCAAGCTGAGCAGCTTGATGGATAACCCAGCACGGATGAACACGGCGTTCGAACTGTGGCGTCAGCAGGCGGCCAAGCAGAAGAAAGAGGAGCAAGCCACCGTGACAGCCGGCAGGCTGCGTGATGCGGAGGCTGGCGCCTATCAGGCCATCAGTCTGGCGCAAGCGCGCCGCTAGTTGCCTTTCCAACCCCCCAGCGTTAGCATCTCTCCATAGTCGGCCAGTCTGCTTATTGGCCAGCACTCCCCATATCAAGCCCTGATCGGTTCGCCGGTCGGGGCTTTTCTTTTGCACAAAAAGCCGAGGACACCATGGACAAGCCTGGACTGCGCGACGCCTTGCCACAACCGAAACTATCAGACACCCGCACAGACCCGTTCTGGAGCAATCTCGATAGCAGCCTATCCGCGGCTGCTGCCCCATCCGCCGCCCAAACCCCACAGCGCGACCTTGATGTTGGCCTGGGGGATGTGGCGCGCGGCGTGGGCGCTGGCGCACTGGAACTGGTTGGCGGGATTGGTGAGTTGGCCCGGCAGGCAAGCCAGTTTGGCAAGGAGAATGCTGGCAAGCAGGGAGGCGATTACCTGGAGCAGGCTCGCGCCAATATGGCCAGCAAGCTGAGCCCGGTGCTTGATGTGGTGGCTGGCGCTGGCGACTTGGCAAAGTCAGGCGCCGAGTCGCTGACCGAGGGGATGAGCGGCGATGCCAAAGAGGCGATCGGCCGCAGCCTGATTGATGAGACGCCAGAGGGGCGCCTCACCATGGGGGATGGCGCTGGGGATCTCGACGTATGGGCCATGAAGATGGCGCAGGGCGTGGGCTCCATGGTGCCGACCCTGCTGGCTGGCGGTGTGACCGGTGCCGCCGCCAAGGCCAGTATCGGGCGCGCCGTTACCACCTCCATGCTCAAGCGGGGGGCTACTCAGGAGGTGGCCGAGGCTGTCGCCGCCAAGACGGTGGCCAAGCTGGCGACCGGCGCAGCCGTCACCACTGGCGCGACCGGTTCGGTGGGTAGCGCGGGGGTGAATACCCGCGAGTCAGTGCTGGGCATGAGCTTTGATGAGCTGTCCCGGAGCGATACCTTCCGCCAGGCATTCACTCGCATCGACCAGGATCAGCAGACGCAACACCTCTCTGATGAGGAAAAGCTGTCGCTGGCCCGGGAGGAGACTGCCAACGTTGCCAGTCGAGCCACCATGAGCGACGCCAAGGTGTGGGGCGCAGCCGCCATGGGCTCTGTGATGGGCGATGCCATGCTGTTCAAGATGCTGGCAGGCAAGGCGGCGACCGGTGGCGTGCTCAAGGGGGCAGCCAAGGGGGCGGTAGGTGAGGGGATCGGCGAGACCCTCGAGGAGGGGGTGCAGCAATACACCATCAACGAATCCCTTAACGAGGTGGCCGCTGCCGATATCGACCCGATGAAAGGAGTGGTGTCCAGTGCGCTGGAAGGCGGCCTGATCGGCATGGGTACCGGTGGCGCCCTGGGTGGAGCTGGCGGGCTGCGTGGCAGCAAGTCACAGCCAGAAAGCGAAGGGGGCGCACAGGTAGACCCCGCCACTGTGGAGGATGTCGCACCTGTTGAGCAGGGTGATCCGATGCAAGCAAACCCCGCTGCCGCACCGGCAGATCCTGACTTGGAACCTGCCGCCGACGCCATGGCCGATCCGGTGGTTGCACCATCTGGCGAGCAATCACCGCTCGGCCCCAGCGCCAGCCAGTTTGACGAGCTGCGTGATGTGCCGGCCTACCTGCGCCGCGACGATACCGCAGAGCGGTTCAAGGGCATGGCTGCCGATAGCGAGGTGCAGCGCGCCCTGGCTGGTGAGTTTGGCCAGTCAGTGCAGGAGCTGGTTGCCTCCCAGATGCAGGCTGGCGATCAGGGCAAGAGCCTTTATGAGCGAGCTCAGGCTGGCGAGCTTGGGCTTGACCCGTTCGCAGGAAACAAGAGCGCCCAGCAGGTGGCCATGGAGAACCAGCGCCCAGCCCTGCCGCTCAAGGATGTGATCTTTGCCGGTGACGCCAATGCCGCCCGGGGGATGACCAAGGAAGGCCACTTTGACGACAAGCAGGCTGGCACCGGTCCCCAGTTCCGCGGCGCAGAGCGCACTCGCTGGCAGAGTGGACAGGAGGGGGATGTGTTGCCGCCAGAGGCATCTTCCACCAAGCCCGCTGGCGAGCTGCCTGGCGCGGTGATTGAAGGGGAGGCTCGCGAGGTCGGTACCGAGTTGCCGCACCGCGATGTGGTCTATGGCGCAGATCAGCGACAGCCTGACGCCAAACCGATGCGCGGCAGTGCCACCGAATCGGCAGTTGGCCCGCTCCAGACACTCCGCATCACCCGCAAAGGCAAGCCGTTCGCAACCGAGAAAGAGGCTGCCATGGCCAGCCGCAAGGGCAAGGAGATGCCGGTGCAGCTCAATGGCGGAGGATTCGGGGTGGCCGAGATCGCCGAAGTTGAGCAGGTGCAGGCCGCCAACAACTCCAATGCAATCAATGGCCCGCAGGGCAATAACCAACCGCAAGCAGAGGTGAGCAATGAGCCAGTTACCCCAGCACCTGCAATCAGCAGTGAAGGACAAGGCGCTCAGCCTGGCGCAGGCGAACCGGCTGCAGCAGGCGCTGGACCAGCCATTGCCAGACTCACCGACCGAGCTGGATCCGGAAATCCGGCAGACAACACTCCTGCTTCACCTGTACCTGATGGACAGCAGCAAGATGACCAAACACTGACAGCCCCGGCCACAGATGCCGGGGCTGCTGTTTCTGGCCGTATTGGCGAGGACGAGCTGCGAGATCGCGACCTGCTAAAAGAGCATGGCGGGCACTGGAAGTATCGTTCTGCAGTAGGCGCAGGTTGGTTTACTGCCAACACCAAGGAGGCCGCCATTGAGCGTGCCGAGGAGGCATACCGCAAGGCAGTATCCAAAGGAGAGCCAGTCCCCACCAGGGATGAGCGGTTCGCACAGGCAGACGCAGAGCTGTTTAGTGAAATGGATCGCCGCTACGGAAAGATGTCAACTCCCGAGCTTGAAGCAGAGTACCAGCGACTTGGTGGCGAGGTTGGCGATCTGCAAAAATCAGGCTCTGGCGAGTTCAACGGCAATGGCGGCCGCCGCACTGGGGCTGCTGTATCCAATGAAGGTGCTCGTCAGGTTGGTGAGGAACGCTTGCGCCTTGGCGTTTACATGAAGATGCGCCGCGACCGCGATACCGTGGAGTCGGGAGCCAAGTCGCAGCAGATCGAGCCAGCCAACGACTGGAGCGGCGCCAAGAGCGCAGCGGATTACCACGCCGCGAAGCGTCGCCTGTTCTCTGGCGAGATGGAGTTTTCTGAATTTCAGGCGATGAGCCGTTCCGCCCTGGATAATGCCCCCTCCCTGCGGGCTGAGCTGGAAAAGAAAACCAAGCAGGATTTGCTTGATCAGCTGAGCCGCTTCAATGCTGCCCGCTACAAAAATGACAAAAAGGCCGTCGTGGTTGAGGCCGCATACAACCAGCTGATCGGTGATCTGCGTTGGGCTGCCAACGGTGATGGCAATACCATCAGCGAGACCTATGCCATCGGCGGCGCCAGACAGAGTATCGAAGAGCGAGTCGCCAAGGCGCTGGATGGTTTGACCCCGGAGCGGTATCAGCTGTTTCGTGATAAGCAGTTGTCCGACGTTGCCGAGATGCAGCGGCGCCGGGAAGAACTCAAGCAATCTCTCACCGACCCTCAAACCTTGGATGACTTCAAGGCATTCATAGAGCGGCGAGGGATTGACAAGCTGACCCAGGAGCAGCGTGCCCGCTATGAGGATATGGTTGCTGCTCGCAACCTAGATCGCAGGGAGCAGGAGCGCAGCGCCAAGGGAAATGAGACTGCCCCCTCTACCACTTCCAGCGACATCATCAAGACCAAGCACACCAAGACCGGCGATGATCTGTTTGTTGTGCAGATGGGGGATCGGGTTGAGCGAGATGCTTACAATCGCATCAATGCTCACGCCAAGACCATGGGTGGCTGGTATTCGTCATTCCGCGGCAAGGGTGCCGTGCCTGGTTTCCAGTTCAAGAGCGAAGAGAAAGCGACCGAGTTCCGCGCCTGGCTGGGTGGTGAGGTTGGCGGGGCTAGCCCAGAGGTTGCACCTGATCAGTCTACTGATAGCGAGGCGCAGCCGGCTGGCAAGTCCAAGCAGGTGGAGGCGCTGCGCAATCGCGCTGCGTCAGCGAGAGCCAAAGCGGAGGCGGTGTTTAATGCCGATCGCAAGGAGAATACCGCACGCCGCGCAAGCATGGCGGCCAACGCTAGAGCCAACGCCGAGCGAGACCTGCGTTTTGCTGGCTTGCTCGAGGCTATCGCCACCGGCATCGAGAGCGGGGAGATCACCTACCTGCGCAACCTTGCCAACGGCGCGCAACTTGAAGAGTTGCAGTCGGCGCTCAATCGGGGGCTGTGGTCGCTGCCTGCCACCAAGATTGATGCCCTGGTGAGCGATGGGGTGATCAATCGTGATGACAGCAGCCGTTATTCCTGGAGCGACAAGGCAACCCCTGAGCAGATGGTGGAGGGGGTATCAATGCCGGGCATGGATTACCACACCGATCGGATTCGTGAGGTGGCCCTAAAGATGCAGGGGGCGAGCGGTTTTAAGCAGGCTGGTGCCAAGGTAATGAGCCTGGTCAAGGCTGCGGCAAACAGGGATAACAAGACCACAACCCTGAGCGATCCGGAGCTGATTGCCAAGCTCAAGGCGTATGTCACTGGTAGTGATGACTACAGCACCAGCACCATCAAGGATCAGATCGCCGGGTATGGTCGCCTGGAGCGCATGGGCATTACCAATCACACCGAACTGCGCGCGGCATTGCGTGAGCTGGTCAGACTGCAGCGCGGGCTGAATGAGGCGGCACCGCAGCGGGATCCGGTGACAGAAAAAACCAACGCATTGAAGCGCCGGTTGCTGAACAACCGCAACGCCTTTATCGACTTCTTCCCCACTCCGGAAGAGTACGCCGCCGACCTGGTGGACCGCCTTGGTATTGAGCCTGGCATGGTGGTGCTCGAGCCATCTGCCGGTCACGGTATGCTGGCAGAGGCCGCCCGGGATGCCGGGGCAACGGTGGAGGCCGTGGAGCTGGCTAGCGACCTGCGCGACATCCTGCAGGAAAAGGGGTTCTCTCTTGTCGGTAATGACTTTATGGAGACAACACCATCCCAGCGCTATGACGCTGTGATCATGAACCCGCCATTCTCCAACGACATGGATATTGACCATGTGCGCCATGCCTTTGCCCACCTCAAACCGGGCGGGCGGTTGGCTGCCATCGTATCCAGCATGGCTGGCCAGCGCAGCAACAAGAAAAACAAAGCGTTCCGCGAGTGGCTTGACGACCTTGGCGCCAGCGAGGAGATGATGCCGGAGGGGGCATTCAAGGATTCGCTCAACCCAACCAGCGTGCGCACCAAGATCATCACCATTGAAAAGCCGGTTGATAGCACTGCGAACTCGGATTCGACCGAGCAACGAGCCGTCTCATTCTCCAAGCAGGCCATGGCGCAGGGTGAAAAGCCAGCCAAGCACCTGACCCGCAAGGAGGCGGAGCTGGTCACCAAGGAGTGGTTCAAGCAGTACCGTGGCGCCAGTGGCATTAATGTGCAGATCCACGCGACCCAGGCCGAGCTGGAGAAGGCGCTGGGGCTGGCAGCCAAAGACGGCCTGATCCGCCGCGCCGCGTTCGATGATGACAACGGCACCCTGCATGTGGCCGCGGATACCATCGCCAACCCCAAGCGGATGCGCGAGATCCTGCGCCATGAGGTGCTGGCCCACTATGGCCTAGCCAACGTGCTGGGCGATGGCGAGTACACCAAGCTGATCAGCCGCATCATCAAATCGAAGAACGCCCCCAGCATGAAGGCGGTTTGGGATTGGGTTGATACCCATTACGCTGGCGAGGATGTCGGGGTGCAGGCCGAGGAGGTGATCGCCCACCTGGCCGAACTGGAGCAGAGTGCCTGGCGCCGCGGCTGGGATCAGGTGGTGGCATGGGTTACCAAGGCGCTGCGCACTGTCGGCTTTGTGCCTGGTGGCATTACCGCAGCTGAAACCAGAGTGCTGATTGAGGGGCTGGGCAAGAAGATGAAGCGCGGCGGCCCTGACAATGGTGGCCCGGATGGTGGTCATAAGTTCAGTCAGGAGTCTGAACAGCCAACAAGAATGAGCCAGGAGATTGGTGCTGGTGCTGATAAAGGTAGCCTGAGAGATGTAATCAAATCGATTCGCGGGTCAGGCGTGACGATATTAGCCACCGAGAATGGTGGGGTTATTAATATTGCCAAGATCGCGGTTAATGAAAGTGAGAGAGGTAACGGCAAGGGCACGTCGGCTATGCGAGAAATAATGCGGTACGCAGATCGCACAAGCCAGATGATTGCCCTATCACCATCAGCCGACTTCGGCGGCAATAAGTCTAGACTTGAAACCTTCTACAAGGGTCTTGGGTTTATTGAAAACAAGGGTAAAAACAAGGACTTTTCAATATCAGAATCCATGTATCTCCCAGCAAATGAGAAGCCATCGGTAAGATTTAGCCAAGCCAACACAGCCGCCGACAAGGCCATGGAAAAGCTCAATCTCGGCCCCAAGCCTGACATCATCGACAAAACCAAGGCCAATCTGGACAAGCTACGCAAGGTTGATCGTGGTGTGGTTGAGTCATGGGTGGACCGCTTTATCAAGAAAGCCAACACCGAAGTGCTCGATGCGCTGGCCCCCATCAAGTACGCAGAGGATGCGGCAGGCATTACCGATGCAGCCGACTCCGGCTATGTTGCGGCGCGGATGGCGACCGGGGCAGCCTCCACCATGCAGGCGACCATGCTCTATGGTCTGCCGGAGTGGAAGGACGGGGTGATCCAGCGCAAGGCGGGTACCGGCGAGAAAGACGCGCTGCTTGGCATCTTCTCCGATCTGGGGGCTGATCTGCACAACTGGCTGGGCTGGATGGCCGGTCACCGGGCGGAACTTCTGATGGAGCAGGGGCGTGAGAACCTGCTGAGCGAGCAGGACATTGCCGCCCTGAAAGGGCTTGGCAATGGCAAGGAGGCCAAGTTCAAGGAGGCAAAAACCCGCTGGAACCGCCTCAATGCCGCAACCCTGGATCTGGCGCAGGAGGCTGGCCTGTTCACCAAGGAGGCGCGGGCCGAGTTTGAAAGCGAATGGTACATCCCGTTCTTCCGTGAATCCGAGGATGGTGATGTGATCGCCCCCTTCAAGCCTAAGGGCATTGCCAACCAGAACGCCGGGATCAAGAAACTCAAGGGCGGGGAGGCCAACACCAACGATCTGCTCGAGAACATCTTCACCTCTACCTCCAAGCTTATCGACGCTTCCATGAAGAACATGGCGGCGCAAAAGACCGTCTGGAATCTGGCGGATACCGGGCTCATCGAGGTGATACCCAAGCCTAACAAGATGGACTATCAGGCGCTTGCCAACGGCAAGGACCGGATAATGCTCAAGCTTGAGGGTGAGGAGTACATGTTGCGGGTGGAGGATCCTGATCTGTATCGGGCCATGACCTTCTTCGACCGCAAACCCTTTGGCAAGATGACCATGATGGCGTCAAGCGC
Source organism: Aeromonas sp. s12 (assembly GCF_040907925.1). Lineage (NCBI taxonomy): Bacteria > Pseudomonadati > Pseudomonadota > Gammaproteobacteria > Aeromonadales > Aeromonadaceae > Aeromonas > Aeromonas sp. s12. The sequence goes on along the minus strand of NZ_JBFOCT010000014.1, from coordinate 147,423 downwards.
CAAGCGTATCCTGACGGCAGGGGTAACCGCCTCACCTGAGTTTATGCTGCGCAACTTCCTGCGTGACTCACTCTCCAGTTGGGCGATCAGCAAGGACGGCTTCAAGCCGGTGATCGACTCAATCAAGGGGGTGAAAAAGACCCTGGCGATGGACGGCAGTACCATTGATGTGATGTTCAGCGGCGCCAGCTTCCTGGGTGGCTATGTCAACGGTAACGACCCCGGCGCCATGGCCGACACCGTGCGTAAGTCACTGCGCCGCAAGGGGATGACGCCGGAGCAGATTGCCCGCTACGAAAAGAGCATCATCCGCAATGCGGCACACGCTAAAGGTGTGGTGGCTGACGCATGGGAGAAGTACAGCCGCTATGGCGAGGCGCTTGAGAACGCCAACCGCGAGGCGGTCTATGCCGCGGCCATCAAGGCGGGCAAGAGCCACGCACAGGCGGCGTTCGAGTCAAAAGACCTGATGGACTTCTCCATGCTCGGGGCGGCCAGAGCCATTCAAGGTGCGTCCCTGGTGCTGCCGTTCTTCAATGCTCGCCTGCAGGGTCTGGGCAAACTGAGCCGGGAGCTGCGCGACAACCCCCGCGAAATCGCCAAGCGGGCTGGCATGATCACCGCCATGTCGCTCGGCCTGCTGGCCGCCAACTGGGACGATGAGCGATACGAAGAGCTGCCGGATTGGGACAAGGACGCCAACTGGCACTTCTTTGTTGGCGATCAGCACTTCCGGATCCCCAAGCCGTTCGAGATTGGTGTGATGTTCGGCACCATCCCGGAGCGCATGGTGCGCGCCATGGGTGACAAGGACACCGGCGCCCAGTTCGGCAAGGCCGTGGCCCGGGCAATTGGCGATACCTTTGCCCTTAATCCCACCCCGCAGATCATCAAGCCGCTGGTAGAGGCCGCCTTCAACTATGACACCTTCCGCGGCGGTCCCATCGACAGCCCGCAGGATCTGGCTGTCAAGGCGGAGGCCCGCTACAACGAGCAGACCAGCTTGCTGATGCGCGAGCTCGGCGAGCTGTCTGGCTTCTCACCCAAGCAGCTTGAGCACTTGGTGATTGGCTATACCGGCACCATCGGCGGTTATGTGATGGCCACTGCTGATGGCCTGATCAGGGCATCTCGCCCGGGTGAGTCGGCCAGCTGGCGCGCTGACGAGATCCCGCTGGTGAAAGCCGTGTACCGTGGCACCGGTCCGGCCAAGTCCACCCAGCATATGGAGGAGTTCTACCGGATGCTGAGCGAGGTGAACCAGCTCAAGCGCACCGTTGACCAGTACCGCAGTGAAGGGCTGGACGATAAGGCGAATGAATTGCTCGATGAGCAGGGTGGCATCTTGAAGTCACGCCGCAGCCTGAGCCGCACTCAGCAGCAGGTACGGGTGGTGCGCAACAAGATTGAGCTGATCCAGCGTGACCGCACCATGAACGCAGAGGAGAAGCGCAAGCGCATTGATGAGCTACTGGCCCGCCGCAACGACCTGGTGTATCAGGCGGTAAACAAGAACAGGGAGAACTGGGAGTAAGGGAGAATAGCGGCCCTGGCTGAGCCCATGCGAAGGGGGTAAGCTAGGGCCTTAATATGTGAGGACCCTGACCATGTGGATACTGTTTGCGTTGATAATGATGGTGGTGGCGCTCAAGGCGTTCAGCTTCAGCTTTACGCTGGCCCTGATCCCCTTTGCTGCCGGGTGTTGGTGCTTTAGCAAATCCAGCCGGAGCGACCTGGATGACTTTATGGCATTCAGCTTCTTCTTTGTCCTGGTTGGATTTGCTATTGCGGCGCTTGATCAGCTGTTTTGATGTTGTTTCACATTTCTGTTTATAAAAACAATGGCAGCGATACCGCCTAGAACTCCGAACTGAATGACAAGCCTTTCTATATCTATAGTTACACCGGTGTTGTTTGATTGACCGACAAGTGATGGCGGTGATGAAATAATTGAGTATCCAGCAGGAATTTCCTTTCTTGTCATATTTGTATTCACAACAAACTTCCAAGGCGGGACGATGCTCATTAATATGAATAACGATATTAGAGCGCTATAGATTTTCTTTTCATTAGACATGAGTGGCACCATACTTTTATTGGCAGCAAGCCATCCTATAACCAACACCACAACTACAAGAATGAATGTTCCGCTGTTGTCTTTCGATTGCTTCTCATTGGTGTTAACCGGCATCACCTGACGTCCTTGCGCGTCACCAAGCTCTCTCTGAGCTTGAAGTCTTTCATATTCTTCTAGGTTTTTATCAAAGTCACTCCAGAACTTCTCATCATGCACCCCATGTGAACTTACGGATGCGCCAGTGGCGCAGTGAGACATTCCAATAAATAAAAAAACAAAAATAAACCTAAGTAATATCATAAAAGCTCACCCACTATTGCCTTCTTTTTTCTTCATTTCGCTTCTGACGAACTCAATAACTTCTTTGATATGCTCATCAAACTCATGGTAATTGAATCTGGAGTGAGCTCTGTGAGCTTCGTCATCAATGAGAATCACTCCATCTGGCAGCGATCTGGCGACACTCTCTTTATCGTCATCAAAAGACTTTTGAAGTCGGTGAACAATTTCAGCATTCATGGTTCTTCCTGCCGCTGCCGCAGACTCATGGATTGCTGAGTGAAGCGCCCTTGGTAGGCGTAGAGCTGTTTTTTGTATGTCTTTGCTCATGATGTCACGAACTCTGGTTTGCTTATATGTGGGTACGTTAGCAAAAACATCCTAACAATTCACTCTGACTTCACCACAAAACACCTTGACTTCACTTTGGAGTCAATACTAAGCTGCAAGGCATGACTTCATGGTGAAGTCTCTTGAGGAGGGCTTGTGAAGCAGGTAATCGCACCAACTGGCATTAGGATGCCAGACGAGATCAAGGATTGGCTAACCAAGAGAGCCGCTGGAAACGAGCGAAGCATGAATAAGGAGGTGTTATTTATTCTGAGAAAGGAGATGGAGAAGGATGAGCAAGCTGAGAGCAAGTAGCTCAAATAGTTCGACCCAAGCTGTTGACGCAGCTCGGGCCGAGGAACGTAAACCCCACGACCAAGTAAGGATTACGGTATGACTATACAACAACAGTATCAGCAAACCAAAGTTTTGACAGGGCCGCAGAATTCCATGCCGGTGATTGCCGGAGTGGAGATCACCACTGACGAGGCGGGGCGGTTCAACCTGAACGCTTTGCATCAGGCTAGTGGCGGTGAGAAGAAGCGTGGCCCAAGCTACTGGTTGGCTCTGGATTCAACCAGAGAGTTGATTGCTGAGGTGGCGAAAACCACTAATACCGAGATCCCGGTATTTTCTAAAAGAGGCCTCAATGGCGGCACTTTCGCCCACGAACTGCTGGCAATCTCCTACGCCGGTTGGATCAGTCCAGCATTCCAGCTCCAGGTCAATCAGGTGTTCTTGGATTACCGCACCGGAAAGCTGGCACCTGTTACTCAGCAACTCACCACCATCGAGATCCTACAGATCGCCATGCAGGCTGAGCAGGAGCGCCTGCGCTTGCTGACCGTAAACCAAGAGCTGGAGCAGAAGATCGAGACGGATGCGCCGCTGGTTCGCTTCGCCAAGCAGGTTGAGGTCACTCCTGACTCAATCAGCGTCGGTAAGGCGGCCAAGATCATTGGCACCGGCCAAAACCGGCTGTTTGCCTATTTGCGCCAGATTGGCTGGGTAAGCCGCAAAAATGAGCCGTACCAAGCCAAGATCGAGCAGGGGTTGATGGATGTGAAGATCAGTCCTTGGGAGCACCCTGAGTTTGGCTTGCAGAAGCGATCAGTTGCGCTGGTGACTGGGAAGGGGCTATCAAAGCTGCAACAGTTGTGGGCGGTAGACCAAGGGAGGCTACTGTCATGAGCGCAGCCCAACTGATGGTAGAGCTGGCCGCCTTACTGGACGAGCTGGAAGGTCTCGATATGACGCGAGTAGAGCGGGCCAAGATCACGGCGCGGATAGAGCGCATGATGCCTGAACAGGCAGAGTAATAACGGTGGGGCTTCGGCCCCATTTTTGTCATCCAACCCGAACCCCCAGAATCTCCGCATAGCAATTCAGCATCGACGCCAGGTGCGGCTTCGGCAGTCGTGCTGCGCGGTTGATCAGCCCCATATGCTCATCATCTGAAACGCTCCAGTCCGGGTCTGCAAGGATGGCCTGGACGGATATCCCCATTGCGGTCGAGACCATAACCGCCTCGGCCAGCCCCATGAAGTCGTCGTGATGTGGCGATAGCCATCGAGATATGCTGGAGCGGGGGATATCGGTCAGCTTGCTGATCTTGGACTGGCTGAGTTTTCGCTCGACCATCAGAGAGCGCACCTTCTTCTTGGTGCGATGGACATACTCGAGGCTAGCGCTGGTCAGATACCGCTTCATAGGCATTCCTTATCCGTGGTGGCCAACCGTGCTCTAGATCATGTTTTTATGTTTGTCCCAAATCTGGAACACCTATAGTGCAATTGCTCAGTAATGGCACATCGTGGTCGTGTAGATTGTAGTCAAAAAAATAGATGGCTGAGTACACGGAGAGTCGCCGCAAAAATCAACATTTACACAAGTGGCGGTTTTATGACGAGTCATAGAGTATGGGATCTATCAACGGCTAGGAAAAAGGTAAAGGAGGCTCAAGAAGATACTGCTCCACTAAGTCTGCAAAAAGTGGTACATTCGCTTGGTTACTGTATGGGTATACAGTGTTTCACAGTCGAGAGACTGAGAGGGGAAGAGCGAGGACCTGGAAGGATGGATTCACTAACTGAGCTAGAGCATGTTATTGAGACTTTGGATCTGACAAAGGTGGAGGAAGAGAAAATCGCGCGCATTCTTGAACGACTTCGCGATGAGCTGCAAGCTGCTTCATAGCTCTTGCAACTGGTTAGGATTGGCCCGCCATTGAGCGGGCTTTTCTATGCGCGTTCGACAGGTAAAGGCTGGGGTTTTTCTGGGGCAATTTTGGGGCAAGATTTTTCAGATTGGGGCAATTTTGGGGCAAAAATATCGGGGGAATGAGGCGTTATGAGGTGGGGTGTATTCTTCTCAAAAGGCTGCTATATCAACGGATGCAAGGGTTTGCGCGGGTTTGGCTGCGGTGTGGCCATCTCCAGTTGATTACCATGCCGGGGTAGTAGATATAGGTCTTCATCGGATCAGTCTGTTGTCAAAAATCTGGCGAGGCGCAGGGTCGGGAATATACGCAAGATTGCGCCCGCGCGGCAAACATTGCTTAGGGGAATGTGAGCAAACGCTCATCCAGTAGGCGCTGGCCACAAAGTTCTGATATAATTCGCGCCCTTAAATCAAGGTCACCCGAGTCATTACCATGAAGTTCATTGTCTTTTGACTACATGGACAACTCATTGAATAATTAGATTATCAACAACTTACAGCTTATAGATGGAAACATCGGCGGTAACATTGATGGTAAGGCTAGCATAAGTGAGGTGTGTATGAAAAGGCGCGAGACTTGGGCTTTACAGCAAAAGGCTAATGTCTGGTACTTGGTGTGGAATGTCCCCAAGGCTATCCGTGGGTTGCCAATGTTTGGCGGCCGGCGGCTCTACACTAAGACATTGCAGACAGGCGACCTCAAGGAAGCCCAGCGGAAGCGTGATCTCATCGTTGCCAATTTTGACCGGTTGGTTGCCCAGGCGGAGGAAGCCCCCAAGCGTCTGAAGTTCAACGCCTACATCGAAGAAATCCAGCAGGCGGTCAGGGAAGCAGAGCAGCGTATTGAGACGGTCCTGCTGCCAGATGGACAAGAGGTTGAAGTTGAATCCGAGAGCCTATACCACGCCTATGACCTTGAATCTGCTATTGAGCGTGGGAATGAAGAGCTGGCGGACGCTATAAGGCAGGCTATCCACGGGGATCTGAAGGTAAGCGACAAGTACGCCATCACCCTGAAGGAAGCATCCAAAGCGTTCATTAAGAGCGAGAAGGCCAAAGCTGCAAAGGGCCTCAAAGCCGCAGCACCAGCAACCTTGAGTCGTGCCAAACACGCAGCAGACAGTCTAGCCGCTTTCCTTGGTCGTCCAGCGGTACTCCTGAAGGATGTTGAGCGACGTGACGTGACATTGTGGCTAGGGTCCTTGGCTGGCAATAAGAGTGACAGCACACGGGTCGGTTACTTGTCGGCGTTGTCCCTTGTGTGGGAAACCAGCTACCTCACTCGGAGCGTGGAAGGTGATAACCCGTTCAAGAGCGCAGGCATCAAAAGCACAGGCGACTCCCAGTCATACGCCCCTTTCACGGTTGAAGAGTTGGCCCAGATTATCGAGAAGGCCACACCGGAGCTTCGCATGTTGACGAAGTTCGGCCTTATCACCGGATGTCGTCTAAGCGAGATCATCGGCCTTCAGGCTGATTCCTTTGAAGTGAGCCAAGGTGTCCCACTTGTTCGCATCAAGGCAGGTAAGACAGCTAACTCCATCCGTGCCTTCCCCCTGCCGGTCGCGCTATGGGAAGAACTCAGACTTTGCGTAGTGGGCAACTTGTGGCCTGTCCCTAAGTCCAAGAACCCCCACGGATGGTCCAGCAAGTTTGGCAAGCTGAAAGAGGTTGCCACAGGCGTCAGAGATCGCACCAAGGGCTTCCACAGCTTGCGTGGCATGGCTATCACAGCCTACCAACGTGCAGGCATCCCAGAGGATGTTACAGCGCCAATAGTGGGGCACGGGACCAAAGGGCTAACCATGTCTTATGGCCTCTATTCATCCGGCCATGACTACTCACGCCAGCTCGAAGCCGTCGAGACCATGCTTGCGTCTGACTACATGTCCCAGTTCCTCAAGTTGTTCAACAAGTAACCACCTCGAAAAAGCCCTAGGAGATGGTTGAGCTCCTAGGGTTAAAGTCTCAGCCTTTATAGCGTATTGAAGTTCTTGAGAACGGTGTAAGTGATCTGCTTGTTGTTAGCTGCATTAACTTTGATCACCGCCCCTTTGTAGACAAGCTCGTCTCCTTCATTCAGGTCCATAGTGAAGTTTGCGGTGAAAGCAGAGCGAGCCATTCCGCCGGTAAACTCTCGATAAGTGAAATTCAACGTGTCACCAGATTTACCATTGAACTCTATGACTTGCTGGAAGGAGTCTTTCTTCACACAGAGTTTATTAGGAATCTCTTTGATCGAAATTTCTTGAGGTGTGTAACAGGAGAATGATCCGTTTGCACATACTTGTTTACCGTCATAATTCAGGTCTGTCTTACGAAGAATTATGTCTCCAAACGAGTTTTTTACCCCGACCTCAATGTTACCCGTAGCCACATAGGTATCGCCGCCAGTATTACAGTAGATCCCAGCAGGAACATTCGTTGTCATCCCATCTGCTCCGCCGAGTTCTATCGCTTTCGTTACAACCCCTTCGGCTTGCATAAGTAATTGCTCACCTAGATGCTTAGTGGACTGGGTACCTAGTGGTGGGATTGATACTGGTGCAGTCTGAAGGACTGGTTTGGGGGTGGCACAGCCAGCAAGTCCTAACGCCAGTGCAGTCAACATGATGTGTTTCATTGGGATTCTTCCATGTTTTCAGTGACAAAGCTAAAATCTAACACAGTCTAATCCCCATTTCTGTGATGAATTTTTGATTAGTAGCATCGAAAAAAAAGCCCCCTTGGTGAACATCAGGTAGTCTCGAAGTACACCAAGGGGGCTTTGCTGTAAGCGATTACCAAGAACTAGAGGTTGGCTCGTAGCTCATGAAGATGGTCTCCATGACCGAATCATCAAATGCAAAGAGCTTCATGAATGCGCTAAGAGGTGCATTTCTAAATCCAAGATCGAAAAGCTCGTGAACAGCCTCTTCCGCAGAGATTTCTCCTAAGCGAACACGCGCCACCAAATTAGCGACAATTACGAGAGTAGTTACAGAAGGATCATCATCAGGAAGAGAGGGATTTCTCATGACAAACTCCAGAGCATTTTGGGGTAGCTTTACCGTACCAGCATCTGACCCGATTGGAAATTCATAGCGAGGTCAGCAGCTATGACTAGCTCAGGCTCCTAACAGCTCACTATTCTGTGATGTACCCACGTTGAGCATGGCGGCGACCTTGTGATAATCCAGCCCTACCTTCAGGCCCATTGTGATCGTCTCCATACAAGCGATCAGAGCGTTCATACAGGGGGCGCTGGATACCTGCTTGATGTAGTCCTTGGCTGACCCATTCTTGCCTGTCAGGACAGACGGGACATACCCAGTGGCAGCCTTGCAGGCCAGCCGGTAGAAGTTGCCGTAGGCTTTCCCGCACATGTCGATCCCCTTGGCCTTGATTGCATCGTTCATGGCCTTGCGGGTGACGTCGTGCTTCTCCAGCAGTTCAGGGGACACCGCGACAGACTCAGCGATAGCAGCGGCCTGCATGGTGTCGCCTTCGGTCAGCGCAATGAAAGCGTCAATGACGGCAAGCTGGAACTCTCGGGAGCAGTAGGTGGCGTAGAGGATGGCCGCACGTTTACAGCCCCAAGTTTCACCATTACGTCCTCGTTTGGAAATTATCCGAATTTCGGAACATTGAATCATAGCGACAACTTCAGGGTTGTCTTTCCAGTGGCGAAGTTGGCCGCCAGTGTTGCCTTCCGCCAGCCATGCTTTCTCAATGTCGGTCAGTGAGTACAGGCCCTCGGCGTTCTTGCGGATCGGATAGGTGTTACCGTTGAAAGTGATCTTCATAAATGGGTTCCTTATGTTGTGCCTCTCATGCCGTTCCCCCTTCAGCAAGCCCCCAATCGCTTAACCCATAGGCAAGCTGAAGCAGCAGAAGAAGCACGACATAAAGACGCAATTGGTTGATTGACGGTCGGGGAATGACCGGATGTATTGCTTAGGTCAGGGAGAAGTGACCTTGGGGAGGCATCGCTGCGTGAAATCTCAGGGTCAATCCCCCAGACTCTTCCTGAAATTTCACGTAGGAGCGCCAATAGTTGAGTGTGTTGATCGGTTTTACATTCCAGCGCGATTCATACCGGCCACAGCCAGTTGATCCGCTCGTTCGTTCATCGGATGGCCGCTGTGTCCCTTCACTTTCTTGAAGGTCACTTGGCGGGTGCTCAGTAGGTCATCCAACTGTTCCCAGCGGTCCCTGTTCTGGACTGGCTTGTTGTCGGCCCTCTTCCAGCCCTTCGCCTTCCATCCGGCTAACCACTGGGTCGCCCCATTGATCACATAGGCGGAGTCCGTCAGGACCTCGACCACAGAGCCAGGTTTAAGGAGTGACAGCCCTTGAATGACTGCTTCCAGTTCTCCGGTCTGGTTGGACTCCCCAGCGCCCACGCAGTAGCCGCAGCGTTCAACTTTGCGGCCATCGCTACGGACAGCAAGGAAGCCCCAGCCAGCCACACGGACTGACGCTTTGGTGTGGTTGGTGTTGCAAGCGCCATCAGTGGCGAGTGTGTAGGTGTACTGTTGGGTCATTTGGTGTTGTCTCCGGTGGTCTTGATGTAGTGCCTTGCGAGAAGACGCAGGGTCGGTTCATGGAGCTTCAGACGCTTTGCGGTAGTCCGGCAGGCAGTCCTGAAGGTGTCCCCTTGGAGTCTCCGATAGGCCACGCAGAAGAGGGCATGGCGGATCTTGGCTTTGTGTATGTGGCTCCAGTCCTCAATGGTGATCATCAGGCGGCCTCCTGTTCGGTTGTCGGGAACAGCTCACGGGCAAGCGCAAGCATCGACTCTCGGTCTGTCCCGTGGGATTGCATGACGTATCGGTTGATTGCGTTCTGTACCTGACCAGTAGACGGACGGCGGCCAAGGCTCAGAGTGGCGAAGGCTTGAAGGCGCTTCACGAAGTCGCTGGGATGGACAAGAAAGGTTTCATTAGCAGTCATGTTGATAGGTTCCTTCGGTAGAGCAGGGGAGACGCAGGGCCTCCCCCGTGGATTGCATTAGGCGGTCAGCAGGGCGGCCAGCTTGGCCTTGACCTTCGGAAGGGTCCGCTGGGCATGTTCGCGGCGGTCCTTGTTGTGTTCTTCAGTCGCACGACTCCACCGCTCCAGATCCTTCAGGGCTTCCAGCAGTTCGTCTTGGGTCGGCTCGTGGTACTTAAAGGTGTGATCACGACCATGCTCGGAGCCGCTACGGTCACAGATAACCAGCCACTCGGTCGCTGCTGCTTTGCCCCATTCCTTCGCATTGTTGAAGTCGAAGCGGGTGGCGTAGACCCAAGAGGCCATCTGGCGGGAGTCTTCTTCGTAGGCTTCACGGTTGGCCTTGGCCTTTGCTGCTGCCACTTTGGCTCGCTGGTGTCGTTGGGAGGCGTCCATCTGAATCGTTTGGACTTGCGCAGAGGTCAGCCCTGCACGTTCGGCCAGTTCGTTGATAAGGGCGCGTTGGCCGTTGATTACGTCCAGCAGTTCTTCGGACAGGTCAGCAATGGTGATTTTGTTCATGTCGGTTTCCTTATGTGTGTGTTGAGACGGGCACAGTGGCCCCTCCAGAAGGCCGCAGAGGCTTTCCAGATGGTTGTGGTATGGGGTAATTAGGGGTTAGAAAAAGTGGGTTATTTGATGGATTGCAGGGCGCGACGCAGGCGATCCCATTTGGTCATCGCGGAGTCGTATTCCCCAGCGATACCGTCAGCGATAGCCTCTCGCAGCAGCTTCAAGCCAGACTGGGAGTTAAACGAGCGGACGCGGTTGATGTCGTTCTGAAGTTCGTTCATCAGGTAGTCGCTGGGTATTCCTACCTGTGCGGCCATGTCGATCATTACCGCTGTTGCATGGGACTGGATTTCCTCCTGACTCATGCCGGAAGAAGAGACCACAGAGTCCATTCGGCTTTCGCCTAGACCCAGCAGCTCGTCAGCGTAGAACTCAGCGACTCCACCGCCTCCCAGCGCGTCATTCACAGCGTTCAAGCCTGAAAGAATGGCGTCCGGTAGGGACTCGGTGTCGTTGCCTTGGGAAAGCGAGTGATCGTCCTCGTCGTCGAAGAAGTAGTCCTTGAAGTCCTCGGCCTGTGCCTTGGTCATTTCGATCCCATCGAGTTCATAGAGGGCTTCCCCTTGGTCGTTCACGCCGCTGGAGTAGGAGGGTAGGTCACAGGTCTCCACGCTGAAGCCGTAGTCGGTGGTCTGGTAGTCCATCATTGAGATTCCTCCTTGTTGGTGGTGTACCGCTGGGACAGCTTGGTGATACCTAGCGGGGTCACTCGGGTTTGCTTGGTAACTACGCCGTTTGCTTCGCTGACATTCAGGACGAACAGGCCAGCTTCTAAGTGTTGGACGTAGGGTTCCCACGACTTCCCTTGCTTGAACAGGTAGCCGTCAGCAGCGAGCAGCTTGTTGAATTTCACAGGGCCAAACCCCAGCGCCTTCGCAGTGTCACGCAGGGAACGGGACCCTTCGGTAAACATGAAGCGATCATGGGCTTCAGCCTTGGGAGCCATCAGCTTGTTCTCAGCTTCCAGTTGCTTCAATCGCTGGTACTGGTATTCGATAAACTCCATTGGAGTCATGCTCGCAAGGGACGGCGTTGCGGCTTCTTCCAGTTCACGCAGGCGCTTAACTACAGAGAGATGCAGCTTCACGTCATAGCCAGTGATCAAGGTCATCACTAGGTCTTTATCGAGGCGGTACTCGGGACGCTTCTGTCCGTTTGCATCGAGGTAAGAGCCCGCCTCAAAGTTGAGGAGACCTAATCCGTCAAGCATCACACGGATGTCACGCATTACGTTGTCGTGGCGCTTACCAGTCAGCTCGGCAATCTGGCGGGAAGTCATTGTGATTTGATTGGTGTTCATTGGGTTATTCCTTGTCTTGTTGGGGGACCATAAGTCCTGTCTCGATGAAGTCGTTGTAGGCGTCCATCAGGATCGCGCTCACGACGTCAGTACGGGTCAATGGCTGCCCTGTGTTCTTGCGGTAGAGTTCAACCAGTGCGTCTACCTTGGGGATCATTGGGCGACGAATGGTCACGGTTGTGTGTTGCCGTGGGGCCTTGTAGCCGCTTTCCGGCAGAGAGAAAGAGCGGGTCATAATGTTTCCTTGAGTTATCAGATTGGGGATGAAAGGGAGAGGTCGAGGTGTCCAATACGGTATTCCAAAGAAGAACCCCCAAGGGCAGCCCCCGTGTTAACCACAGGAACTACGCATGGGGGTCTAAGGAATCACCGAATGACCAGAAGCAATGCAAACCACCAGATGGCGAGAGGACCCTGACCGGAAACCTCTCTTCATCCTTTGGTCAGGGAAATCCCTGTTACGCTTCCAGCAGAGCGACCGCACAGGCCGGACGCAGGATGTTGTGACCGACGAACATCTTAGCCAGCGCGGTGTTACCGACACGCAGAGGCTCAGGGACCCACTGGGTCACAATGTCGCGTACCTTCACGGTAGCCGCGCAGTCCTTCGTGTAGACCAAGCCAAGCAGCTTGGAGAAGTTCCCACGGTACGCAGCGGTACGGCCAGAGCCACCGTCTTCCACGCTTAGGGGTTCCGGTGAGCCGATCAGTCCCTCGCTTTCGTCTTGGTCCGGCAGGTTGTTTGACTCGTAGACCTTCATACCGGCAATGCGCAGGCCAGTGTCAGCGTTACCGTTGGACTTGTCCTCGCCAGTCTGGCCCAAGAAACGGTTGTCCAGCCAAGCCATGTTGCCGATCCCCGCAGCCGCATTGGTCAGGGCCTCGAAGTCGTCCGGCTTCAGGACACACACAGGGATACCTGGGACGCTTGCCTTACGGAACTCGGTACGGGCACGGTAGATGGCGTCCACGATTTGCTGACCACGGGCCATCGGACGGCCTGCTGCATCGGTTGCTCGCAGGGTAATGTTCTCGGTGAAGGTCTCGTCATCCAGTACGCCGTTCTCACCGAATTGAGCAATAGCCAGCTCTTTGTTGGTAATGAAGGCAGCCTTGGCGATGGTCCGGAAGACGTTCTTGTCGATCATGTTCGACAGCTCATAGGCCAGCTCACGGGCATAGTGAGAGCGAACCTCAAAGGTGCTCAGGTCTTCGTCTTGTTCTGCCACGAACACAGCAGCCACAGCGACGTCATCGACGGTGACAGTGCGCAGGACGTTCTTGATGCCGCCAGCTTGGATCAGCTCGCCGGGCTTGTGGTACTTCGCATTGTGGCTCATGCCAAGTACAGGGAAATCGAATGCTTTACCACCCTTCAGGGTCATCACTCGGGTGGTGCCCAAGGAGACGCATTGATTGCGGAACATCGTCAGGACTTCACCAGCGAACAGCTTCATGAATAGGGCTCGGGTATCGCCTTGACCGTTGTTCTGACCTACATGGGTTACGTTTTGAAAAGTCGGGAAAGTGCCGTAAGCAGACATAGTTGTTTTTCCTTGTTGATAGGTGGATGGCCCTTCGGCCAAAGAGAAAGAGGGAAAGGGAGTCAGGACGTAGAAAAAGGGAGCCCGCAGGTTTCCCCACGGGCTGGTCCTTGAGTTACGTGCGTTTCCGCGCGTCTTCATACGTTCTTAGGTCAGGGAAATCCGGAGGGAGGCGAGAGGGTGCCTAATTTTGCGGATTCCGCAGTTTTGGGCAGGGGGATCGAGATGGTGCCCGCTTTGGCGGATTCCGCTAGTTCGGGCAGGGGGACGCTGGGGGTGTCCGATTCTGCGGATTCCGCATTTCCGGACAGGGGGATCGAAAGGGTGCCCGATTTTGGGGAATCCCCATTTTCGGGCAGGTGGACGCTGGGTGGGTATTTTTCCGGATTCCGGATTTATACCCAGTGCGCAAGGCCGTCCTCGGGTCTGGCGTCGAGTGAGTAATTTGGCGGAATCCGCAATTTTACTCAGCGCAAGGACGTCCTCGGGTCTGACGCTGGGGTGAGCAATTCTCCTGATTCAGGCTTTTTACTCAGCGTTACGCTTGGCCTCGACCTCGTGGTCCACTTCTTCCATCGTTGCGTCGAACTCGGCAGGTGTCAGACCCATAAATCCCCTGACAGCTTCACGATTCAGCTCCCAGCGGTTCTTCAGGTACTTCTCCGGCTCAGTGGTGACAAGGTGGGAGATCACCCGCAGGCGCTCCTTGACGACTTCAGGATGTACGGTGGTGATAGAGACTGCGGTCATAGCGGCTCCTTGTGAGTTGATAGGTGTATCGCTATGGGCAGGGAGAAAGGGGAGGTGCGGAATTTTCGGGATTCTTCATTTCTCCGCAGGCAGACGCAGGGGGTGAGCGGTGTGGCGGATTCCGCTAATTCGCTCAGGCAGACGCAGGGTCATCCTCTGGACAACAGAGGGACTGACTTCGGGGGGTAATTTTGGGGATTCCCCATTTTTACCCAGTGCGTCTTCAGGTCGTCCTCGGGTCTGACGCGGGGGTCCCCAAAAGACAGACTCTCTTTTCAGGACCCCCTGTTAATCACTCGGTCTTCCAGGAATGAATGATCGCTTCCCGCTGCTGCATCACACGGGCGCTATAGACTGCCCAGCGACGGGCGTCCCAGACCATCACACGGCCTTCTGGTAAGTCGTGATAGCTGATCACCTTGTTCTTCTTCAGGGTGTCGAAGAATGGCTGCCATGCTCCACGGGCTGCCTGCTCGACAAGCTGGTTCGGGATCTCACCGTAGTTGTCATTCACGCGGATAGAGTAGGCACGGGCAGCGAGCGCAAATAAGGATGGCTTGTTGAACTCAGTGATAAACCAGCGGGTTGATCCCTCCTTCGCCAGCTTCACGGTCTTGAACACAGATGCGTTCTTCTTCTCCTGAAACGCCCCCTTAATCGCTGCGACGAAATCCACATGCCCAACGACATCGGCTGCATAACGCACGTCGTGTTCACGTAGCTCTTTCGTAACGTCGCCATTGATGAAGTATTCCCATCGGGGGTATCCATCGGCTGTCATTTCGCCGGTCTGCCTGCTGCTGATCGCGTGCTTAATAACGGCGCTTCCCGAAGACAGCTTGGTGAGCCTCAGCACTCCTTTCTCTTCGAGCACTTTCAGCGTCCGGTGGACATTCTGGGGGGCTACCTTGTCAAAGCGGCTCATTTCTTTAATTAGGTTGGCGACGGTCTGCTCGGGGGTTGGGAGAAAATGAAAGTCCCCATCAGCCAGAGCATGCACCACGGCTCGCTGTAGCTTGCCCGTGAGAATCTTGTCGCGGCCTTCTGTTGTCAGCACCGTTCCCTCGGGTAAAAGAGTTGGATGCTTTTTCATCATTTAATGTTCCTCCATTAGGCGGTTGCATCAATCGGCTTCTATTTGATCAAGCCTGCAAAGTCATTTCATTGATTGATGTCAAACCTTTAGAGTGGATCATCAATTTGTAAGCAGAGCGTCGAGCTGTTCGTCAATAAAGGAGCGGGAGTCCTCGCGGGTCTCGGAGCGGTCTTCCGTGGATGCCATCGGGACGGCGGGGGTGGAGACCTCGGGGGTGTTCCATTTTCCTGATTCAGGATTTTGGAACAGTGCCTCCACGATCCCATCAACTGTGCGGCGGTTCATGTTGAACAGCTTGGCAATCGCGTTGTTGCTCATGCCTTCCTTGTGCTTCTCCAGAATCGCAGCGATAGACGCACTAGCGTCCGTCTGTCGCGCTTTTCCTTCAGTTGCACGGAGAGGGCTGGGGGAGATCTCGGGGTTGGGGTCTTGGCGGAATCCGCTGTTTTCCCAGTGCATCTTCAGGCTGTCCTCGGGGGTGTTGCATTTTCCGGAATCCGGATTTTCTAACAGCACGGCTTCAGGTCATCCTCGGGGGTGGGTGATTTCCCCGATTCGGGATTTTCACCCAGAGCGGCTTCAGGTCGTCCTCGGGACCTCTTCCGGTTTTGACGGATTCCGCTATTTCCGGAAACGCAAGGACGGACCTCGGGAATACGCCGGATTTGGGTCAGTCCCATTTTCGGCGTATCGCAAGGATGGACCTCGGGGGTTGCTAAAAGAGAGTTTGTCTTTTGGCTACCCCTCCAGACAGACCTTGTGGCGGTGCTAAAAGGGGACATCCCGTTTCGCACCACCTCAAGACAGACCTCGGGGGGTACAAATTCACGGATTCCGCAGTTTTGTACCCCTCCAGACCCCCTTCCGGATTTCCCTGTGCATAGGGGCCACAGGATAAGTACCTACAGATTACCTATAGATAACTCCCTCTCCTTCCCTTGCTTGGATGGACAATGTTGATAGGCGATAAAGGGCAGAGCGGAGGGAGACGCTGGGAGGTGTACGGATTTGCCCTCGGGCCATTTTCGTACAGTCCCAAGGTCAGTCGCTGGGTGCTGCATTTTGTCCTTGAGCCATTTTGCAGCAGGCGGTCCTCGGGGCAGACGCTGGGTGGAGATTTTTGCCCCTAGGCCATTTTTCTCCAGTCCCAAGGTCAGACGCTGGGAGGTGGTAAGTTTTCCGGAATCCGGATTATTTACCAGTCCCAAGGTCAGACGCTTGGTTGTGGCCGGATTTGGGCTGGGAGCATTTTCGGCCAGTCCCAAGGTCCATCGCTGGGGAGGTGTCCAGATTTGCCCTTGAGGCATTTTTGGACAGTCCCAAGGTCCATCGCTGGGTACTCCATTTTTGCCCTTGGGGCATTTTTGGAGTAGTCCCAAAGTCAGACGCTGGGATAGCGCAGATTTGCCTCAAGGGCATTTTTGAGCTAGTCCTCGGGTCAGTCGCTGGGAGGTGTCCGGATTCCCCAATTTGGGATTTCTGGACAGTCCCAAGGTCAGACGCTGGGAGGTGGTCTGTTTGGCGGATTCCGCTATTTCGACCAGTCCCAAGGTCAGTCGCAGGGTGTTCCCAGATTTGCCTCAAGGGCATTTTTCTCCAGCCCCAAGGTCAGCCGTTGGGTTATGCAATTTGCCCTTGGGACATTTTGCATAAGGTCATCCCTTAGAGCCTCATAAGGAACTCGCTATGTTCAACCAACGGATACTGTCGCTTGATCATCCTTACTAGCTATCTGTCCTGAAGTTGTCACTCGGTTGTCCTAGGGATGGTCAGGGGGAAGTCTTGAGGAAGCGACAACAGGACAGCCCGTAGGCCATCCTGAAGGAGTCGATTGGTAGACCTTGGGTAGTCTGGAGGTATTGAGTAGCTAGGGAGAAGCAAGCAAGGGAGACCTGAAGAAGCGACAACAGGACAGCCATTGAGGCGTCCTTGGGTAGACCTTGGGTAGTCTTAAAGATACCTATAGTAAGTAGAGTATAGAGAGATAGTATCTAGGGTATCTAATAGATGTCTTATAGATAGTCTTAGGGACGGGCGGAGGGAAGGAGAGAGAGGGGACCGGTCTTTCATTTCATTCAATGGTCAGGGTTTATTGTCTGCTGAAAGGTGGTCTCTTTGTGAGACAATCCTCTGTTTTATTTTGGTGTCTCAGAGTTTTTAACTGCAAGCTGTATGCCGGATGTAATCGGTATGTGTTCCGTTGGTTATCGTTGGGATGGTCGTCGGGAATGCTGGCCTCGGGATGGACCTCGGGACAACAAACAGGGGCACTCAGACGAACAAGCCCAGAGTCAGCCCCACAGTCCCCCTCTGCTCCCCTCTAGATAGCCCCTCAGACGATCTCTGTGCTCACCTTACGCCTTCCCCTATGCAACCCCACAGGCTCACCCCTGCACGATCTCAGAGATCCACAGAGAAAGCCTGAAGACAGCAGGGACAAGGATGGAAGGGAGAAGGGAGGCAAGGAGAAGGGACCAGAGGGAGACGGCAAGAGACACACGGGCCATCGTCGAGTCCTCCTAAACGACAAACCCCCAAGGTGTCGCAGTGAACAGCCTCGGGGGTCGATTGAAAGATTTGATCAAAGTGGGTCACTCGATCAGTTCTTTCTATTGGTCAGGGTAAATTAGCTTTCTCTAATGTATGTCGGGACAGCCCCAGTGATCTGTCTTTTCAATGATCCCAGGCTCAATCGATAGAAACACTCGATCAACTCAATACCCCATCCTCTCGCATCCTTGTTGATAGGCGATGGACAGTCGCTCGGCTGACTCCATGAAGCGTAGCGATTTCCCGCAGGGACTTACCGCCTTCCAGCAGGGTCGCCTTGATTGCATCCTCGTCGATACTCTTGGGCCTGCCAGTGTACTTCCCCGCAGCCTTAGCCTTGGCGATACCTTCCATCTGACGCTCCTTGCGTAAAGCCGTCTCGAACTCAGCAAAGGCACCCAGCATGGTGAACATCAGCTTCCCTTGGGCTGTCGTCGTCTCTAGGTTCTGGTCCAGTACACGCAGGGTCACGCCCTTGGCTTCCAGTTGTTCCGTAATGTCCAGCAGGTCAGCGAGAGAACGGCCCAGACGGTCCAGCTTGGTGATCACCACATCGTCCCCCTCTCGGACATACCGCAGGAGTTCGGCTAGTTGCTCACGGCCATCTGTGCTGGTCCCTGATACCTTCTCTTGGTACACACGCTCACAACCGGCCTTTGTCAGCTTATCCAGTTGAACATCCAACGATTGACCGACAGACGACACACGTGCATAACCGATAACCTGTCCCATCACTCTCTCCTACTCAATCCACCAATGCCCAAGCTGTCATAGGGACTTTCCCCGCGTCGTAATGCTTTCCAGCAGCTATCTCTGCTTGCCGGTGGTCAATCGCTGCGATGACCTTCAGTTCCTCTTGGAAGCCCGTAGCAGCAGCCTTATCAAGCATCCTTGGGGCGACTCTATCCAGTGACTTCCTGTCCTTGAATCGGCGAAGCCTGATAACCAAGTCATTCATGCGGAAATCTCCTTCATCTTCTTCCTATTGCTTCAACGTGAGTCTTGTCGGTGTCACGCTGTCACATTAACGTCTAAATTCTATGAGACTTGGATTATGAAACATAAATGAGACAGTCAATACCCCCGTGTGAAAGAAGTTCATTAGGGTATACCTCAATGGGACGCATGGAACGACAGATGTGCACGGCAGGAGGCCACAGGCAAACGCAGGGGAGCGCCTACGTGCTAGTAATGGGATGGCTTGGGGCAGGGACAAGGAGAGGTGTAGGCAGGTGCTCAGGTGATTGCAGAAAGAGGACGGCAGGGCGACCAGCTGGCAGGTTCTGAGGGGGTACGGGGGGAAATCGTGGGAACTTAATCACTGAAGAGGGCGTTCAGATTTTTTCCTGAATTTACCAGGCCAGAATCCAAACTTGTGAGATCAGAGATTCAATTCAAAGCGAACTCGTGTGAGAATCATCCGAAATTTCACCGAGACCTGATTGATGGACAAAAGAATTATTGATTCAGAGGACGCATTCCTCAATTTAGCGAACGAGTTTTTCTCTGGTCAATGTACAGTCTCGGTTGAGGACATTGAGTTTAAAGGTTGGCCTAACGTCGAAATTTACTTGAAAGGCGAACGGTATAAAGGCAGTCTCCCCGCCACTGCGATGGAAGGATTCTTGGAACTGAATCAAGCTATGTTGCAGGGATACTCCGAGATAGCGCATGGCACTAGAGACTGCCGGTCACTACGACCATTTAAGCAAAATCTTGAGCTAGTATTCTTTATCAAAGAAGGCTCTTCAGATACATCCGCGCCTGCCGACGACTTTATAAATCAACTGATTACAGGTGTGAACCCCCTAATGGAAAACATGACAGGTGAACAATCGATGGTAGTGCTTCTATCGCTCGTTTTCTCTGTAGCGGGTTTCTGGCTCTTCAAAACGTGGCAAGAGCAAAAAACAGCACGTAGCCAAAGTGAAGAGCTGACGCGGCAACTCGGAGTGATGGCTCAAGCGAGCGCAACTCACGCCGATTCTCTGGTAAAAGTTGTGGAAGTACTTGGGCAGCCATCCTACCAGGAGAAACTGCCTCCAGAGATACGGCAATTCACTAAGACAATTGAGCAAGGTTACGAATCTGTAGCCAAGCATGTGACAGATGCAGATTATGCAAGAATCGGTCAGCAGGCATTCAACCGTGAAGAACTGGCGGAATTCAATCGTCGTAAGAAGCGTGACAAACAAAAGATAAGCGCAAAATCAATCGGTTATGTTGAGGCTGTAAAAAAGAAAGTCGAAAATGACTACGCAGTGGTCACAATCGAAACTCAATCGGTTGGGACATTTACTCTCAGAGCCGACAATTTCTTGCTTGATGATCAAATGGATCTTATTTACGAGGGGCTGAAGGACGACTGTCCGCTTCTCTTCGCTTATGACTATGTCACCTGTGATAACAAATTCTTAGAAGGGCGTATCGTTTCGGTGGAAAAACCGAGTAATAACCCTGCGTGACAGATCTTTCGGAAGGAGGGCATTAGCTCCTCCTTTTTTCTTCTCCCTACCTACACCTCATCATGGCCAGTATGAAAGCCATGCGACACTTCCAAAATCTTCATAGAGTGATTGGTCGCGATAGCAGAAGCAGGTGACTATCTTGCGCATTAGTTCATCTTGATTTGCCGTCTTTAGCTCTTGTGGATCAAGACTTGTAATTGTGACTACGTCACCATTTATAACGGTTTGTAGATGCAAGCCCTCGATTTCGTTCTCAATACGACGACACGAGAAGGCAAGGGCATTCTCGAAGGTCTCGTTGTCTACATCGGGTATTTTGACTACTTTGAGCTGATACATTTCTGATGTCTCCACATTTATCCATTCTCGTCACAGTGTCCCTATCTTGAATTTATTTCAACTGGCTGCTCAGGGACATACGCCAGAATCGCATTCATTTCCTTAGGAAATTTTTACATCAAACCTCGGGCCTGTCTTCCAGCCCTGCACACGGCCAGACCGCTTGTTCACCTTCCGGTACTCACCGCCCAGCAGGATCTCCCACACACTCCCGTTCTCTCCCAGCACAGGAAATTCCTGGCCTTCAGCTACCCCTAGCCCAGCCTCCACGCACACCAGAGTTTTACGCTCGGTCATCATTACGTCCTCTCAAGGTATTCACACAATCGACAGTCCAGACAGTCAAAGGGGATGCCACAGGGCGACAGAGGGGCGTCCTCTCCATCTTCCTCGAACTCTTCCAGTTCATCCCACAGGAAGGGCAGCAGGATCTCCTGTAGCCACTCCTGCTTGATCGCTGGTCCTATCCCCCAAGCATCCATAGGGTCATCCCTTCATCATCGCTATGAGCTTCTGTAGGGCGCTCCTGTTGTGCTCTTGGCTGGCCTTCTGGCTGGCTTCCCACTCTTCCGGTGTCTTGGTGACTCGCTTGCGGTCGAACATGGTGAACTTACCCACAGACGAAGAAACGGGAGCGTGATCCTTGTTACTTTGTTTCTGTTTAGAAGAAGTCAAAGACTTAGCCGGACGCTTGGTGCTGGGGGTACGGAAAAGGGCTAGGAGTGCTGACCCGATGCGGTACACAGAGGCCAGATTCCAGTTGGCTATCTGGGCGTGTTTCCGGAACTCGGTCTTAAAGAAGCCGATGGCCTCCAGACGACGCAGAGAGTTGCGGACTGTGCGGGTGGTGCAGCCGATACCCTCAGCGATGGTCCGCAGGTAGAGACTCGCAGCCCAGCCTTGGGCCTTGTTCAGGTGTCGCGCGATGAAGAGGGCGACTTCTTTGGTGTAGTGGGTCCCGAAGGTGGACACCGGCTGCTTGGCAAGGGTGGCAACAAGCTGGTCGCTGTGAGATAATGTGTAGCTGTTCACGGGAACTCCCATTCTAACATTTGTTCCCACATCTGCCTGTAAGTCGTTGATTTACCTCAAAATTTAAAGAGCCCCCATGAAGTTCATTATCAAGCTGTTCCCGGAAATCACCATCAAGAGCAAGTCGGTTCGCCAGCGCTTTATCAAGATCCTGCAGGGCAATATCCGCAATGTCCTGCGCCGCTTCGACGACGATGCCCGCGTACGGATGGATTGGGACAAGCTGATTGTGAGCTCCCGCAACGACCAGTTCCGCGAGCAGGCTATCGAAGCCCTGGCCTGTATTCCGGGCATTCAGGCTTTCCTCGAGGTTCAGGCCAGCAAGTTTACCGATCTGCACGACATCTTCGAGCAGGTGAAAGCCGTATGGGGCGACCAGCTCAAGGGCAAAACCTTCTGCGTGCGCGCCAAGCGCCACGGCAAGCATGAGTTCTCCTCCCTCGAGGTTGAGCGTTACGTGGGCGGTGGATTGAATCAGCACTGCGAAAGCAATGGTGTGCGCCTCAAGAACCCGGATGTGAAGATCAACCTCGAGATCGACGGTGAGGAGCTCTTTATCGTCAGCGCCATCCATCAGGGCCTGAGCGGCATGCCCATCGCGACCCAGGAAGATGTGCTGAGCCTGCTCTCCGGCGGTTTTGACTCCGGCGTGGCGTCGTTCCAGTTCATCAAGCGCGGCTGCCGTGTGCACTACTGCTTCTTCAATCTGGGCGGTGCGGCCCACGAGATCGGCGTCAAGCAGGTGGCCTATCACCTGTGGAACCGTTTCGGCTCCTCCCACCGGGTACGTTTCACCGCTGTGGACTTCGAGCCGGTGGTTGCCGAGATCCTCGAGAAGATCGACAACGGTCAGATGGGCGTGGTGCTCAAGCGGATGATGATGCGTGCTGCCGCCAAGGTGGCCGATGAATTCCAGATCCCGGCGCTGGTGACCGGTGAGTGTGTGGGTCAGGTATCCAGCCAGACTCTCACCAACCTGAACGTGATCGACCGGGTGACCGACAAGGTGATCCTGCGCCCGCTCATTACTTGGGACAAGCCGGATATCATCAGTGAAGCCCGCCGCATTGGCACTTTGGAGTTTGCCGAGACCATGCCGGAGTATTGTGGGGTCATCTCCAAGAAGCCGACCGTGAAGGCCGAGCTCTCCCGCATTGAAGAGGAAGAGGCCAATTTTGACTTCTCCATTCTGGACAAGGTGGTCTCTGAGGCCCGTTACCTCGATATCCGTCGTATCGGTGAAGAGACTGCCGCTGAAGTGCAAGAGGTGGAAACCACCCAGGTGCTGGGCGCTGATGAGGTGATCCTGGATATCCGCTCTGCCGACGAACACGACGAGAAGCCGCTGGTGGTGGAAGGTCGTGAAGTACTGCATATCCCCTTCTTCAAGCTGGCCACCGCCTTTGGCGATCTGCCCAAAGAGAAGACCTACCTGCTCTACTGCGATCGCGGTGTGATGAGCAAGCTGCAGGCGCTCTATCTGAAAGAGAAGGGCTTTGACAACGTCAAGGTGTACCGCCCGTAAGCGTGTTTTTCACTTTCAATAAAAAATCCGGCCAATGTGCCGGATTTTTTTATTTCACAGAGTGAGTAATGACTATCAGGGACAGGGAACCGGAGTGAAGGAGTCTTGCCCCTGACAACGCCACCCCATTTCCGCCTCCCGCATCTGCCACAGGTTGTTGCTGCGATAGAGGGTCAGGATGTAGATCATGTCGCTCTTGCTGCCGTCGAGGGCGACCGAGAGCACCAGATCATTGTCCAGCTGCTGGGCATGGATGCGGCTGGGCGTGTCACCATGACCGACGAATCGCAGAGCTACCTCACGGTAGTCATTAACCCAGTTTTGCTGTTGATGGCTTGCCTGGCGTATCTGCTGGTTGAACTGCTGCACCGGCGCCGAGGCCAGTCGTCCAAATACCACTTGTGCTTCGGCGTGGGCTGCCGTCACGTTCGCCAGGAGAAGGGTGGTAAGCATACCGATTTTGCGCATGAGAAGTTCCGGCTAACAACGACTGCTTCTATGACAACAGAAAAGCCTATTTGGTTCAACGCGTGGCCCACAGCGACATGATGACGCTGTGGGCCTGCTCTCAATTGCGTTGCAGGGAGAAGGTCGGTAGCGAAAGATGCCAGTAGATAGCCGCGACCCGCAGGCCAAACACGGCCGTCATGCAGATGAGCATGGCCGTTACCCTGTCCATGTTTGCCTCCAGCGCCAGGGTATAGAGAATGCCGCCAAGGATACAGGCGGTGGCATAGATCTCTTTTTGCAGCACCATGGGGACCTCCCGCGCCAGTACATCGCGGATCATGCCACCGGCTACCCCGGTCATGGTGCCCATGATCACGGCAATCAGCCCCGGGGTGCCGAAGTTGAGGGCCTTCTGTGCACCGATCACGGTAAAGAGGGCCAGTCCGAAGGCATCCGCCACCGGCAGTACATACCAGGGCATCCTGCGGGGCAGTTTGACCATCCACATACCGATCAGCGCCGTCGCAATGACGACCCAGATATAGAGGGGATCGCGCACCCAGAATACAGGGGTGGCTCCCAGGATCATGTCACGGATGGTGCCGCCGCCGATGGCAGTGACCGCCGCCAAAACCATGACGCCAAACCCGTCCATTCTGAGTCGGCCAGCCACCAATACCCCTGAAAACGCGAATACCGCAGTACCAAACATGTCGCTGATGTAAACAATCTGCTCAACCAGTGTCTGCATGGAGAACAACTCACGCCAAATTGTTGATGGGGCCGCGATTTTAGGGGCTGGTGAGCCCAATCGCCAACAGTGCTCGACAAAATTGAGAGTCGGGACGGATTTTTTCTCGCGGCATGAACCGGGCGAGGCTCGTGCGTGCCCTTAGCTCTCCGCCGTTGGCGGGCTTCAGAAGGTTGAGCCCATCACAGGTTTAGGTCCGATTTTTTCCTTAAGTATCCCCCCGACCCGCCGATATATAAGGTAAGCGGCGTTAATGCGATGAAGCGTTGAAAAAAATGCTAAAGACATCCAAAAACGAGCCGTTAAATAAGACGCATCGGGCACAGAAAATAATAAAGCTCGAGCAAATAGAAGAGTAAATTTAATAGCTTAGGAGAATAGTCATGGGCCTTTTTATCAACACTAACGTTTCATCACTCAACGCTCAGCGTAATATGATGAATGCGACCAAATCACTGGATACTTCCTACACTCGACTGGCATCTGGTTTGCGTATCAACAGCGCCAAAGATGATGCCGCGGGTCTGCAAATTTCCAACCGCTTGACCTCTCAGATCAACGGTCTGGATCAAGGTAACCGTAACGCTAATGATGGTATCTCTCTGGCACAAACTGCGGAAGGGGCCATGGATGAAGTGACCGGCATGCTGCAGCGTATGCGTACTTTGGCACAACAGTCGGCTAACGGTTCCAACTCTGCCAAGGATCGTGAAGCACTGCAAAAAGAGGTGGATCAACTGGGAGCAGAGATCAACCGTATCTCTACCTCTACCACATTTGCGGGGACCAAGTTGCTCGATGGTTCTTTCACTGGGAGCTTCCAGGTTGGGGCTGATGCCAACCAAACCATTAGTTTCAGTTTGAGTCAAAATGCGGGCTTTAGCATTTCGGGTATTGCTGAGGCGGCTGCAACTTCTATCACGACAGCTACCGGTGGGACCGTTCTGGTATCAGCTATCTTTGTTGGCGGTAGTGCTGGTGGGATTAGCATCAGTAGTCAAAGTAATGCACAGAACGTTCTTGCAGCAACTGATGCGATGTTAGCGGTTGTGGATGGTAAACGCGCTGAACTTGGTGCAGTACAGAACCGGATGGATTCGACTATTCGCAACCAAGCCAACATTTCGGAAAACGTTAGTGCAGCTCGTTCGCGTATCCGTGATGCTGACTTCGCGATCGAAACTGCCAATATGACCAAACAGAATATCCTGCAGCAGGCAGCTTCCAGTATCCTGTCACAGGCCAACCAGAGACCTCAGTCAGCACTTCAGCTGCTGCAAGGCTAACAAAAGAAAACAGGGCGGTTGTTCAGGCCGCCCTGGTCAAGAGATGGAACAAAGGGGTGTTCGGGTTCGCACTCTGTTCTATCGGGAGAGATATAATTCTCTACTAGTAATGCCAAGTGTTGTCCAGCTGTTCAGTTCTGTCACGCTTGGTCATATTCTCCTGAGCATATGCTCATTTTTAGGCCGGTTCTCCGGCCATTTTTTATTGTGTCGCCAAATTAGCGTCACTCCTCCCAGTGTGTGCATACATCATGCCAAAATTATATTTCCTCAGGCTCATCTATGGGCATGGCTGGAAGGCTCTCCCATAGAGGGTGGGGTGATTGAGTATGTTACCCCTCACAGGAGAAGACTTGCCGCTATCGGCAACAATTTTCCTAAAGCTTGGCTAAATTCTGCCGCTAAAAAGATGACGCAATCGAGGGGTGTTCGGAATCCAACGTTTGCATAGCTGCGGGTAGTCTGTCTGTTCAAACAGGTACCCGCCAGAAGAGAGAGGCCAGTTCAACCTCCTCTTCTACGGTGGGTCGTCACTCAGTTATGGTGACGCAACCCGCAGTCGCATGTTCTTCGGGAGAATTTATTATGGCCATGTTCATTAACACTAATACGTCATCATTGAACGCCCAGCGTAATTTGATGAATACCACCAAATCTCTGGATACCTCGTATACCCGTTTGGCATCCGGTTTGCGTATCAACAGCGCAAAAGATGATGCTGCGGGTTTGCAGATCTCCAACCGTTTAACTTCTCAGATCAATGGTCTGGATCAGGGTAACCGTAACGCTAACGACGGCATCTCTCTGGCACAAACGGCTGAAGGCGCAATGGATGAAGTGACCGGCATGCTCCAGCGCATGCGCACCTTGGCGCAACAATCTGCCAACGGCTCAAACTCAGCAAAGGACCGTGAGGCTCTGCAGAAAGAGGTTAACCAGCTTGGGTCCGAGATCAACCGTATCTCTAAAGACACTACGTTTGCAGGTACTAAATTACTGGACGGCACTTACGGTGGAACTTTCCAAGTCGGTGCTGACGCCAACCAGACCATCGGTTTTAGCTTGTCTCAAGCTGATGGCTTCAGTATCTCTGGAATTGCTGCTGCGGCGAATACTACCGTTGACGTAGGCACCGTGATTGGTACCGCGATTAACGTTACTGCTATTTTTGCTGCAGGTAGCTCCATCAGCATCAGTACTCAGAGCGGAGCACAGCAAGTCCTCGCTGCTGCAGACGTCATGCTGGGAGTTGTGGATAGCAAACGAGCTGAGCTTGGTGCCGTACAAAACCGCTTGGACTCAACCATTCGCAACCAGGCAAACATCTCTGAAAACGTCAGTGCTGCACGTTCGCGCATCCGTGATGCCGACTTTGCGACTGAGACAGCCAATATGACGAAGCAGAATATTCTGCAGCAGGCGGCCTCAAGCGTTTTAGCTCAGGCTAATCAACGTCCTCAATCAGCACTATCTCTGCTTGGTTAATAGTTCCTCATTTTTGTGTAGCAGTCTTGAACTCAAGCGGCCAACTTAAGGCCGCTTGAGTTTTATTGGGCTTTCTGAATACAACCTGGGAAAAGTCGGGTAATGCTTGCGTTATGTCTGCAAGGCTGGTTGAAAAAGTGATGAGAGAAAGCGTTCTGTTTTTGTCAATAATGTCCTAAAGATTGCGACTTGGCCGCCGTTAACCAAGATGAGGCAATCGAGGGGTGTTCGGAATCCAACGTTTGCATAGCTGCGGGTAGCCTGTCCGTTCAAACAGATACCCGCCAGAAGAGAGAGGCTCGTTCAACCTCCTCTTCTACGGTGGGCCGTTGTCAGCTTTGACAGCGCAACCCGCAGTCGCATGTTCTTCGGGAGAATTTATTATGGCCATGTTTATTAATACCAATACGTCATCATTGAACGCCCAGCGTAATTTGATGAATACCACCAAATCTCTGGATACCTCGTACACGCGTCTGGCATCCGGTCTGCGCATCAACAGCGCGAAAGATGATGCAGCGGGTCTGCAGATTTCCAACCGTCTGACCTCCCAGATCAACGGTTTGGATCAGGGTAACCGTAACGCCAACGACGGTATCTCTCTGGCTCAAACGGCTGAAGGCGCGATGGATGAAGTGACCGGTATGTTGCAGCGCATGCGTACGTTGGCACAGCAATCTGCTAACGGTTCCAACTCAGCCAAAGATCGTGAAGCATTGCAGAAAGAGGTTGACCAGCTGGGGTCAGAGATCAATCGCATTTCCAAAGATACGACTTTTGCGGGAACCAAGTTACTTGATGGTTCTTATACAGGTACTTTCCAGGTCGGTGCTGACGCCAATCAGACGATCGGCTTTGCACTTGATCAATCCGCTGGTTTTAGCATCTCCGGTATTGCTGCCGCCGCAGCGACAACTATTGCTACAACGGCAGCTGCTGTTGGTGTCACGACCATTTTTGTTGGTGGAAGTGCTGGTGGTATCAGCATTAGTAGTCAGAGTAACGCTCAAAACGTATTGGCGGCAGTGGACTCAATGTTGGGAGTGGTTGATAGCAAACGAGCCGAGCTTGGTGCGGTACAAAACCGATTAGATTCGACTATTCGTAACCAAGCTAATATCGCGGAAAACGTTAGTGCCGCTCGCTCTCGTATCCGTGATGCGGATTTTGCGACCGAGACTGCTAACATGACCAAGCAGAATATTCTGCAACAGGCCGCATCCAGTGTCTTGGCTCAGGCTAACCAGAGACCGCAGTCTGCTCTTTCCCTGCTTGGGTAATGGGTTGACTAGGCTGACTAAGATGGGAGAGATAAGATGGCAACCGAAATAGGCAATCTGTCATCTGCCAATGGCGCTTCCTTACAGCTAAGTGACAAGAGCGGCCAGGTGGCCGCTCAACTGCTTTCTGGCACGGTAGAGGATGCCGGGACTGTACAGCAAAAAAGTCAGGAGCAGGCAAAGGAAACTGAGCTTCAACAAGTGCAGAGCCAGGCAGATTTTGAAAAACAGGTACAAAACTTGCAGGAATTTGGCAAATTGCAAGGGTGGACCGTTAATTTCAGCATGGAGCAGGAGTCTGGCCAGGTGGTAATAAAGGTAATGGACTCTGATACCCGCTCGGTGATCCGCCAGATCCCTACAGAAGAGTTGATTGCTATCCACAAGCGGATCCAGGCGTTGCAGCAAGGTGAAGCAGGGGCGAACCCTAAACGCGGACTGTTGTTTGATAGCGAGATTTGAACCGAATTGATGAGGAGAAGATAACATGGCCATTACTTCTGCCGGGGCGGGCTCTGGGCTTGATCTTGAGAGCGTCATCGCTGCTAGCGTAGCGGCCAAGAAGGCCCAGCTACAGAAACCGATTTTGACCAAGCAAAACAGCACCCAGATCAGCATATCTGGTATAGGCCAGCTGAAGTCATCCCTCACCGCATTCACCGATATTCTCGATACCTTGAGCAAACCAGGGGCCTTCAACAAGCGAGCCGTCACCATCACCCAAGATAAAGATAACCCGGTGATGAAGGTGGAGAGTAAAAGTGGTGGCTCCAATGGTCAGTACAATATTACCGTCAATAAATTGGCAACCACTAGCCGTGTTGAAGGTGAATTTGCCAGTTCGACAACTCCACTTGTGACTCAGGATGGTCAGTTGACCTTCAAAGCCGGTGACAAG
Source organism: Aeromonas sp. s12 (assembly GCF_040907925.1). Lineage (NCBI taxonomy): Bacteria > Pseudomonadati > Pseudomonadota > Gammaproteobacteria > Aeromonadales > Aeromonadaceae > Aeromonas > Aeromonas sp. s12. The sequence goes on along the minus strand of NZ_JBFOCT010000014.1, from coordinate 118,216 downwards.
GAATTCAAGGTTGATGTCAAGGCAGGGGATACTCTGCAAGACATTCGTAAAAGTATTAATAGCAACGGAGATAACTTCGGTCTTAGTGCAAATATTGTCAATACTGCCGATGGTAAGGCAAAATTTGTTATTGACTCTGGGATATCTGGAGATGGCAAAGATTTGCTGATCACTGGTAATAATTCTGAGCTGGATATCTTTGCAACTGGTGCTACTGGTTCTGCGATGAGCCAAAAGCAAGCCGCTAGTAGTGCTGAAATTACTGTTGATGGTAATACACTTAAAAGTGATACCAATGTGTTTGACGACTCTATTCAGGACTTAAAATTAACGGTTTTACGTGTATCCGATAAAGAGAGTGATGGCACAACTCTGAAATCCAATAAAGTTGCCATAACAACTGATAAAACTGCGATTCAGGATATGGTCAAGAAGTTTATTGATGGTTATAACGCGCTGCAAGATAAAATGGACGCGTTGGGCAAGCGTAATAGTATCGTTGGTGGAGTTAGACAAGATGATGGTGGCGCGCTCGCTGGTGATGCGAGCACTCGTACCATTAGCAGTTTTATGGCTAATACTGTAACAAATAAAGCAGGTACCAGTACGACTTACTCAACCATCTTTGAAGTAGGCATTAAGATGGATAATAAAGGCAAGTTGTCTCTGGACAAAACAAAATTTGATGATGCTGTTGATAAAAACTTTGACCAAGTCGTTGGGCTTTTCGGTGGAGAAAAGGGTATTGCTGCAACCTTGAATACAGGTTTAAAAGAGTATTCCAAGTCTGGCGGTATGCTGGATCAACGTACAGATGTTTTGAATGCCGATCTGCGTAGCTTGAACCAGAAGCAGGCCACATCAAACGCTCAATTGGTTAAATACGAAGCTTCACTACGTGCTCAATATGGTAGCCTAGACGCCTTGTTAGTGAAAATGAATCACTCAGCGGCAGCACTGCAATCATTACAGATTAATAACAAGAAATAAATTTATATTACGAGGAGCAGGCTATGTACCAGCGTAATCTTAAAGCATATAAGGCAACCAGTGTCGCTGCTGACTTGGCTGTTGCCGATCCTCATCGTGTTATTCAGCTCATGATGCAAGGTGTACTTGAACGTTTGGCTCAAGCCAAAGGTGCAATTGAACGTCGTGATATGGAAGCAAAATCTACCGCTGTATCGAAAGCTCAGGGGTTATTACATGGTTTGCAGGATGCACTTGATATGAGTCAAGGGGCTATTGCTGAAGATTTATATAGCCTCTATTCCTATATGGACGAGCGAATTTGGGATGCAAGCCTTGCATTGGATGTAGCCCCGATTGAAGAGGTCATGGCTTTGATGGTTACTATAAAATCTGGTTGGGATCAGTTACCAGATTCTGCTAAACAACAGGGCTATCAAATGAGACAGCAACTGGGTGAGTTGTAATGACCACTTTAGCCTCTTTGCAACAAGCTCTCACAGAAAATTACGAGCAACTTCAATATCTATTAGCCAGAAAAAGCTATGATGATGCTCTGGTCTGTATGGATTATCGGATTTCTTTGATTGACCGTTTGTTGTATCTCGTTGAAAGTGAGCCTTCACTAAAACAAGATGCCACTTTATTGGCTACATTACTTTTTCAACAAGAAGAAAGCATGAAAAAAGTGGCATCTGATCACCGTAAAATCATTTTCAATGAGTTGTCTGTGATTGGGTTGGCGAGTAAAGCAAAGCAAATTTATAGTGTGAATAGCAAGGAGTTCTGATGTCGGAAAATATTGATGATATTTTGGAAAAAGCTGAAGGTGTTGCTTTACGACTAAAAGAACGTGCAGAGCAAGAGGCTGCCATGTCGGTGGCCTTGCCGCTTCGATTCTCACAGAATATTGCTGCATTTCGTAAATATATCCCCCATATTGCAGATATGTATGAGTCATATCAACCAAGCCGACCATTTCGTTTTTTTTGTAATGAAAATGGCCAGCCAAATATGGCTTGGATCGATGATGATGTCGCGGTATATGGTGATGAGCCGTATCTTATCTGTGAGACATTAGTTAAAGAGTTCATGGATAAAGGGGGATTATCCAAGTTCTCATTTAGTCAAGAAGCCAACCCACTCGGATTTATGCACGTTGAGTATCTTAATAAACTCAATGCTTATCTTGATGATCTTGCTGCTCGAGAAGAACCATTAAAAAAAGTACCAACTGAAGTTCCGACCGCACTGGTGTTTGGGGTTGGGTTGGGTTACCACCTTGGTTATCTTTATGAACAATGCAAAATTGGCACCTTATTTCTTTTTGAACCAGATCTAGATCTTTTTTATGCATCTCTTTTTTGTTTTGATTGGGCACCTCTGCTTGATTATTTATATAAAGAGAACCTTGGTCTCCATATCCTGTTAGGCCAGGATGAAGATACTATTTTTAATGATTTTGCATCTGCTATTCATAGCCGTGGTTCTTTTCTTATCGCTAATGCCTTTATCATGTGGGGTTACCAAAATGATAAAATTAAATATTTAATTGAGAGAATCCAGCGGGAGTATTATCTTCTGGTGATGGGGTGGGGTTTTTTTGATGATAATCTGATAGCTCTTTCTCATACGGTTGATAATCTTGAACGAACTGTTCCGTTCCTGGTGCAGGGGAAGAAAATTCCATCGGAATATAATAGAACCCCAGTTTTTGTGATTGCGAATGGTCCATCTTTGGATGCATCTCTTCCTGTTATTGAAAGGAATAAAGAAAAAGCAATTTTAATTTCATGTGGTAGTGCTATTTCTGCATTGCATAAAGTAGGTATTAAACCAGATATTCATGTTGAGACTGAACGAACTAAGGTTGTTTATGATTTCTTGGTTAATATGAATGACCCAGATTATCTTAGAGATATACTTTTCCTAAGCACGGATGTTATTCACCCCTATTGCTCAACGCTGTTCGACAAATCAGCATTAATGTTTAAACTTAGTGAGCCTGGAGTTATCCTCTATCATGTTAACTTCCCTCATCTTCCCAAATATGCTGCATTGGGAGGGGTAAACCCTTTAGTCGGGAATATCGGGGTGAGTGCACCTATTCATCTTGGTTTTAAAAATATATATTTATTTGGCCTCGATAATGGTTATAAAAACAAAGGGCATCATCACTCGAAATTTAGTGCTTATTATAACAGTGATAAAGGTGCTGAGGTACTAGGTGAGTTGATGTATGGAGACAGCCAGTGGCAGCATGAAGGTAATTTTGGTGGTGTTGTAATAAGTAACGCCATGTTTAATACATCTCGAAAAGTTATTGAGCAAGTATTAGCTGCGAATGAACATGTTCAGTGTTTTAACTGCAGCGACGGGGCTAAAATTGCAAAAGCAAGGCCATTGCCTGATAGTGAGATCAGTTTTTCAGGAGTCATAGATAAAGCTGAGCTGATTCACCAAATTACACAGCTATCAACCCCGATCCCTCTGTCAAAAGAAGACTTCAAACCATATCTTGATGTTGAGTTTTTCGATGTTTTAATCGATAAAATGATGGGTGAGTGGCAACAGAAGTTCTCATCTAGAAATGAGATTAATCAATTAATGTTGCGTAATTTTGGTTATCTCGCACAGATTGCAGCAACTCGGCAAAAACATATATCTCAAATTATGATTGGCTCAATGAACTATGTGTTTACCATATTGAGTTCAATTCTCTATTCTTTTGATGGAGAGGAAAAAACGATGGCGCTGATGAGGCCAGCAATCAGCTTATGGTTAGACTTTTTGGCGAAAGTAAAAGAGATGTATCCAAGAGCTTTCGATAGTGTTGATATGGTTGATAATGAAATTATGTCATTTTTTAGAAAATAATGATGTTTCTGATGTAGTGAACAATGCATTATTCTTTTTGTGGGAGGCTAATACCTCCCTTTTTTATTATTAATTTGGGTGGGGATATGGATTTTTTGCATTAAGAAGCTGCGAGTCTTTTTTCAATAGTTGAACAGAAACCAATGCATCTGGTTCCAGCTCGTGAGTACCATCATGATGCATGACGTGCTCAAACACTCGACAATAACTTGGGTGCCAACTGAACATACTACTGTAATTCATTTTATGGCTAAAAAGGTTGGCATGATGCTGGTAGTCATTTCGATAGTGTCCTGTGGGAGGACAAAAATCGTAAATAGCCATTACCCCCTTGTCTGCGAGCAATCTGTCACTATTAGCCGCAATTGTGAATAAATCCTGTGGATCGCATAGATATAAACAAAAACCGAAAATAATCAGGTCGACAGGTTCAAAGTCAGGTAAACCATCTGCAGTTCCAACACTTAGATTTAATGCGGGATAGCTCTTAGCTCCATCCTCAATAGCTGCTTGTGAGGGATCTATACCATAGCAGGTGGCACCATAATGGTTAGCCAGTTGTGCTAATCGCCAACCATTGGCACAGCCAATTTCAAGGATTCGTTTCGGTTGGTAGCCGATATTTTGTAGTGCTGTGAATATGGGGTCATTACTCAGAGATTTTTGATTGATGCAGAACTTATTTCTCTCATACCATGCATCAGCCTCTTCTTGCATGAAGATGTTTTTCTGTATCATGTAAATACCCCTTTATTGCAAGTTATCAGAAATGTCATTTAAGGTATTATAAAACGTCATCAAAATGGACAGATTTACCTCGATGAATATCATGACGAGCTTTTCTTCCCAGTATCTTTGGTAAAGCTTCGGGTGGCAGTCCATAGCCAGGCCTTATCCTTCGAATATGCTCCGGTTTGATGATTTCTCCAGCCTGTATATCAGAGACAAAATAAAGAGAGCGACGAAATATTAAGCTGGATTCTTCAGCTTGGTTGTTACCACTTTCACCGGTTCCCAATGTTTGCCAACAGAGGTTGGTCTGGTCACATAGTGCTTTCAATTCATCTGGCTCTAAAGAAAATTCAGCATCAGGTCCGCCATCTTCACGAGCCAGAGTCACATGCTTCTCGATGGCTACAGCGCCCAAGGCGACAGCCAACTGAGCGGCGGTATTGCCCAATGTATGATCAGACAGACCAACGGGTACTGAAAAGGTCTCGGCCAAACGAGTGATTCGTTTGAGGTTGATATCGGCAAGTGGTGTCGGGTAGCCGCTTACACAATGAAGTAATAGAATCTGTGTACATCCGTTCTCACGTAAAATGGTCAGAGCTTGGGCTATTTCGGTTTCACTAGACATTCCTGAAGAAATAATGACTGGTTTTCCTTGTTTGGCCACATACCTTATCAAAGGGTGATCTGTGATTTCGAATGAGGCAATCTTGTATGCAGGTGTGCCTAGACTCTCTAAAAAATCGACAGCACTCTCATCAAATGGTGTCGAGAAAATAATTAGTCCTCTAGTTTTTGCTCGCTCGAAAAGTGCTTGATGCCATTCCCACGGCGTATGGGCTTGTTGATATAAATCATACAGTGTATACCCATCCCATAATCCACCTTGAATATGAAACTCTGGCAAATCGATATCCAATGTCATTGTATCAGCAGTATAGGTTTGTAATTTTATGGCATCAGCACCAGCATCCGCAGCTGCATCGATGAGCGCTAGTGCATTTTCTAATCTCCCATTATGATTACCTGATAGCTCCGCAATAATGAAGGGTTTTTTGTGATGCCCAATCTCTCTTCCATCAATAGAAAAATATGACATGGTGTCCTACTTGCTTAACATGTGATCATAGTTGAAGTATTCATTTTTGCAGGCAATCTGTCAAATAAACAGTTACCATCATAAAAATTGACTACATTGCTTTTTGCTATGTATTACTTACTCGAAGTAAATTATTTTATGATTTTTTCAATTTTTATTTTATACGTGTGACCATTTCTTTCAAAGAAAGCGGGATAGCGTTCTGGATCGGCCACGCGTAGCAAGTTAAATTGCTCATCAATGGTCTTTTTGATATCAATTCTACTATCTTCAGGCGTTCGCTTTCTGTAGAAAGTTGGTTCACCAACTTGTTCAAATGGAGATGATGTGTAAATATTTTTTATTGCCCATGACATCAACTCTATTTCGGATGAAAAAATTTTATTATTTATTTCATCGAAAAGCTCACTACCATCAAAGAATATTTCTTTTTGTTTCCATATTTTCCCAGAATCTAGTTTGTCTTCTGCATCTAAAAGTGTTAGGAGAATACGGTTTTTCCCTTCAACTATTTGCCAAATATGAGGAGACATGCCCCTACCATAAGGCAGATTACTTGCGTGGAGGACTAGTGTGTAATCGAAATTGTCTCTTGTTTCTTTATCTATTATTTCATGGCAAGAAACTAAAAAGAGAATGTTGCCAGTGGTTAACTGGTTTGATTTAGTTACTATGTTGATCTCGTGTCGTTCACTTATATTGTTCGCCCAAGTGTGAATCCAACTATTTACAGGGTGGTTACTCTCGGAACAAATTATTGATATCTTCATTTAAGAACCTATCAGCACATTAATTAATTTGTTAACGCCCTGCCCATCGATGAGTGATTGTGCATGTTTGGCAATTGAATCTCTATATATGGGGGATGACATTTTCGTTAACTGAGCGGCTATTTTTTCATCAAAAAATGGATCATCCCAATATATCCCATCTGGGAATAAGCTATTTTCCTGACTCCATTTAAATTGTTTTTCTTGATTGTCAACAACACAAACCAAAATGCTAGGTAAGCCACATTTAGCAAGTTCAAACATGGTTTGTCCCGCCGAGCTAATGGCAAGGTCACATTGAGACATCAATTGCAACATCTCAATGTCATTAATATTTTTGTAGATGGTGCACTCTTTATTAAACGCAACATCTTGATTGTTTGAAATAATATTTATATGTGCGTTTGGAAACATGGCAATAACTAGGTTGAATATACGCTCAGTCAGATTTCTGATATCTGTTGCACCCATAATAATTAAAATATTAATAATGTCGCTGGTCGATTTTTCCCTCACAGCAGTATTCCAAAAAGCTGGCCTCAATGGTTGCCACTCAATACCCATAAGCCATTTTGCATCAACAAGATGATCAGGTTTTTGCTCTGGTATACAGTGAACTACTAATCCATTTGGATAATTCAATCGGAAAGTATCATCAAGATACACAGTTTGTAAAAAACAATCAGAAATCTTTTTTAAAACAGGTGGTGATGCATAGTAACTATCAATAAGTGCAAAGCCAGTGATGCTATTAACTACCCCCGGATTATCTTGCCAGCATATCCAGGAGATATTTTCATCTGGAATAAAATTCTGCGCACATGAATCCCCATCTATTATCCAATAGACGTCACCACCTCTTTGTTTCCATGCGCATGCATAGGCACTACAGCGGCTTATATGTCCCATGCCGCGCTGTAGATCTCCTTCGGTAAATATCCATAGTGGTAGCAATTATCTCACCTTGAATACAGGTTGAATAGGTTCTCCATCAAGCGCACTGGCCAGTGTCAGATCTCTATCGTGACGAATGAGCACTGGCAGTATGTCGCGATAGGCGGCCAGCAAAGCGGCCACATCCTGTTCGCTGTGGGCCAGATTCATATTGTGACTGCCAAGGGTGAGGATCCCTCGCTTGCACAACTCCTGGATCAGATAGCTCTTGAGAAGCCAGGTAGAGTGGTTTACTGAATCCGCAACCAGCAGAAAGCTCCAGCTCGGATGTCCGGCGGTATGCAGCCAGTCCGGGGCATCGATCTCTTTTAGCAAGCTATCGAGCCCATCCAGTACCTGTTGTCCCCGCTCTGCAAGCCTCTTTGGTACATCCAGTCGCCGCATCTTTTTGATGACGGCGTTGGCCGCAGCGAGGGCAATTACATCCCCGCCGAAGGTGCCGGAGAAGAAGATATCTTCCATCCGTTTCATATATTGGCGGCGGCCAACAACGGCGGAAATCGGGAAACCATTGGCCATGCCTTTGCCGAACGCAGCAAGATCCGGCGTCACACCAAAGAGGCTCTGTGCCCCGCCCAAGTGGTAGCGAAAACCGGTAATGGTCTCATCAAAGATAAGTAGTGCGCCATGGGCATCGCAGAGTTGGCGCAGACCAGGCAGAAAATCCGGGGTTGGCCAGGTTACATTCATCGGTTCCAGAATGACGGCTGCAAACTCGCCCGGGTGAGCTTCCAGCAGGCACTTCAGCGAGGCAAGATCGTTGTAGTCAAATCTGTGGGTCAGCTCTCTCACGCACTCGGGGACCCCCAAATGGCGGGTGGTTGAGCCGATGTACCAGTCTTGCCAGCCATGATAGCCACAGACGGCTACCCGCTCGCGGCCTGTGACGGCTCTGGAGAGCCTGATACAGGCTGAGGTGGCATCAGTCCCGTTTTTGCCAAAGCGAACCATTTCGGCGCAGGGGATGAGCTCAATGAGCTGTTCAGCGACTTCAGTTTCCAGCCGGTGGGGAAGGGAGAAGATCGAACCAAGACTGAGTTGCTCCATTACCGCTTCATTCACATCCGGATCGCAATATCCAAGACTGATGGCCAGTAGGCCGCTGGCAAAATCAAGATACTCGTTGCCATCTACATCCCAAACATGCGCCCCATTGCCGCGCTCGATAAAGAGTGGGGCGGCGCCATAGGGGAAACAGAGGCGACTTTTGGAGAAGGTTTGGGAGCCGAGTGGAATGCTCTGTTCCGCACGTGCCGAGAGAGCGAGTGAATGTTGATAACGTGAGGTCATATATGATTCTCCTTGGCCAGCGAATTAGCCAATCCTTCGTTGCGCTTGTGCCGGGTATTAAGTGTTGTCAGCTCCGGCTGCTGCGCCAGCAGGGCGAGGATATCGTCGGTCGTAAAGGTTGGGTTGGCAGGATAGAGAGCCTGATAAATTCGCTCTACCAGTTCAAAGTCGGCAGGCTCATCGACAGTCCAGCGCAGGTGGGCCAGCGAAGGCGAGCGCTGCAGTTCGCCGATAGAAAACTGTTCGGAATGACAGCGAACGTAATAGGTGACATGTTCCCGCTCGGTCTGCGTGGCGGCCTTTTCCTGCAAGGTTGCCAGAGTCGCTCCACTCATGATCTCGGCATCCAGCCCATCCGGATAACTGGGGTTGCCGCAGTTGCTGCTGTAGTCGAACTTGCCCGAGAGATGGAGGGCTATCAGCTCGTCTATTACCATAGGGTCAGCCAGTGGGCAGTCACCAGTGAGACGCACAACATGGGTCGGACTGTAGGGTTGGGCCGCCAGATAGAAACGCAGCAACACATCGTCAAGAGGACCGCAGAAACAGGGGATATTCAACCTCTTGCACAGCTCGGCAATGGCGCGATCTTCCGACTGATCGCTGGTGGCAACCAGCAGCTTGTCCAGTAGCTTACTCTGTTGCAACCGTTCAATCTGCCTTGCCAGCATGGGTTCGCCCAGCAGTTCCTTTAGTACCTTGTTGGGCAGGCGGGAAGAACTGGTTCTGGCTTGTAGAATACCCAAGATCATCGTGTTCTCCAGAGTCCGGGGTTGATAAGTTCCTGTTCCATAGACGCCAGGTGTGCGATATCGGCCTCGTAGCACTCGTGCTGTACTTGACTGGCCGCAACGATGGCGGCCAGCTCTTGGGCATGACAAACACCGACAACAAAGCGGCTTACCTGTGGTAGGGCTGTCATGATGGAGAGGGCTCTGTCAAGCGGGGCCACCGAGGGATGCCAGTGGTCAAACCGTTCAAGTGCGGTAGCAAAACGCTGAAAATAGTCAGGTCGCTGCGCTGGTTGCATCAATAACAGGCCCTGTAAAAAGAGCGAGCGAACATGGATTTCACACCCTATATCTACCAGTTTGTCGAGCCATCCAGTGCGTAAAAAGCGTTGATCGAGCAAATTGGCAGGTAATTGCACCAGTTCCAGAGGATAGCCAGCTGCGCTCCAGGTATCGAGCTCCTCCGGGGAGTAGACGGAGATCCCGAGTTTTCCGATCGCGCCCTGTTGCTGCAAATCGGTAAGTAACTCGAACAAAGCAGGTGAGGCATCTTGGCTACGGTGCAGCAGCAAACCATCGAGCCGTTTTCGCCCCAGACAATGCAAGCTGTTGTTGAGCGCTGCCTTAACATCGGACAGCGGTAGCCCTGGTGCCAGCTTGTCGATGAGAGTGAAGTCGGTGATATCTCTTTGCCCCAGCCTCTGCTCGGCATTGCCATAGGCTTGCGCCGTATCCAGGGTATCGATACCTGCTTGACGAGCTAACGCAATGATCGCGTCGAGTTCCTCATCGCTGACTTGTCCGTCGTGATTGCTGATCCCGTAATCCAGACCGAATTGCACTGTGCCCAGAGCTAGCCGCATAGTGCCTGCTCCAGCGCATCTACGACCTGTTGCTGCTCTGAGAGAGTCAGAGCCGGGAACAGTGGAAGAGAGATTGCTCCCTGATAGTAGGCTTGTGCGCCCGGATAGGCTGCTGGGTCATGTCCCAGCCCACGGTAGTAGGGCTGGGCTGGGATAGGAATATAGTGAACGTTGACGCCAATGCCGGCAGCACGCAGGCGGGCAAACACCTGATCGCGTTCAGCCACCTGAATGACATAGAGGTGATAACCGCTCTGGCGATTATTACTCTGCGGCAACGGCTGGACTGGCAAGAGGGATAACAGCGCGTCATATCGCCTGGCAAGTTCACGACGCTGGGTAATGAACTGATCAAGACGGCTCAACTGACTCAGCCCTAGTGCCGCCTGAATGTCGGTCAAGCGATAGTTGAAGCCCAGAAGTTGTTGCTCGTAATACCACTCTCCGGGAGAGGGCATGAGCAGCGCTTGCGGATCGCGAGTGATTCCATGGCTGCGATAGAGTCGCAATTTGTCGGCCAGCACCTGATCCAGGGTGGTGACAGCGCCTCCTTCTGCGGTCGTAATCGGTTTGACCGGATGAAAGCTGAAGACCGTCATATCGCTGTGACGGCAACTACCGATAGGTGACCCCTGATAGTGGGCACCCAGTGCATGGCAGGCATCCTCGATCAGAACGATTCCGTACTGGCGACAGAGCGCACCGATCTCTTCGAGATCGCAGGGCTGTCCGGCCAGATGTACAGCAATCAGCGCTTTTGGAAGGGAGTGGGTGCGCACAGCTTGCTGCAGTTTCTTATCCAGTGCCACTACATCGAGGTTACCGGTAGCAGGGTCAACGTCGACAAAATCAACGTTGGCATTGCAGTATCGAACGCAGTTCGCCGAGGCAACAAAACTGACCGCAGAAACCCAAACTGTATCTTTGGCGCCAATATCCAGAACTGCGCAGGCCAGATGAAGCGCAGTGGTGCCGTTACTGCAAGCAACCACATGCGGCACTTGGCAGTAATCGGCCAGTCCTTGTTCGAAAGCGGGAACAGCTTGGCCTTGGGTCAGATAATCAGATTTCAGTACGGCAACGACGGCTTCTATATCGGCATCGCTGATCGATTGGCGGCCATAAGGGATCATTCGGACAATACCTGCTGGTTCATGCTCTGTAGTTCGGCTATCGACAGAAAGTGCTGATTATTTAGGGAATTGTATTCAAAGCCCGGTGCAACCAGTGTGGCTGTTTCACCCAGAGCATTAACGCTGAAATCATTGTTGCGGCTGGTGAAGCTGATGCTGGGGGCAATCACGTAGTAATCGTTGAACTCATAAGTGTGGAAAGAGTCGTCAGCCGGACACATCACCTCGTGCAGCTTCTCCCCCGCACGGATGCCGATGATCTCCAGCTTAAGGGTCGGAGCCATGGCTGCCGCCAGATCGGTGATCTTGACCGACGGGATTTTCGGCACGAACAGTTCGCCACCGCGCATACGCTGGAAGTTGCTAAGAACAAAATCTACGCCTTGCTGCAAGGTCAGCCAGAAGCGGGTCATCTCGGGGTGGGTGATAGGCAGCGTACTGGCGCCGCTCTTGATCAGATTGTCGAAGAAGGGAACTACTGAGCCCCTTGAGCCGACCACGTTGCCATAACGTACCACCGAGAATATGGTCGGGTTCTTGCCCGCCATATTGTTGGCAGCGACAAAGAGCTTGTCAGAACAGAGCTTGGTTGCCCCGTAAAGGTTGATCGGGTTGGCAGCCTTGTCGGTTGAGAGTGCAATGACCTTCTGCACGCCATTGTTGAGAGCGGCCTTGATGACGTTTTCGGCTCCTCCAACGTTGGTCTTGATGCACTCCATCGGGTTGTATTCGGCAGCTGGCACTTGCTTGAGCGCAGCGGCATGCACCACAAAGTCGACGTCGCGCATCGCCATGTCGAGGCGCTCGGCATCGCGAACATCGCCGATAAAATAGCGCATGCAGGGATGGTTGAAACGCTGCTGCATTTCAAACTGCTTGAGCTCATCACGGGAGTAGACGATCAGTCGTGCCGGTTGGTAGCGGGATAGCACGGTTGCGATGAATTTTTTGCCAAATGACCCTGTGCCACCGGTAACCAAGATTGTTTTTCCATTAAACATGACGGTGTCCCATGATGAAGATTGGTATCTATGGAATTCTAAAGCACTTTTTATGCCATTTGCAGACGTAAATTGGAAGGCGTGATCTGAATGGCTGTTTTTTGGCTATTTGCTGCTGCGTTGGGCAATGGCTCGGCAAACCTGCTCCACCGCATTGAGGGCTCTCGGGGTGAAGCGGTGCAGCTCATCCGAGTTGATCAAATCGAGTCGCTGATGCTGCACCGCGTCGAGATTTGGCCACTTTCGCCAGTGAAGCAGGGCGTCAGGATCTTGACTCCCTGCCAGGATCAGCGATGGGTTGGCTCTGATCACCTGTTCCATGTCCACTTGAGGGTAAGGGGTCTTGGCATTCGCCATGATGTTGATCCCGCCGCAAAGCTCGATGGCCTGAGCCGGCCAGGCATTGCCACTGACGCTGGTGAGCGGTGGGTACCAGAGCTGGTAGAACACCTTGACACCGGTTGGTTGGCCATAGCGCTGTTGCAGGTAATGCAGGCGTGCCAGATAGCGATCGGCGGCTTCGTTGGCACTCTTCTCCACCCCAAGCAATTTGCCCAGCGCCCGCATTTCGGTCGCCAGCGAGGCAAAATTGGTGGGCTCCGAGTAGAAAACCGGGATACCCAGCTGCTCCAGCGGAGCCAGCATCCGTGACTGAGCCGAGCGCCAGCCGAGAATGAGGTCCGGCTTTTGCGCCAGTACTGCCTCGACGTTAATGCTGCGATAATTTGCCACCTTTGGCTTGGTTTTGACCTCGGGGGGATAGTCTGAGGCATCGTCGATGGCCACCAGCTTGTCACCGGCGCCGATGTCATAAAGCAGCTCGGTAAGATGGGGTACTATGCTCACCACCCGGGTCGGCGTTGCGGCCTGCAGGGCACCGGGCAACCAGGCAATCAGTACGCAGGGCAGCCAGAGCGGCAATCGCAACCATCTAACCATGAAGTAACCCCGCCACAGTGACAAGCAGCGCCAGCATCAACCAGCCCCAGCCAATTCCTTGCAGAATATTGAGCACCTTGCGCGGAGTCTCGCTATCTGGCTCAGCACCCGTGCCGATGACTGGCCAGCGCTGGAGAGCCCCCTGATAGTAGCGAGGACCACCAAGGCGGATCCGGCACTTGTCTACCAGCAGAGTGAGCAGCATCCCCATGGCGGGATGGGGCCAGAGCGCACCATTGCGCAGCAGCTGTGCGGCCTGTTTGAGACGGCTTGCCAGTAGTGGCAGCCCCAGCAGCAAAATGACGGAGGCATTGAGCCCCTGATAGAGGGCGCTGGCGGCGCGACCAAAGTGGTCGAAGGCGGGATCTTTGCGACTCCAGCTCTGATTCATCAGCTGCACCAGCCGCCAGAGCAGGGCGCCCTGTACGCCAGCCAGGGCAAATCCCAGCAGCGGGCCAGCCCATTGGCCGACCAGACGCAGGGCGCAGCTCTCCGTCACTGCTTTGGCGAGCCCCATGGTCGAGAGTTTACCGGTCTCCCGCTTAAGCCAGGGGGCAGACTGCAATCTTGCCAGCGGCAGGGTCTCCTGCGTGGCGAGCGAGCGGGTGGCATGGGCGAGTTCGCGCAGTGGACGAGATTCGATCATCAACAGCAGAAACAGCAGGTCGAAGATCGGCTCGCTCAGGGCCAGATTGCGCAGCGACCAGAGCCCGGCGGCGCAGGGGAGCCAGACTACCAGCATCGCCAGCAGTCCGGCCTGCATTTGCTGGCCGGGTGAACCATCGGGTCTGTGCACCTTGTGCCCCAGCCGGGTCAGCAGGAGCGTGACGGCCGAAAGACGCAGATGGGATGGCCACGGGATCACCGCCTCCAGCAGAGCAGCACCTACCAGAATGGCCGCCGTCGTCGAAAGGAGGGGGTCGGCCATCAAATCAAGCGAGCCGGTCTCGATCACAGCTTGCCGAGCATCTTGATGATCACTTCGGCGGAGTGCTTGCCGGCCACTTCGATGAAGGCATCGAAGGATTCAACCTGTTCCTTGCCAGCGATATCGGACATGGCACGCACCACCAGATAGGGCACCTTGAACATGTGGCACACCTGACCGATCGCGGCACCTTCCATCTCGACCGCCAGCATCTGCGGGAAATCGGCGCGAGCCTTGGCGATGGCGTCCGGTTTGCACATGAACTGATCGCCGGTGCAGATAAGGCCGACCTTGGTCTGGTGCTTGCCCTGCTCGGCGATGCAATCCTGAGCGACCGCGATGAGTTTCTCGTCGCAGGGGAAGGCGGCGGGTTGCTGCGCCATCTGGCCCATCTCGTAACCAAAGGCGGTCACGTCCACATCGTGGAAACGCATCTCGCTGGCAATCACCACATCACCGATGTGCAGATCCTGGGCAAAGCCGCCCGCAGAGCCGGTATTGATGACGCAGTCGGGGGCGAATTTTTCCAGCAGCAGGCTGGTGGCCACGCTGGCGGCGACCTTACCGATACCGGAGCGGGTCAGGATCACCTCTTTGCCTGCCAGCATCCCTTGATAGAACTCGCAGCCGCCCAGTTGCAGGGTGGTGGGGTTGCTCATCTGGCTGCGCAGCAGGGCCACTTCTTGCTCCATGGCGCCGATAATACCTACTTTCATTGCTGACCTCGTCTTGATAGCCGTGTGGCTGAATTTAAGTTGCTGTAGATCATAACAAAAGATGGCGTCGGCGCCGAGAGGCACAAGCGAAAGGAGAGATGAAACGCGGCGCTCCATATGGGAGCGCCGCAGGTGACAAAAAGCATTGATGAGAGAGGGGCTATTGTCTTTAGCCGAGCGCGGTATCGAGGGTCATCATCAGGGCAAAGCCTGCCATCAGGCCGAGGGTGGCATAGGTCTGGTGACCGTTGCGGTGAGTCTCCGGAATTACCTCGTGCGAGACCACAAACAGCATGGCGCCGGCGGCGAGCCCAAGTCCGATGGGGTAGGCGATGGCAAGGCCGCTGGAGAGCCCCACCCCGAGCAGGGCGCCAATCGGTTCGAGCAGGCCGCTGGCGATGGCGACCAGCACGGCGACAGAGGGGCGAAAACCGGCGGCGCACATGGCCAGCGCCACCGCCAGTCCTTCGGGAATATCCTGCAGTGCGATGGCGGTTGTGAGCGGCAGCCCCACCGACATATCCCCCTGCGAGAAGCTGACCCCGATGGCCATCCCCTCCGGCAGGTTGTGCAGGGCGATGGCAAAGACGAACAGCCAGACCCGAGAGCAGCTCTCGTGGCCGGGACCGCAGGGGCCGGTTTTGTCATGTTCGTGCGGGGTGAACTGATCCAGTCCCAGCATCAACAGCACCCCGAGGGTCATGCCGACCACCACCACGGCAGCGGCGCTAAAGCCGTTGCCGGTGATCCCCTCGGCGGCCTCCAGCCCCGGCAGCAGCAGGGAGAAGGCGCTGGCCGCCAGCATCATGCCTGCGGCAAAACCGAGCATAGTGTCCTCCACTTTTTGCGGTACCGCTCGCAGGAACAGGGCGGGCAGGGCGCCGATGGCGGTGGCGGCAAACCCGGCAGCACCACCGACAAGGCCATAGCGCACGCCGCTGGTTACCTCGCCGGTAGCGAGCATGATGAGACTTTGCAACAGCAGCAACAAGACGGCAGCCAGTGCGATAAAGAGGCCGAGTGCAGTGAGTGGGCGGCTTTGCATCTGGCTACGCAGTTGCTGTGACCAGGATAACGGAGGAAGAGCTGAGAGATGGTCCATGGCATGGCCTCAAGGTGAGCAAAGCGGATAATGGCATTACATCCACTCGGCCGCCCCTTGTCCATGCCTGCAAGGCGATTGCCGCTATCTGAAAATCTGGAAAGAGTTTATCCAGGCAAACACATGGGAATCTTATCGGTAGCCAAAGGCGGGGGGCAAGAGGGGTTGTCTGCAAATGACTGAAGTGGATGTTGAGTGGCAAGTGGGGATGCATCGCTAACTCTTTTAAATCAGCTGCAGATGTCTGCCTTGGTGTTCGGATAACAGAAACAAAAAAACCGGCTTGCGCCGGTTTTTTTATATTGGTGAAGGCTGGGGAGCTGGCTTATTTGGCCAGAGACTCCGGCAGCTCTTCGCGGATCTTGCCGAGCATCTCTTTCAGGACGCGCGGGTTGGCAACCACGATGTTGCCGGAGTTTTCGTAGTTGTGACCACCTACGAAGTCGGTGACGATGGCGCCAGCTTCTTTGGCCAGCAGTTCACCGGCAGCGGTGTCCCAGGGTTTCAGGCCGATTTCCCAGAAACCGTCGACGCGACCGGCTGCCACGTAGGCCAGATCCAGTGCGGCAGAGCCGGAGCGACGGATGTCGGCACATTCGATGAACATGCTCTGGAACATCTTCAGGTAGGACTCGATGTGGTGCTTTTGCTTATAGGGGAAACCTGTGGCCAGTACGGTGCCAGCCAGCTCTTTGGCTTTGCCGACACGGATACGGTAGCCGTTTAGCTGGGCGCCGCTACCACGGGTAGCAGTAAACAGTTCGTCACGGATGGGATCGTAAACAACGGCTTGTTCGGTTTTGCCTTTCACACGCAGGGCGATGGAAACGGCAAAGTGCGGAATGCCTTTGACAAGGTTGGTCGTGCCATCCAGTGGGTCAATGATCCATTGGTAGTCCGGATTGGTTCCGGCAATCTCACCAGACTCTTCAGCAACAATGCTGTGCTCCGGGTAAGATTTTTTGATGGTGTGAATGATGGCCGCTTCGGCTTCACGGTCAACGTTGGTCACGAAGTCATTGCTGCCTTTTTGGATAGCCTCAATGTTCTCAGGCTGGGAGAAGGCTTTTACTACAACTTGACCGGCGTTGCGCGCAGCGCGCACGGCGATATTCAGCATCGGATGCATAGGTTCACCACTGGATGTTAAAGAACGGGGGATAAAAGGACGCGGTATGATACCAGTATTTTGTGCGATGGCAACTGTTATCCCCCTACGACTAATTGATTACCACTGCCAGATTTGACGGCTCCAATATAGACCAGATCTGCGCTAGTCTTATCCCAGCAGCCGGATACAGGCTGTCATGAGCATAGGGATGTGAACCATGAATTTGTCATAAGTGAGTCAGAACGTGTCAGCGGCCAGCGAGGGACTGTTGGCCATCTTGCGGTCATCACCCGAGTATGGTTATCACTTTGCCCACATCACCGTGACCCCCCTGGCCCAGTGGCAACCGGCCAAGACGGAGGCGGCGATCCTGCTGATCGACGGCGATGCGCCCTGGCAGGATGCCGGATTTGCCCGGGGAGAGGATGAGACGATCGGTTTGCCGGTCTTGCCGCTGTTGATCCGCAAGGGAGACAAGGAGCTGACGGTCTGCGGGCCGGATGTGCGTGACCCCCGTTTCTATTTTGTCTCAAACGGCATCGTGCTGGATGAGTCGGAGCTGGCCGAGCCTGCCTGCAGCCGGGTGCTGTTGCGCAAGCTGGAGTCCTACTTCCCGCTGCTTTCCCGCCTGATCATGCTGCGCCAGCGCAAGCCGGTCGCCGTGATTAACTAATATCTACCATTGCCAGAGCGCATCAGCGGCGCACTGTGGCCTTGTTTGGCCTACGGTGCGCCGCTTTTTAATGGTCTGGAGCCGGTCACTTGTTGCAAGATGAGGCGGCTATGGTGTTGCGCCCTGTTCCAACCGTGCAATCTGGCTATGACCAACAAGGAGTGAATCATGATCGACTTTTACACCGCCGCGACCCCCAATGGTTTCAAAGTGGCGATCGCCCTCGAAGAGCTGGGGTTGCCCTATCGGGTCATTCCTCTCGATCTTTCGGCGCTGGATCAGAAGAAGCCCGAGTTTCTCGCCATCAACCCAAATGGCCGTATTCCGGCTATCGTCGATCGGGATAACGACGATTTCGCCGTATTCGAGTCGGGGGCCATCCTCATCTATCTGGCGGAGAAAGCAGGCAAATTGTTGCCAGCCGATCCCAAACGACGCTCTCAGGCCATCCAGTGGTTGATGTTCCAGATGGGCGGGGTAGGACCCATGATGGGGCAGGCCAACGTCTTCTACCGCTACTTCCCCGAGAAGATCCCCGCCGCCATCGAACGCTACCAGAAGGAGGGGCGCCGCCTGTTCGAGGTGCTCGATAGCCATCTGGCCCATCATGAATATCTGGCGGACGAGTACAGCATCGCCGATATCGCCACTTGGCCCTGGGTGCGTATTTATGACTGGAGCGGTATCTCCATCGAGGGATTGCCCCATCTGCAAGCCTGGATGGATCGCATGGCAGAGAAGCCAGCCTGCCAGAAGGGGATCACCATACCGCCGCGCAAGGAGCAGCCCGATGAGCTGATCAAGCAGGCGCAACAGATGGTAACGCGTTGATTTTTAACTGCTGACGGGGCGAAATGCCCCGTAATATTAGAAAAACTAAGGCAAGCCGATTATAAAGATTCGTTCGTTTTTTGTGAGCTGAATCACTATGATGCCCCCATACCACCAAGCGTCCTGTGCGGTGGCTTGGCGGGCTCCCCGCCTACTGTTTCCAACACTGTTTTTGATTGCATCACAGCCTCTGTGATCAGATTCCTCTGGGCCATTTTGTGCCAGAGGGGCGGCAGCATTTTTTCGATTTTTTGGGACTGATATGGATCGGCACAGTTTTTATCCGTTGTTTTTACTGACCATTCTGATGGTCGCTGTGGGCCAGATGACCCAGACCCTTTATGTTCCCTCCATTCCCATGATGGCGGGGGACTTCAATGTGGCCTCGGGCCAGTTGCAGGCGGTGATGGCCTGTTACCTGATCCCCTATGGCCTCTCCCAGTTTGTCTATGGGCCGTTGTCGGATCGTATCGGTCGTCGCCCGGTGCTGATCGTCGGCATGATGGTGTTTCTGGTGGGCACCCTGATCATTCAGGTCATCCCCCATTTTGCCGCCCTGCTAGTGGGTAGCTTTATTCAGGGGCTGGGTACCGGTGCCGGTGGCGCCATGAGCCGTACCGTGATGCGCGATCGCTACAACGGCGCCGAGCTCAACCGCGCCAACAGTCTGGTGAGCATGGGGGTGATCTTCTCCCCGCTGCTGGCCCCGGTGCTGGGTGGCTGGCTGACCGAGCTGTTCAACTGGCGCGCCGGTTACTGGTTCCTGTTCGGTTTTGGTGCCGTAGCCACTCTGGCGATCATGGCCTGGTTTGGTGAGACGCTGCCTGCTGCTGCTCGTCAGCCGCTGCGCGTCGGTGCTGCCTATCGTCATGTGCTGGGCAACCCCAAGTTTCAGGGCAACCTGCTTTGCCTGATGGCGACCTTTGCCGGTTTGGCTGTGTTCGAGGCTGCGGCCGGTGTGCTGCTGGGCGATGTGCTGAAACTGAGCGCCCGTACCGTGAGCGTGCTGTTCGTGCTGCCGCTGCCCGGCTATCTGTTCGGGGCCTGGCTCTCTGCCAAGCTGAGCTTCCGTTTGACTCAGGGCAAGCTGATGCGTCTGGGGATCGCCTTTCTGGCGCTCGGCTCCCTCATCATTCTGGTGCCGGGGCTGTTCGGGGTGGTGAGTGCCGCCTCGCTGGTTGGTGGTGCGGCTGTCTACTTCATCGGTAGCGGTATTCTCTACCCGACCGCCACCTCCTGCGCCATCGAGCCTTTCCCGGGTCAGGCCGGCACCGCGGGGGCCATTCTCGGCGGGATGCAGAATCTGGGTGCCGGTGTGGTGACCCTGCTGGCCGCCGGTTTCCCGATGACCGGACAGGTGACCCTGGGGGCCATCATGACCCTGATGGTGCTGATCGTGGCGCTGAGCTTTGTCTGGCTGCGTCACCACGGCTCCCCCCACGAGCAGATGGCCATCTAAATTTGCTTGCCAGTTGCAAAACAAAGCCCGCCTGTTTGGCGGGCTTTGTCGTTATGGCTGTGTCCGTTTCACACCTTGTCCCATCGGGTTCTCCATTTATTGGGGGGAAAGGTGTAAACCATATTCAGGACGGGACAGTTCGTTGATCATCAGGCAAAGAAAAAGCCCGTCACGCTGGTGACGGGCTTTTGCTGTTGGTACCCCGAGATGCCGTTGCCGGTTTGGGCCCTTGAACCGTCGGTTCAAGGCGGGGATCGGATCTGACCGCAGGCTTCTCGGTCGTGCCGAGCATGCGCAATAGCCAGAAGGCAGATCCCCTGTTTGGTATGAATATCGGCTCGGGGACTTGAACCGGCTGACAAACATCCCAGGGAATTTTAAAACGGTTTGCGATTAGGGCTGTTGCCCCTCTTCGCTGGAATCACCATATTGTCCGTGCTCGATCAGGGCCGCTTCGATGGTGCGCTGCAGCATCTTGATCCGCTTGTCCATGGTCTCAGAGTATTGGTGGTTCTTCTCTTTTTCAAGGCAGAGCTCATGACAGAAATTGAGCGCCGCCATGATAGCCAATTGCTCGTTGCTGGAGACTCTGGAGCGTTGACGCAGGTCGATCAACTTGTCGGTCAGCTGCTCGGCGGCCTGGCGCAGGGCATCCTGCTGTCCCAAGGGACAGGATACCTTGTAGGGACGTCCCAAAATGACGATTTCTACGGCCTCTGTGCTCATGCCTTCCTCAATACGGCGGAGCTGATTTCCGCCTTTATCCACGTGGACAACTGGGCGGGACTATATAGCGCAGATGCATAAGTTTCAAGGCCTTGCTGGCTCTGCAAGAGGGAGAATGCTAGGATCCTGACCATTAATTCTGCAAATTTGACTGAACTTTGAGCGGATCCTCGATGAGCAAAACGAACCCCCTTAAATATGCGGCAGTGGCCGACATCATGGAACAACATGAGCTGATGGCCAGCGCAGTAGAGGCCCATGGTGTGATCTGCGGTCTGGTGTGCGGCGGTGTGGCACTGGACGACAAGAGTTGGCTGCCCCATTTCAACGATCTGGTGAACGACGGTTTCGGCCTGCCGGCCCCGGTGCGCCAGGTGATGACCGATCTTTATCACAATGTGGTCGAGAGCCTGATGGCCCAGAAGGGCGTCGAGCTGTTGCTGCCAAGCGATGATGCTCCCCTCGACGAGCGCATCGATTCGCTGGTGGACTGGTCACAGGCATTTCTGGCCGGTTTTGGCGTGGTGCAGCAGGAGCTCTCCCGCGCGTCGGAAGAGCTGCAGGAGATGATCCAGGATATCGCCAGCATCACTCAGGTCTCCGCCGAGTTCGATCAGGAAGATGACGAGAACGAAGCCTCTTTCCTGGTGCTCTACGAACACGTCAAACTGGGTGTCATGATGGCCTTCGAAGAGTTTGGCAAGCGCCCCGATACCCCGAGCGCGCCGCCGACCCTGCATTGAGGTGCGGGTCAACGCGACCCTTACTGAATCTGCAAGAGCGCCTGATGGCGCTCTTTTTTATTCCCTTGTGGTGGCTAACCCTGTGAGGCGCAACCGGTTTTTTGCCGGTGACCTCGCATTCGGCCAGCGGCTTTGTGATAGCATGAGGCCACCTTTTTCACTTCTTCCTCTCTGCTTATGTCTCAATCTGATGTGCGACAGGTCGATGTCACCCTGGTCGGCGGTGGAATGAGCGGCGCCGTGCTGGCCCTCTCGCTGGCAGCCCAGCTTCGATCCGATGGCTGCCCCCTCGAGATCCTGCTGCTGGAGGCAAGCGTCCCCGAACAGCACACCCATTCAGGGTTCGACGCCCGCGCCATTGCGCTCTCGGCCGGTACCTGTGATGCGCTGTTGCGACGCGGACTCTGGCCGCTGTTTGCCCCCCATTGCGCTCCCATTACCCAGATTCATGTCTCGGATCGGGGCCACTTCGGTCAGGCTCGCCTGTCGGCCGCTGAATACGGTCTGCCCGCGCTGGGCCATGTGATCGAGCTTGCAGCTGCCGGTCATGAGCTGCAACGGGCGATGGCGGCCTCTCCCAATATCCGGGTCTGCTGTCCGGCCCGGGTGAGCGAGATTGCGCCCGATGAGAAGAAGGTGACCCTCACTCTCGAGAGCGGTGAACAGATTGAGACCCGCCTGCTGGTGGCGGCAGACGGCGGCAACTCCTTTGTGCGTCAGCACTTCAAGTTGCCGGTGACCCGCCACGACTTTGAGCAGCACGCCATCATCGCCACGGTCAAAACGGCGCAAGACCCTGAGGGACGCGCCTTCGAGCGTTTTACCGAAGGGGGGCCGCTGGCCCTGCTGCCGATGCAGGAGGGGCTCTCCTCGCTCGTGTGGAGCGTCGGGCAGCATGAGGTGGATGAGCTGATGTCCCTCGATGAGGCGGCGTTTCTTGCCCGTCTGCAGCAGGCCTTTGGCTGGCGGCTCGGTCGCTTCGAGCGATGCGGCGTGCGTCACGTCTATCCGCTCATTCTGACCGCCTGTGACTACCCGCTGGCCCAACGCACCGTGCTGGTGGGCAATGCCGCGCATGCCCTGCACCCCATTGCCGGACAGGGCTTCAACCTCGGGATGCGGGATCTGGACCTGCTTACCGGCGCCGTAGCCAAGGCGTTGGCAGAGGGGGAGGATATTGGCAGCTTCAAGGTACTGAATGGCTACTGGCAGCAGCGTCAGCGCGATCAGGAGCAGACCGTCTGGCTCACCTCCTCGCTGGCCCAGCTCTTCTCCAATGGTCACGATCCGCTGGTGGCGGGGCGCAATCTGGCGCTCACCCTGATGGGGCGATTCCCGTGCCTCAAGGCGCCGCTTGCCTCGCGCACCCTGGGCTTTGTCGCTGATGTGTGCGGCAACTAGCCAGCACTTGTTGAGTGGAACCTGTTGACCACCATTCGTTGATCAAAATCTATTGAATAAAGAGGTGATGCCTGCGGGCGTCCCCTCGCTGGCCAGCCGGTCAGCCCTGAAAGGATGAGATGATGCAGATGCAAAATGTGGATGTGGTGATTGTCGGTGGCGGCATGGTGGGGCTGGGGCTCGCTGCGGCCTTGAAACATAGCGCCCTCAAGGTGCTGGTGGTGGAGGGACAACTGCCCGATCCGCAGCTGGGGGAGGTGGCCGATAATCGGGTCAGCGCCCTGAGTCTGGCCAGCCAGCAGATCCTGCGCCATGTCGGCGCCTGGGACGGCATTGAAGCGCGCCGCCTGCAGGCCTACGACAAGATGGCGGTGTGGGAGCAAGACAGTTTCGGCCATATCGACTTCGATGCCGCCAGCCTGCGTCAGGCCAACCTCGGCCATATTGTCGAGAACAGGGTGATCCAGCTGGCGCTGCTTGAGGCAATTGAAGGTGCCAGCAATATCCAGTTGCTGACCCCCGCCAGAGCCAAGAGCCTGCAGAGCGGCCCGGCGGGCGCCCTGCTGCTCCTTGAAGATGGTCAGGCCATCTCGGCCAAACTGGTGGTGGCTGCCGATGGCGCCCACTCCTGGGTGCGCCGTCAGGCTGATATCCCGCTTACCAGCTGGGATTATGGCCACCACGCCCTGGTGGCGACGGTGCGCTGCGCCGAACCCCATGAAGCTGTTGCTCGCCAGATCTTCACCCCGGATGGCCCGCTCGCCTTTTTGCCGCTGTGGCAAGAGAATCTCTGCTCCATCGTCTGGTCGCTGCCTGCGGCCCGCGCCGAGGCGCTCTGCGCCTGCGATGACGAGCAGTTCAATCGCCAGCTCACCACCGCCTTTGATGCCCGGCTCGGTCTGTGCAAGGTGGAGGGGCCGCGCAGCGCGATTCCTCTTACCGCCCGCTATGCCCGCGACTTTGCTCGCGAGCGGCTGGTGCTGGTGGGGGATGCCGCTCATACCATCCACCCGCTGGCGGGGCAGGGGGTCAACCTTGGCCTGCTGGATGCTGCCGCGCTGGCGGAGCAGATCTTGCAAAATCATGCCGCGGGCGAGGATATCGGCCTGCTCGCCAACCTGCGCAGCTACGAGCGCTGGCGCAAGAGCGAAGCGGCTCGCATGCTGGCGGCAATGGAGGGGCTCAAGCGGCTGTTCAGCGGGGCCAACCCGCTCAAGAAGCTGGTGCGGGGCGTGGGATTGCGCGCGGCCAATCTGCTGACTCCGTTCAAGGAGGGGGTGATCCGCGCCGCCATGGGGCTGGAGGGAGAGTTGCCCGCATTGGCCCGTCCTGACTGGGCTGTTGCTGCGACCAAGGGCAGTGCCATGCAGGCCAAGGGTGAAAAAAACTAATATTACTCGCCGTTTTTGACAACAAAAGTAATCCGACAAGGCTGATGACCCGTTTTGGGTGTCAGCCTTTAATTTTGCTCTGGAGCGAAACGTTTTTCTGCAAATTGTGACGAAACGGTAAAAATCAAAATTTAATCTCGCCTGAGTCGGCTTATGGCTGTTTTTATCACTGCATTTATCTTAGTGTCTGGAGTCAGTTTTACGGGAGGGGATTAGTTTTTTTTGAGCGGCACGCTCGCCTGCTTGTCATATAATCCGCTCCGTTCAAGGAATCCCTCTTGCCTGGCAAGGGCAGGAGCGAGCACACACTTTTGGATCCGGTCGCTTTTTGCTGTACGTATTGCAGTCAGAGCGGTGGCGCGGGTCGCAAGGGTGGTCGCCAAAGCGAAAAGGCTTTTTGCTAAGGAAAGAATGCGATGATCCAGACTACTGTACTGCATCCCAAACACCTGGAAGCCGGCGCCAAGATGGTGGACTTCCACGGTTGGGAAATGCCCATCAACTACGGCTCCCAGCTGGAAGAGCACCACGCGGTGCGCAGCGATGCCGGTATGTTCGATGTCTCCCACATGACCATCGTCGATTTGACCGGCGAACGGGTCAAAGCCTTTCTGCAACACCTGCTGGCCAACGACGTGGCCAAACTCACTGCCCCCGGCAAGGCCCTCTACAGCGGCATGCTCAATCCGGAAGGCGGCGTCATCGATGACCTCATCACCTATTACCTGACCGATACCTTCTACCGGCTGGTGGTCAACTCCGCTACCCGCGAGAAGGATCTGGCCTGGATCCGCCATCACGCCATCGATTTCGATATCACAGTGACCGAGCGTCCGGAGCTTGCGATGATTGCGGTGCAGGGCCCCAACGCCAAGGTCAAGGCTGCGGCCGTGCTGAGCGCCGCTCAGCGTACCGCCGTGGTGGGGATGAAACCCTTCTTCGGCGTGCAGGCTGGCGATCTCTTTATCGCCACTACCGGCTACACCGGCGAAGATGGTTATGAAATCGTGGTGCCGCAAGAGAAAGCCTGCGAGCTGTGGCAAGCGCTGCTGGATAACGGCGTCGCCCCGTGCGGCCTCGGAGCCCGCGATACCCTGCGTCTCGAAGCAGGGATGAACCTCTATGGTCAGGATATGGACGAGTCAATCTCTCCGCTGGCCGCCAACATGGCCTGGACCATCGCCTGGGAGCCGAGCGATCGCAACTTCATCGGCCGCGACGTGCTGGAAGCACAGAAAGCGGCGGGCAATCAGCCCAAGCTGGTGGGTCTGGTGATGGAAGAGAAAGGGGTGCTGCGTGCCGGTATGCCGGTCACCTTCACCGCGGCAAATGGTGAGAAGCGGGAAGGTGTGATCACCTCCGGCTCTTTCTCGCCCACCCTGGGCTACAGTATTGCCCTGGCGCGGGTGCCCCGCGATATCGGTGAGCTGGCCGAGGTGGAGATCCGCAAAAAGCTGGTCACCGTGAAGGTCACCAAGCCCGCTTTCGTCCGTAACGGCCAGAAGCTGGTTTAATACCGTTTTGGGGGAGGGCAGTGCCTCCCCCATCGCTTTTCATATTCGTTTTTAAACGCGACTCAAAGATCAAAGGAAGCACAAATGAGCCATATCCCGAGCGAACTGAAATATGCCACTTCCCACGAGTGGATCCGTGTTGAAGCCAACGGCGAGGCCGTGGTCGGTATCACCGAGCACGCCCAGGAGCTGCTGGGTGACATGGTGTTTGTCGAGCTGCCGGAAGTGGGCAAGCAGGTCAGTGCCGGTGACGACTGCGCCGTGGCCGAGTCGGTCAAGGCGGCCTCCGACATCTACAGCCCGGTGAGCGGCGAGGTCATCGCCGTCAACGAAGAGCTGGAAGGGAGCCCCGAGCTGGTCAACTCCGACCCCTACAGCGCTGGCTGGCTGTTCCGCATCAAGCTCGATGACGAGAGCGAGCTGGCCAACCTGCTGGATGCCGAAGGCTACCAGAACGTGGTGGACGAAGAGTAATGCCCCCGGGCCCTGCCAACACAGCAGGGCCCCTTTGTATGACAGCCAGCCGTGCAAGCACCGGCCGGTGGAAGGGTGAAGTCGCCCACGCCTGCCGTTTACCAGCCTAGGTGCCTAGGGGGCAAACGGGCGGGTTCGAAACAAGGCGATCCCCTCTTGATGCTGCCGCAGCATCCGGTGCCGCACCCTGTCTGCGGGACCCAGAACATGAGTGGCGTCGGTATCAGCCGACGATCAGGAACATCAGGTCGTGGTTATCAGGATGTCATGCCAGGACTTATTTATCAGGAAATAGGGAAATGACCCAGTCACTGTTTGAACTTGAGCAAAAAACCGATTTTGTCCGCCGCCATATCGGCCCGGGCGAGGAAGAGCTGCGCCAGCTGCTGGCGACCGTCGGGGCCGAAAGCCTGGACGATTTGATTGAACAGACCGTGCCCGCCGCCATTCGCCTGCCGGGCCCGCTTGGGATCGGTGCCGGCATGACCGAAGTGGAGGCGCTGGCCAAGCTCAAGGGCTATGCCGCTCAGAACAAGATTGCCAAGAGCTATATCGGCATGGGTTATCACGATACCCATGTGCCCCACGTCATTTTACGCAATGTGCTGGAAAATCCGGGCTGGTATACCGCCTACACCCCCTATCAGCCCGAGCTGGCACAGGGCCGTCTCGAAGCCCTGCTCAACTTCCAGCAGCTGACGCTGGATCTGACCGGCATGGATCTGGCAAGCGCCTCCCTGCTGGATGAAGCGACCGCCGCCGCCGAGGCGATGGCGCTGGCCAAGCGGATGGCCAAGTCCAAATCCAACCTCTTCTTCGTGGCCGATGACGTGCACCCGCAGGTGATCGACGTGGTCAAGGAGCGCGCGGTTCACTTCGGTTTCGACGTGGCGGTTGGCGCCGCGAGCGATGCAGTGAGCGAAGAGGTGTTCGGTGCCCTGTTCCAGTACCCCACCACCACAGGGGAAGTGAAAGATCTGCGCGCCCTGATTGCCGCCGTACAGGCCCAGAAAGGGCTGGCCTGCGTCAGCGCCGATCTGCTCTCTCTGCTGCTGCTCAAATCCCCGGGCGAGCTGGGCGCCGATGTTGTGTTGGGCTCTGCCCAGCGTTTTGGCGTGCCTATGGGCTACGGTGGCCCCCATGCCGCCTTCTTCGCCACCCGCGATGCCTACAAGCGCTCCATGCCGGGCCGCATCATCGGTGTCTCCAAGGATGCCCGCGGTAAGGCCGCGCTGCGTATGGCGATGCAGACTCGCGAGCAGCATATCCGCCGCGAGAAAGCCAACTCCAACATCTGTACCGCTCAGGTGCTGCTGGCCAACATGGCAAGCTTCTACGCCGTCTATCACGGCCCGGTGGGGCTGAAAACCATCGCCTCCCGTGTGCACCGTCTCACCACCATTCTGGCGCTCGGCCTCCAGGCCAAGGGGGTAGCCCTTAAGCATGCCAGCTGGTTCGATACCCTGACCGTGCAGACGGCAGATAAAGCAGCACTCATTGCCAAGGCCGAGGGGCTCGGCATCAACCTGCGTGCAGACCTCGACGGTGCGGTAGGGGTCTCCCTCTCTGAAACCACCACCCGCGCTGATGTGGCCGAGCTGTTTGAGCTCTTCCTCGGTCAAGGTCACGGGCTTGATATCGAGGCTCTCGACAAGGCGGCTCAGGCTCATCACGCTATCCCGCAGGATCTGCTGCGCACCGACGCCGTGCTGACCCACGAGGTGTTCAACAAGTACCACTCCGAAACCGAGATGCTGCGCTACATCCACCGTCTCGAAGCCAAGGATCTGGCGCTCAACTACGCCATGATTTCGCTCGGCTCCTGCACCATGAAGCTCAACGCCACCGCCGAGATGATCCCGGTGACCTGGCCCGAGTTTGGCAAGTTGCACCCGTTCGCCCCGCTGGCACAGGCCAAGGGCTACCAGTTGCTGCTGGCCGACCTCGAAAACTGGCTGGTGAAGGTGACTGGTTACGATGCGGTCTGCATGCAGCCCAACTCAGGTGCTCAGGGGGAGTACGCGGGTCTGCTCGCCATCAAGAAGTACCATGAATCCCGTGGTGAAGGGCATCGCGACATCTGCCTGATCCCAGCTTCTGCCCACGGCACCAACCCGGCCTCTGCCCAGATGGCGGGGCTCAAGGTGATCGTCACCGCCTGTGACAAGTCCGGCAACGTGGATCTCGACGACCTGCGCGCCAAGGCCGCCGAGGCGGGGGATCAACTCTCCTGTCTGATGGTGACTTACCCCTCCACCCACGGGGTGTATGAGGAGACCATCAAGGAGGTGTGCGACATCGTTCACCAGCACGGTGGTCAGGTCTATCTGGACGGCGCCAATATGAACGCGCAAGTCGGGTTGACGGCGCCGGGCTTTATCGGGGCGGACGTCTCTCACCTCAACCTGCACAAGACCTTCGCCATTCCTCACGGCGGTGGCGGCCCGGGCATGGGCCCCATCGGCGTGAAGAAGCATCTGGCACCGTTCGTGGCCGGTCACGCCGTAGTCAAGACCGACAAGGAGAGCCGTGATAACGGCGCCGTGTCGGCTGCACCGTTCGGTTCGGCCAGCATCCTGCCCATCAGCTGGATGTATATCGCCATGCTGGGTGACGAGGGACTGAAGAGATCCACTCAGGTTGCCATCCTCAACGCCAACTATCTGGCCAAGAAGCTGGGCGAATCCTTCCCGGTGCTCTACTCTGGCCGCAACGGTCGGGTGGCCCACGAGTGCATCCTGGATATCCGTCCGCTCAAGGAGACTTCCGGCATCAGCGAGATGGACGTGGCCAAGCGGCTGATGGACTACGGCTTCCACGCACCGACCATGAGCTTCCCGGTAGCGGGCACCCTGATGGTCGAGCCGACCGAGTCGGAATCCAAGCGCGAACTGGATCGCTTCGTCGAGGCGATGACGTCCATCCGCGCCGAGATTGCCAAGGTGCAGGAGGGGCAGTGGAGCCTCGCCGACAACCCGCTGGTCCATGCGCCGCACACCCAGGATGATGTGATGGATGCAGAGTGGTCCCGTGGCTACAGCCGCGCCGAGGCGGTCTTCCCGTCCGACGCCGTGCGCGCCGCCAAGTTGTGGCCCTCTGTGAACCGCATCGACGATGTCTACGGCGATCGCAACCTGTTCTGCTCCTGTATCCCGACTGAGGATTACGCCAAATAAGTGGCGTTTAGGAGCTACAGTTAAGCCTTATAAACAACAGGGCCACCCAGACGGGTGGCCCTTCGTTTACATGGACTTTATCTGCATGCTGCTATCCAAACGTCCGGCTTAAGTCCTTGAGCTGGCTCGCTTTGCTCTGCAAGTTGGCACTGGTTTCACTCACCTGATCGATTTTGAGACTGTTATCGTGAGAGAGCGAGGATATCTGGTTGATATTGCGACTGATCTCCTCGATGACCGCTTGTTGCTCGGTGGCCGCGGCGGTGATCTGGTTGGAAAAATCAGAGACCTTGTCTATCTCGACCACAACCTGATTCAGGTTGCCGGTGCTTGCCCGGGTGGTGGCGAGGCAGGCGTTGGTTCTGGTCACATTGAGATGCATCATCTCTTTCCATCCCCCCAGGGTTTGCTGGATATGGCCAATGCTGTTCTGGATCTGCTCTGTCGCCTTGTGGGTTCTGGTCGACAGGCTGCGAACCTCGTCCGCCACCACTGCAAAGCCACGCCCCTGATCGCCTGCCCGTGCGGCTTCGATGGAGGCATTGAGCGCCAGCAGGTTGGTTTGATCTGCAATGCCGCGAATTTCGCTCATGATGGTGCCGATCCGCTCGGATTCGCTCGCCAGTTCGACGGCTGACTGAAAGGCTTGCTCCGCCTGGGTGGCCAGCGCCGACATCTCTTCTCCCGCTTCTGAAAGTTGGGTACTGGTGGTGATGCAGTGGCGGCGGGCCTCTTCAATCTGGCTGTTGCTGTCTTGAATATTGCGGTTGATCTCCTCGGCGGCCGAAGCCATCTGGGTGACGGCGGTGGCAATCTGCTGGATCTGCGTGTCTTGCGAAGAGATATCCTGGCTGGCCAGCGAGGCGGAGCCGCGCAGGTCATTGGCCATGGCATTGAGCGACGCGGTGGTGTCATCCACCCGGCCGAGTACGGTACGGATCTTCGCTTGCCCGAGCTTGATATGGAAATCGGCAATGCTGTGGGGGGCATCCCCCGAGAAGATAAGGCGGCTGATGCTGTCGTAATCCTGTTCGAGCTGCTGCAAGAATCGCGGTGTGAGGAAGAGAGGGTGGCGATTGAACCAGATGGCTGCCAAGAGGGGAATGATGACCCAGAGCGCCTGCAGCGGTGAGAGCAGCCAGAGCGCGCTGATCACGCTGACGAGCAGCAGGGGGATGGTCATCATGGCCGGTGTGAGTTGACGCAGGCCCATGTGAATGGCAGAGCCGGTTTCACGGGCTTTAAGGGTTTTGTACATCTTGCTGGCACGCGCTTTGTGCTCTGCTGCGGGACGGCAGCGGACGGATTGGTAACCCACCATCTTGCCATCTTCATAAATCGGGGTGACATAGGCATCAACCCAATAATAACGACCATCTTTGCAGCGGTTTTTTACCATGCCTCGCCATGGTTTGCCTGCCTGCAGGTGGGCCCAGAGATCGGCAAACGCTGCCTTGGGCATGTCGGGGTGGCGCACCAGATTGTGATGCTGCCCCAACATCTCTTCCAGGCGATAGCCTGCCACCTGACAAAACGCCGGATTGGCGTAGGTGATGTCCCCTTTGAGGTCGGTCGTCGATACCAACTGGATATCGTCGGCAAATTCAACCTCGGTATCTGTGGTGTGAAGCGAGCTGGTTACCATGATCAGGCTCCGGTTTCGGCGTAACGGAATACTTCGTTTGAGTATGGCAGAGGATGTTCATTTATTGTGTTGTTGCACATTAACTCTTGTGCTACTGCGTGGGGACGGGATGGGTCTCACATTTTGACAGCACAGTTCGGTGAGGGGAGGCAGGCCAAGTCACATGGCCCGGAGAGCAGCAAACCCCTCATCCTTTGGCTGTCTCAAATTGACTGCCGTACGGAATAGACAAAACGCCGATCAGTTGATCGGCGTTTTGTCTATGAGGTGCCGGATGGTTTCACACTCTGCTGGCTTAACACCCTGTCTGTTTAATGATGGGCGACTTAAAACAGCAGTTGCGTCAGGTAGCCCATCAGGATCGCCATGCCGAGTATCACGGTAAGGAAGGCCGCAATCATCGGTGTTCTGAACATCGATTTGAGCAGGATCACCTCGGTCAGGCTGGCGCCGGCACTGCCGATGATCAGCGCCATGACGGCGCCCATCCCCATTCCTTTGCCCAGCAGCACCGACGCCAGCGGGATCACGGCCTCGGCACGGATGTAGAGCGGGATCCCGACGATGGCGCTGAAGGGGATGGCCAGCGGGTTGTCGGCACCAGCATGGGCTGCGATCCACTCGGCCGGAATAAAGCCGTAGATAAATGAGCCGATAAGCACCCCCAGCAGCAGGAAGGGCAATACCGCTTTGAACTGCTGCCAGGCATCGATGCGAGCTTTGACCCAGGCGGTGGGGAGCTGTGGTGCACGGGTCAGGGCTGCCGTGCCATCGCCGCAGCAGGAGAGGGTGGCCTGTTTTGCCATCTCTGGTTGCGGTGCCGGGCAGCACGCCGCTCCCTTGAGTTGTTTGATTGCGCTAATGGTACTGCGTTGGTTGTCACTGCAATGTGCTTGAGTGGTGGCGCGGGTCGCCGGGCCACAGCCGCTACCGCAAGAGGGGGTGGCCTCTTTGGGGTCGATGACATGGCGCTCGAACCCCAATCTGTCGAGCAGCATGCTCGCCATGACGGAGACGCTGGCGGCGATTACGGCGTAGAGCAGGGTCACTTTCCAGCCAAAGGTGGCCCACATCAAGCCGACGATGATGGGGTTCAGCAGTGGCGAAATAAACAGGAAGGTGAGGGTGGGGCCAAAGCCAGCCTTGGCCGAGAGCAGCCCTCTCAGCATGGGGATGGTGGAGCAGCTGCAAAAGGGGGTGACGGCACCGAGCAGGGCTGAGAGCAGATAGCCCTTGCCATGTCTCGCCCCCAGCATCCGCTGGATCTTCTCGTCGGGGATCTTCTGACGGATCAGGCTGACCCCGGCGCTAATGACCAGAAACAGCACCGACAGCTCGACAGCCAGAAACAGGAACATCTGGGCTGCATCGGTCAGCATGGTTAACCACTCATTCATTGTCGTACCCTCACATGGTTTCTATATTTCCAAAATAATCGAAATGAATGGCCGGTCAAGATATTTCTGGTATTATCGAAATATCAAATTTGTGGAGGGCGCAGAGATGCAACTGGAAGAGGTCGCCAAGGCATTGAAAGAGCTGGGTCATCCGACCCGGCTGTTTATCTTCAAGCATCTGGTCAAGGCGGGAGAGCAGGGGCTGCCGGTGGGTGAGCTGCAAAAGCAGCTGGCGATCCCCGCTTCCACCCTCAGCCACCATATTGCGGCGCTGGTCTCGGTGGGGCTGGTGAAGCAAAACCGGGAGAGTCGCACCCTGCTTTGCGTCTCTCAATACGCGGTGTTGGAGGAGATCATCGCCTTTTTCCGCGATGAGTGTTGCGTCAACAGCCCGGAGCATCGGCAAGATCAAAGGCAAGAGCTGCCTTCCTGAGGGCTATGGCTGCTAGTAGTGCGGTCAGTTGCGCTGCGCGCAATAAAAAAACGCCGATCATGTGATCGGCGTTTTGCATTGATGTCGCTAGATTCGGGCATTAACCCAGATTGGCTGCGACCTTGCTTTGGGCTTGTCCTTTGCGCTTGATGACAAAGCCAATGCCCAACACCACCAGCCAGGCTGGGATCAGTTCGACCGAGATGCGGAAATCGGGGGTCATATACATGATCACCAGGATGCCAGCCATGAACGCGAGGCAGAGGTAGTTGCCGAAGGGATACCAGAACGCCTTGAACTTGGGCTGGACACCCTCTGCGACCTTGGCCTTGCGGAACTTGAGGTGCGCGAGGCTGATCATCGCCCAGTTGATCACCAGTGCGGAGACCACCAGCGCCATCAGCAGGCCGAACGCCTTGCCCGGCATCAGGTAGTTGATCAGCACGCAGAGCAGGGTGGCGATGGCCGAGACCGAGAGTGCAACCAGCGGCACGCCGCTCTTGTTGGTTTTGAGCAGGGCTTTCGGGCCGTTGCCCTGTTTGGCCAGACCGAACAGCATCCGGCTGTTGCAGTAGACGCAGCTGTTGTAGACCGACAGTGCGGCCGTCAGCACCACGATGTTGAGCACGGTGGCGACCAGATTGCTGTCCAGTGCGTGGAAAATCATCACGAACGGGCTGCCCCCTTCCACCACTTTACCCCAAGGGTAGAGGGACATCAGGATAGCCAGAGCGCCGATGTAGAAGATGAGGATGCGGTAGATCACCTGATTGGTGGCCTTGGGAATGCTCTTCTCGGGGTTATCCGCTTCGGCGGCGGTAATGCCCACCAGCTCCAGACCGCCAAAGGAGAACATGATCACCGCCATCGCCATCACCAGACCGCTGATGCCGTTGGGGAAGAAACCGCCCTGAGCCCACAGGTTGGTGACGCTCGCCTCGGGTCCGCCGGCACCGGAGAGGAGCAGATAGCCGCCAAAGCCAATCATGCCGATGATGGCGACTACCTTGATGATGGCGAACCAGAACTCCATCTCGCCAAACGCTTTGACGTTGGAGAGGTTGATGGCGTTGATAAGCACGAAGAAGAAGGCTGCCGACATCCAGGTCGGGATCTCGGGCCACCAGTACTGGACATAGATGCCCACTGCGGTCAGCTCGGCCATGCTCACCAGCACGTAGAGCACCCAGTAGTTCCAGCCGGACGCAAAACCGGCAAACTCGCCCCAGTATTTGTAGGCAAAGTGGCTGAAGGAGCCAGCTACCGGCTCTTCCACCACCATTTCACCGAGCTGGCGCATGATCAGGAAGGCGATAAAGCCGCCGATGGCATACCCCAGCAGGACTGAGGGGCCTGCCATCTTGATGGTTTGGGCAATGCCCAGAAAGAGGCCGGTGCCGATGGCGCCGCCCAAAGCAATCAACTGAATGTGGCGGTTTTTAAGGCCGCGCTTCAGCTCCTCACCGTCTTGTTTCAAATCCATGGGTCTGTCCTTACGTCTCTGTTGTCTCTGGTCGGTGTTGGGCTCATCCTGAGCAGGCCGCAGTGCGTAGCCAAAACCTGACGAAAGCTGTATTTATTTCGTTACGACATGCAATTTTCAATTTTTACTGTTGGCTGG
Organism: Aeromonas sp. s12; assembly: GCF_040907925.1. Taxonomy (NCBI): domain Bacteria; kingdom Pseudomonadati; phylum Pseudomonadota; class Gammaproteobacteria; order Aeromonadales; family Aeromonadaceae; genus Aeromonas; species Aeromonas sp. s12. The sequence goes on along the minus strand of NZ_JBFOCT010000014.1, from coordinate 83,517 downwards.
CAACCGAAGCAGAATAGTGATAATCCGCCATGAATGCACCTGTTTTCCATCTCTAATGGCCGTCTTTTGTACCAAAGGCAGCTTTTTCATGATCTGCAGAGGCTTCTTAGTAGTTTTTGGTTGATGTTTGTGCAATCGAATTCTGTTTTATTGACATTTTGTCTTGTTGGTGTTCTTTTGTGGTGCCAAGCCACAAATGGATGCAAATGATGCCAAACAAGCGAGAGTACAGGGAAGAGTGCAGGGAGTTGGAGTACAGAAAGCGCGAAAGCGTGCTGCAACAAGGGGTTGCCCAGGGTGTACTGGTGGCGCTCTGGTTAGGGATTGCCGCCAGTCCGCTGTTGTTGCTGGTGGCCGCGATTATGTTGCTGGGTTGGCTGTTACTCGGTGATCAGGAGTTGCTGCACTACTGGCAGCCGCTGTTGCTGGTGGGTGGGGTAACGGGGGCGCTCGTTGGCGGCTGGCTGGCGGAGCGGGTTCGCCTGCGCCACGGTTTGCTGGCCTTCTATGCTCGGTTGATGAACAACCCTGAGCTCAATCGTTAGTGAACGCTGGCTGTTTGCCGAGCGCAGCAGAACGGAATCGAATAGCGGCTAACTGGCAGCGGGTGACAAGGGCACAACGGCAAGGTCGACAAGAAGAGGGATAAGCATTTGTGGTGCTTATCCCTTTTTTACCCACGCTTTTCACTGTCATCTATGTGAATTGCAGTTCGCCACAGCTGACTTTCGCCGCGACACTGTAATTTTTATCTTTTGTTGATGCCGATAGCTGTCAAGCTGGCTTAACAGAGCTGACGGCGCAGACCGGTTGCCTCGAGAACCTTGGCGCTGATCTCCTCCACCGAGTGGGAGCTGGTATCCAGGAAGCGTATCGCCTCCTGGCGAAACAGTCGCTCCACGCAGGCCAGCTCCTGCTCGCACTGTTCGATGGAGGAGTAGCGGCTGTTGGCACGGCGCTGGTTACGGATCTCGTGTAGCCGCTGCGGCGCTATGGTGAGGCCAAACAGCTTGTGACGGTTGGCCTTGAGGGGGGCGGGCAGCTCCAGCATCCCCATGTCCTGCTCGATAAAGGGGTAGTTGGCGGCGCGAATGCCAAACTGCAGCGCCAGATAGAGGCTGGTGGGGGTCTTGCCGCAGCGGGAGACCCCGATCAGGATGATGTCCGCCTCATCGTACTCTTTGGTGGTGATGCCATCGTCGTTGGCCAGCGCAAAGTTGACCGCCTCGATGCGATCGTCATAGAGCTTGCGGTTCTCCATGCCGTGGGTGCGGTGGAGGCGGGGCTCGGCTTTTACCCCCAGTTCCTGCTCCAGCGGGCTGACGAAGGTATTGAGAAAGTCGTGGCCGCACGCTTCCGATTTCAGTACCTCTTCCCGTACCAGCGGGTCGACGATGGTGTGAAACAGGATGGGGCGTACCCCGGTCTGGCGGAACTGCTCGTCGATCCGCATCCGTACCTGACGGGCTTTCTCCAGTGTCTCCACAAAGGGGATAGTGATCTGCTCGAAGGCCAGCGGAAACTGGCTCAGTACCGCGTGGCCGAACACTTCGGCGGTGATGGCGGTGCCGTCTGAAACATAAAATACGGTGTGCACGTAGGGCTCCTGTGATACCGCGGGTGGGGTCGCATGGGGTAAGGGGTGAGAAGTATCTCCCGAAACCATACCAGTTTTGTCAACCGGTCTGCTGTGCCCAAGTTGTGAAGTGGCTTGCAAACCTGAATCGTTATCTTTTTGTGTCGCCATTGTAGAATGTTCCGGTCATTCGACCATCCCCAACGCTTGCTCGGGGATTTTTTTGAAAACCAATAGAAAACGTTTTCATGGTCGTTGGCAACAAAAGAAACAGACAATAACACACCTGACTTACCCATAACCTCATCGATTAAATCGGGCGCACGAGGTGCTATGGCATCGGTGCCCACCAACCTGGAGACATCCAAGTGCAACAGTACGTGCTCTGGTACGAACAACTCGGAATGCAGGACGTAGAACGAGTTGGCGGCAAGAACGCATCCCTTGGCGAGATGATTAGCAACCTCTCTGGCGCTGGCGTATCCGTGCCGGGGGGCTTTGCCACCACCGCCTTTGCGTTTAACGAGTTTCTGGAGTCAAGCGGCCTCAACGGCAAGATCCACCATCTGCTCGACAATCTCGACGTGGACGATATCGCCGCCCTCAACCGGGTCGGTCAGCAGATCCGCGACTGGGTGATCGAAGCCCCTTTCCAGCCCGAGCTGGAGCAGGCTATCCGGGTTGCCTATGAAAAGTTGAGTGCCGGTGTCGAGGCCTCGTTTGCGGTGCGCTCCTCCGCCACCGCCGAGGATATGCCGGACGCCTCCTTTGCCGGTCAGCAGGAGACCTTCCTCAACGTACGTGGCATCGATGCCGTCATGACGGCGGTTAAGCATGTGTTTGCTTCCCTGTTCAACGATCGCGCCATCTCCTATCGGGTGCATCAGGGCTACGACCACAAGGGCGTTGCCCTCTCGGCCGGGGTACAGCGGATGGTGCGCTCGGATCTTGCCGCCTCCGGCGTCATGTTTACTCTGGATACCGAGTCCGGCTTCAACGATGTGGTCTTTATTACCGGGGCCCATGGTCTTGGCGAGATGGTGGTGCAGGGCGCGGTCAACCCGGATGAATTCTATGTGCACAAGCCGACTCTCAAGGGGGGCCGCCCGGCGGTGGTACGCAAGACTCTCGGCTCCAAGCTTATCAAGATGACCTACTCGGACGATGCCGGTCACGGCCGTCAGGTGAAGATTGTCGACACCAATGAGGCCGAGCGTAGCCGCTTCTGCATCACCGATGAGGAGGTGATGGCGCTGGCGAAACAGGCCCTCATCATCGAGCAGCACTATGGTCGACCGATGGATATCGAGTGGGCCAAGGATGGTCAGGATGGCCAACTCTATATCGTGCAGGCCCGCCCGGAAACCGTGCGCAGCCGCCAGGAGGCTAACACCCTCGAGCGTTTTGCCCTCAAGCAAGCGGGCAAGGTGCTGATCGAGGGGCGGGCTATCGGTCACAAGATTGGCGCGGGCCCGGCGCGGGTCATCTCATCCATCAGCCAGATGGACGAAGTACAACCCGGCGATGTGCTGGTCACCGACATGACCGACCCGGACTGGGAGCCCATCATGAAGCGGGCCTCTGCCATCGTCACCAACCGGGGCGGCCGTACCTGTCACGCCGCCATCATCGCCCGCGAGCTGGGCATTCCGGCGGTAGTGGGCTGTGGCAATGCCACTGATAGCATCGAGGCTGGCCAGCTTATCACCGTCTCCTGCGCGGAAGGGGATACCGGTTTCATCTACGACGGCGAACTCGACTTCGACGTGGCGGTCACCGAGGTGGGCAATATGCCGCGTCTGCCCATCAAGATCATGATGAACGTCGGCAACCCGGATCGGGCGTTCGATTTTGCCCAGTTGCCCAATGCCGGTGTCGGGCTGGCCCGTCTCGAGTTCATCATCAACCGGATGATCGGGGTGCACCCCAAGGCGCTGCTGGAGTTTGACAGCCAGAGTCCCGAGCTCAAGGCCACCATCGGCAAGATGATCGCCGGTTACGAGAGCCCGCGGGAGTTCTACGTTGCCAAGCTGACCGAGGGCATCGCCACCCTGGCCGCCGCCTTCTGGCCGGAGCGGGTGATCGTGCGGATGTCGGACTTCAAGTCCAACGAGTACGCCAACCTGGTGGGCGGCCGTGGCTACGAGCCTCACGAAGAGAACCCGATGATCGGTTTTCGTGGCGCGTCGCGCTACATCGCCGACAGCTTCCGCCCCTGTTTTGCCCTCGAGTGCGAGGCGATCAAGCGGGTGCGTGATGTCATGGGGCTGACCAACGTCGAGGTGATGATCCCCTTCGTGCGCACCGTGAGCGAGGCGGAGCAGGTGATCGACATCCTTGCCGAAAACGGTCTGCGCCGTGGCGAGCGGGGGCTCAAGGTGATCATGATGTGCGAGATCCCGAGTAACGCCCTCTTGGCAGACAAGTTCCTCGAGCACGTGGACGGCTTCTCCATCGGCTCCAACGACATGACCCAGCTCACCCTTGGACTTGATAGGGACTCGGGGCTTATCGCCCACCTGTTCGACGAGCGCAACGATGCGGTCAAGGCGCTGCTGTCGATGGCGATTCAGGCCGCGCGCAAGGCGGGCAAGTATGTGGGGATCTGCGGTCAGGGCCCATCTGATCATCCGGACTTTGCTGCCTGGCTGGTGGAGCAGGGGATCGATTCGGTGTCACTCAACCCCGATACCGTGGTCGATACCTGGCTCTATCTGGCGGAGCAGCATGGCGCCAAGTAAGCCACTATCAAAATGAGCAGCAGAAAGGGGGCCATAATGGCCCCCTTTGTTATCTGTGTGTCGCGACCTATTTCGGCTGCTGTTCGGCCCCCGACAGCTCGATCTGTACCTTCACCCCCTCGCTCTGGAGCTTGGTGGCGATGGCGTTGAGATCGGTGCCCGGTTTGGCCTCCAGCAGGGCGATACCACCGCTGCTCTGTTTGAAGTTCAGGCCGTGGCGAGTCGCCAGCGCCTTGGCGCTGGCATCGTCAGCTTCCACCAGCAGGGTGCCGCTTACAGTCAGCTCCGGGCTAGCGGCCCCTTGCATCAACACGTCGCCGCGGCGCAGGGTCTGTTGCGGGACCTTGCTGTCAAGGCTGCGGGCGACCCGCTTCTTGCTGCCGTTGTCAGGAATGAGGTAGGTCTGGCCGTTCACCTCTATGGTGCTGTACTGCTTGCCATCCATGGTGACGGACTCCTGGGCGCAGAGCTGTCCAGAGAGGGGGGCCAGCAGGGTTGCCAGAAGCAAGGTAACAGGTTTGTTCATGGTAATACTCCTAGCGTGTTAGCTGCGGTTGGCATCGTGACCCAGGACCCGCAGGGACCATGAGATCAGCTTGCCCGGTTGGCGATTGTTGCGCTCGGTCAGGGTGGTACGCTCACGGGTCTCGCGATTGAGCAGAGAGACCTGACGGGTACCGTTGGCAACATCGGTTACTTCCAGTCGCCATGTGCCTTGCGCCGATTCGCCGTAGAACTTGTTGGATAGCATCCGCATGTCACGCAATCCCTTGGTTCGCACAAAGCCCAGTTGCTGCTGGTCGAGAGATTGGCCGACCAGGCTGTTGAAGGGGCTCAGCAGGATGCTGCGGGTGCCAGCGGGGGAGACCAGTTCGATCAGCAGATCGGGCAGACGCTGGTGATCCAGGCTCACCATCACCTGAACCGCTTCTACCGTCAACGGTGTGGCAATGCGGGTTGTCGAGATGGTCGGGCTGTTGCCCACATCCGCAATGGCGGCGGCACTGCCGCTAACATTGATCTTCTGCCATGGCAGTTGCACCAGCGGGGGCAGGGGCTGGTGATTGGCTGCCAGCTCAAGGGCCTTGTTGACGTCGATCAGACCAAAACCGTAAGTCGGGCTGAACCACATGCCGGCGGCATTGCGCTCCCACCCTTCCAGCCCTTTCACATCACGCACCTTGCCGGTGTTGCTGGTGTAGCTGACCATCACAGGTTTCTGTGTGGCATCGACCCGGGTTGCGCTGCGCGCCAGCAGATCCCGCAGGTCCCGCACCGACAGATCCGGGTAGGCGGACATCAGCAGCGCCATGGCGCCGGAGGTGCTGGGGGTGGCGGAGGAGGTGCCGTTCATCACGCCGTTGTAGTCGCAGCTGGCATCCAGTTGCGGGTTGCCGTGCAGCCGGTTGGTGCTGGGATCGTCGGTGCGGTTGTAACCCATGTCGCAGCCGGGCAGATCCGTGGTCACCATCGCCGGAGAGTCGGTACCGTACTCGCCGCCGGTCGCACTCAGGAAGATGTTGCTGCCGACGCTGGAGTAGGAGGATCTGACGCCATCGGCATTGAGCGCGCTCACCACCAGGTTCCAGAAATTGCTGTTGGAGGGATCGAGGTTGCTGTTTTCAAACGGCAATTTGGGACCATTGCCGGTGCGGTTAAGCACATAGCCGCCCGCCGCTATCTTGTTGAAGCCGTTGCCGGCGGCCTTGATATAGGCCGCGCCCTGCGCCTTGAGGGTCTGCTGTTCAAACAGGCGATCAAGCTGGGATTGATCCAGAGAGTTGGCAGAGCGGGGATCCACCACACTCATGCCGTAGCTCTGGTTGAACACCCGGTTGTCGCGGCTGGCATCGCTGTCGCCAAGGGCGTAGAGCCAATCTTTCTGCAACTGCTGGCTGTTGTCATCCAGCAGGTTGAACCCCTGCAACTGGGCTCGCGGGGCAATCCCCTTGGTGCCGATGGCGTTGTCTACCGCCGCAATAATGCCGGAGACCGAGGTGCCGTGGGCCGTATCCGGATCGGTCGGTGTCGGGTCATCGCTACCGGTCACCACGTTTTTTGAGCCCGGACGGACGTTCTCCGCCAGATCCGGGTGGGCGATAGCCAAGCCATCATCCACCACGGCCACATTGACTCCCTGGCCCAGCACACCGGTGCGATGAGCCCACCAGAGGTTGAGATCATTGCCCGCTATACCGCCACGGGCGCTGAATCCATCCTGGCCGCTGTTGAGCAGATACCACTGCTGATCCTGCAGGGGATTGGCACCTGGCAGGCAGCGCTCGGTGCTGCTGCGTCCGATATCCATGCCGCTCTCCTTGCCGGTGAGCGGCGCACAACCTTCATTTGCCTGAACGAGCGCACTGGGCAGGGTCGACAGCAGTGCTGTGATCGCCAGTGCTAACGATGTTTGCTTCATTATTTTTTTAACTCCATCTTGGATCGCACTCATCCTGAGTGCGACGGAAATCTATACACGGGTGAAAGGGGTTCAAAAAGAGCCATTTTCAAAAAACGCAATGAGGTTCAAAGAAATCCGATCTGGTTTATGGTAGGTATTCCAATGACGCTGGTTATGTGTTTTATTGAGAATGGTTCTCACCGCTCGCTACTGATCTTTTTATCTGTAATTCACTCCTCTCGCGACTCTCCTTCGCCGCAGCCATCTCGATTCGGGGCAATCCCGAGGGGAGCTTGTGCGCTCTTGAACGTGAGCGGCATGGTTGTGTGTGCCAACGTGAGTGCAGCTATGCATTCGGGGGTGACAGCAAGGGTGATGAGGTGGAACCAGCGGTTTATTGCTTGGCGGCGGTGGATGGCTCTGTTATGGTAACCAAAATAGCCGTTTGGATGGCTGGATTGCTGTGGCTTGAGGGGCTTAATCTCTGAGAGCCACCCCGCCGTAGTCCCATAGTTTGATGCGTACCTGACAGGGAGTCCCTATGCCGTTTCGTTCCTTCTTATCTTCTCCTTTGACTGCTTCCTTGCGCGCCACTGCTGGCGCCAGCACCTTTATTGCCGCGATGGCGGTCGGGAGCCTCTCTTTTTCCGCGGTTGCCGCCGATGCGTCCATACCGACCAAACAGGAGATTGTGATTGGTACCACGGTGGGGGATTTCGCCGACATGGTGACCGACTCCATCAAGCCGCAGCTGGAGGCCAAGGGGTACAAGGTCAAGCTGGTGGAGTTCACCGATTATGTGACCCCCAATATTGCTCTGGCTGACGGATCACTGGATGTGAACTGCTTCCAGCACAAACCCTATCTGGAGAGTTTTGCCAAAGATCGCGGCTTGTCGCTGGCGCCCATTACCCAGGTGCCAACCGGTCCGATGGGACTCTACTCCGGCAAGCTGGCAGCACTCGACAAGGTGAAAGAGGGGAGCACGGTGGCCATCCCCAACGATCCCACCAATCAGGCGCGGGCGTTGTTGATGCTGCAGGATCTTGGTTGGCTCACTCTCAAGGAGGGGATAAACCCGCTAAAAGCGAGCGAGTTTGATGTGGTGAACAATCCGCACAATCTCAAGCTGGTACTGCTGGAAGCCGCGCAGTTGCCCCGCTCGCGGGAGGATGTGGACTTCTCGGTGATCAACGGTAATTTTGCCGCCTCCAGCGGAATCCCGTTCAGTGAAGGACTGTTTCTGGAGCGCAGCTACGATTTTATCAACTGGGTGGTGGTGAAAAGCGCAGATGCGGATCAGCCTTTTGCCAAAGATGTGGCGGCGGCCTACAACTCGGCGACTTTCAAAGCCTATGCAGCCAAGCGCTTCGTCGGCTACAAGTACCCGCAAGGGTGGGGTGGCTAACAGTCGTAAATGTGGCCCGGATATACAACGAAAAACGCCCCGAATTCGGGGCGTTTTTTATGGTATCAAGCCATCAACGGGCGCTTCACTGGTTGCGATAGAAGCGGTTCAGCTCGTTCATCACCTGGATCATGGCGCCCATATCCGGGGTGCCGTGCTTGAGCGGGCGATAGCTGTTGCGCTCCAGCAGCTCGAAGTCACCCTGCTTGTTGAAGTGGGTGATGGTCTCCCCTTCATAGATGGCGAAGTCGTTCTGATCCCCGGCCAGCAGCCAGTTGCGCGGGCTGGTATCAAACAGCGAGCGGCCAACGCTGTAATCGCGCGCCGGATTGCGCACGCCCAGCATCCCCTGCATCAGGGTCGGCGCCAGATCAAAATGGCTGCTTGGTTGTTCCCGAACGTCACTGCCGCGCCCCGGCCAGGCCAGTACCAGCGGTACCTGCACCTGATAGGGTGAGTAGTTGCTGCCTGCGCCCCAGCTGTTGCTGCGGGTGTCGTTGAACTCCTGACCGTGGTTGGAGGTGATGACGACGATGGTGTTGCTGTCCATCCCCTGCGACTGCAATTTGGTCAGCATCTGCTCAAGCAACTGGTCGGTATAGAAGACCGAGTTCTTGTAGCGGTTTTCCAGTTTTTGCAGGTTCTCCGCCCGATAGGCGGTCGCCGGATTGAAGTTGGCAAGCTCCGGTTGGAACGGCCCCTTCATGGTGGCGGGTAACTGGTAGTCGCCGGGGCTCGAGAGATAGACCAGCGAGAACCAGGGACGCTCGGGAGAGCGCTTCTCCAGCCACTGTTGCCAGTCGGTCAGCAGCTTGCCATCGTCACTCTGCTCGGAGACAAACACCTGTTTGCGCAGACCGGCGAGGATGCTCTTGCGATACTTCTGGGCATCTTCCATCGCGCCGAACAGCCCGAACTGGTAATCCTGGCGCAGCATCTCGTCGAACAGCACCGGCGGACGCTTGTCGCTGCTGATGTCCTTGTAGTAGTGACCGGGCAACCCGTAGAAGAGGCTGAACATGCCCATCAGGTCGTCGTTGCCGCCACTCAGGTGATTGCGGAACGTCAGATGCTGATCCGCATAGCGCTGCAGATTGGGCATGTTGATGTTGTTGAGCATGTCAAAACGCAATGAGTCGACCACCACAATCAGCAGATTGTTGTGAGTCAGGGGGGCGTTGACGTTAAGCGGGCGCAGCGGGTAGTGCATCCGGCTGTCGCTGTTATCACCCTGGGAGGCCGCCTGCTTCTCGTACTGATCCAGATCCAGCCAGCCATGTTTGGCCAGGAAGGAGCGGGCCGTCATGGGGTAGGAGAGGGGGAAGTTGGCTCTCTGCATGGTGATCGGCTGATAGAGGGTCGCATCCGCCCAGCTGTTAACCACGTGGGTCAGAATAAAGCAGATCAGCAGGGCCAGCCCCACCTGATTGCCGTACTGGCGGCGCTTGCGCTTGTTGATCTTGCGCCAGACATAGGCCGACAGCAGCAGTTGCAGCAGGAAGATGGTGGGCACGGCAACGAAGATGATGCTCCAGATTGAGCCCTCTTCGGTTTGCGCCTGATCCAGCAGCAACTGCCATACCTGACTGTTGAGGTGGAACTTGAACAGCCGGAATACCTGGGTGTCGATCAGCAGCAGCACCAGCGCCAGGGTAGCGATGATGGCCGAGATGAACCGCAACGACTTCTCCTTGGGCAGCACGAAGCTGAGCGGGAAGATCGTCAACAGGTAGGTGACAAAACTCAGAAACGAGAAGTGGCCAATCCAGCTTACAACGAGATAGATCACGCCAAGCGTGGTCGATGGCCAGCTGATGGCACCCAGATAACGGGTGGCGATGAGCATGGCCAGAATAATGTTGAAGAAGGAGAACCAATGCCCCCAGGTGATCAGGCGAGAGACATTATCACGATAGGGGTTACCGGTTTCGACCATAGTGATCCATCTGCGTTGAGAAACGTCAAATCAACAGAGTCGGGGACTCAGTGTGCGTCGTGGCGATTATCGACCGATGCGGTCAGGGCCTGGACAAACTTTTCAGTGATGGCCTGGCGTTGGGCCGGTGCCATACCGTTGATGATATTGGTGGTCAGATTGCCAAGCACCATAAGGCTGAGATCTACCGGCGCTTTATGCTTTTCCAGCGCGGTGATCAGGTCGTTCATCAGGGCGTCAAATTGCTCGTTATTGTACTTTGATACGATAGGCATAATCTTCAGTTCATCTCGGTTCAAAGCGCCTTATAATACTTCACCCTTTCGGCTAACACTATGGCTTTGTGACATGAGTCTCGATATCGACAAGATCATTCTTCACTCCTTGCGCCAGGGCGGCGATGGTCAACCCCACGCCGATACCCGCAGCCAGACCCTGCCCCCTGATGAGGCGGTACAGGGACTGATGGCGGAACTGCATCGGATCTACAACGGCAAGGGCGGCAAGGGCTTTGGCTTCTTTGCCGACCCCGAGGCCGCCGTCGCCGAGCTGGCCGACGGTGAAGAGGCTCCCAAGCAGCCTTCACCCGCGTTTCGTATCGCCCTCGAACAGCTGCTCGACGAGCAGACCGAATTCGTCCCCTTCTCGGTCACTGTGACCCAGATGCTGGTCAAGCAGCTGGTGGAGCACGCCCTCGATGAGCAGGGGGTGCTGCTGTTTGCCAAATATAACTACGTCGGGGTCGATTATCTGCTGATTGCCCTGCTGGAGGGCAAGGAGAGCGTCACCGTCAGCGAAGCGCTGGAATTACGCCATATCCAGTATCTGGATATCGGCAAACTCAATCTGGTGGCCCGCATTGATTTGACCGAATGGAAAACCCAACCTGATTCGCGCCGCTATATCACCTTCAGCAAGGGGCGCATTGGTCGCAAACTGGGCGACTTCTTTATGGATCTGCTGGGTGCCCGCGAGGGCATGGATGCCAAGGTACAAAATAAAGGCTTGCTGCAGGCGGTCGAAGATTATTGCGACAGTCGTCAGCTCGAACCGACCGAGCGCAATGACTATAAAAAGCAGGTCTTCAAATATTGCACCGAACAGGCGAGCGCCGGTGAAGAGATCGAAATCAAGGAGCTGTCTGCAGAATTGCCTGGTGACGGTGACCTCGATTTTTACAGCTTTATCGGTCAGGAGTATGAGCTGGAAGAGCGCTTCCCGGCGGATCGGTCTACCCTGCGTGGTTTGACCAAGTTTGTTGGCTCCGGCGGCGGTCTGACTCTGAGCTTTGAGCAGAAGCTGTTGAACAGCCGGATCTTTTACGATCCCCAGACCGACACCCTGACCATCAAGGGTGTGCCGCCCAATCTCAAGGATCAGCTGCTGCGCCAGTCGTAGTCATGCTCCCGAGTGTGATCAACTCGTCATTTCTGGCAAAAAGAGACTCCGCCCCGGCGGGGTCTCTTTTTTTATCGCGCCTGGGCAGACCTCGAAACTGGCGCGGTACTTTGTTAACAAATCAAACAAAATAAACCACCTGAAAGGGTTTTCATTGAGGTGAAAACCCTTTCATTCATGAAATTTTATTTCATTTTGGTAATTATTATTCTGTGGTTGTCTGGAATTAAGCCGATAAATGGCCGTAATTCCCTGAAATAAGAAAATGTTTTCAAAACTTTCTGGAAGGAAATACGTAATTGCATTTCAAAAATGCGAGTTGCGTCATGTGAGCCGTTTGCCGCTTGGGATAATATTCATCTCGCACACAATGCTCTTACAGCGCGGAACTAATACAAGGAAAGGCTCATGAAAAAGAAATTGCTGTCATCCCTGATCGGTCTGGCCACTCTTGGCGTCGCTTGCTCTGCTACTGCTGCCATCGATGAAGGCCAGCTGACCATCTGGATCAACGGTGACAAGGGATACAACGGTCTGGCTGAAGTGGGTAAGAAGTTTGAAGCAGAAACCGGCATCAAGGTTACTGTGGCTCACCCGGATCAGGTTGAAGTGAAATTCCAGCAAGCCGCCGCCACTGGCAACGGCCCGGACATCTTCTTCTGGGCTCACGACCGTTACGGTGAGTGGGTCAAAGCCGGTTTGCTGGTTCCGGTAACGCCGAACGCTGCCACCAAAGCCAAATTTGAACAGCTGGCATGGGATGCCATGACTGTTGATGGCAAAACCTATGGCTACCCGGTTGCCATGGAAGCAGTCAGCCTGATTTATAACAAGGACCTGCTGCCCGAGCCGCCGAAAACCTTCGAAGAGATCGCCAAGATTGACGAGACTCTGAAGAAAAACGGCAAGCGCGCCATCATGTGGGCTTATGACACCCCGTACTTCAGCTATCCGCTGGTGGCTGCCAACGGTGGTTACGCCTTCAAGAAAACCGCTACCGGTTATGACGTCAAAGATACCGGCGTGAACAACGCAGGTGCCAAGATGGGCGTGGGCTACATCTCCGAGATGATCAAGTCCGGTCACCTGGAAAAAGGCATCGACTACGGTGTGATGGACGCCAAGTTCAACAAGGGCGAAGTGGCCATGATGATCAATGGTCCCTGGGCCTGGAGCAACCTGGACAAGAGCGGCATCAAGTACGGCGTAGCGCCGCTGCCGACCCTGAACGGCAAGCCGGCCAAAGCCTTCGTTGGCGTACTGGGTGCCACCATCAACGCCGCCAGCCCGAACAAGGATCTGGCTATCGAGTTCCTGGAAAACTACCTGCTGACTGATGCCGGTCTGGCGCCGGTTAACGCCGACAAGCCGCTGGGTGCCGTTGCGCTGAAATCCTTCCAGAAGACCCTGGAATCCGATCCGCACATCAAGGCCACCATGCTGAACGCCCAAGCTGGCGAGCCGATGCCATCCGTTCCCGAGATGAGCCGTTTCTGGTCTTCCTTCGAAACTGCCCTCAAGAACGTGACCTCCGGTCGTCAGGGTGTTGACGAAGCTCTGGATACCGCTGCCAAGCGTATCGTTCAGTAAGCACGCACTACCCGGGAGGCCGTCATGGCCTCCCACTCTCTCAAATCTCTCTTGGCGTTATAAAGGTTAATTGGCATGGAAGTAGTACCTTCTGTTGAGTCCTATGCCGGTCCGAAGGATAAGCACACCTGGCTTAAGTGGACCATAGCGGCCCTGGTTGCCATCCTCAACGGCTACGCAGCCGTGATGATGTACGCCAGTGGCGAGTGGGTATTCGCGCTGCTGGATCTGGTGGTGGTTTCCGTCGGTCTGTATGTCTTCATGAACAAGAAGACCTATGCCCATCGCTACATCTTTCCGGGTGTTGCGGGCATGGTTGTGTTTATCATCTTCCCTCTTGCCTACACCATTGGCATTGCCTTCACCAACTATTCGGGGTCCAACTTGCTCTCCGTGGAGCAGGCGCGGGACTACCACCTGAAGAAAACCTACAAGGTGGCGGGCGGTGAATTCGATTTTACCCTGCTGGGTGGCGACAACGGCCAGTTCCAGCTGCTGCTGACACAGGATGATCAATCCTTTATCAGCCAACCTGTTTCCCTGATGACCAACAAGGCCCGTGAGCTGGCGTCCCGCGAGGGCCGTGTGCAGAACACCCAGCAAGTGGTCGAGCTGCAGCCCTTCACTGGCGAAGCGACCAGCAAGGCCGCACCGATCCGCGCCATTGTTGAGCATCGTACTCACCTGAGTGACCTTGATCTGGTACTGCCGGATGGCGGTACCCACCTGACCCTGAGCAGCCTGCGCAAGTTTGCCGCCCAGAAGCAGCACTACACCCGTCTGATGGATGGTGCCGTGCTCAAGTCCGGCGTGGTGATCAAAGACAGCAACCTGCTGCGTGATACCCAGAATGGCGAGCTGATGCTGCCCAATGGTGAGACCGGCTTCTATCAGTACATCGACGAACAGGGTCAGTTTGTCGGCAAGGGTATTGCTCCGGGCTTTGTGGTGAGCGTCGGTTGGAAGAATTTCGCGCGCATCGTCACCGATCCGGGCATCCAGTCACCCTTCCTGCAGATCTTCATCTGGACTGTGATCTTCTCAACCTGCTCCGTCGCTTTCACCTTGGCTATCGGCATGGTGCTGGCCTGTCTGGTGCAGTGGGAAGAGCTCAAGGGGCGCGGTTTCTATCGGGTCATGTTGATCCTGCCCTATGCGATTCCGGCGTTTATCTCCATCCTGGTGTTCAAGGGGTTGTTCAACCAGAACTTCGGTGAGATCAACATGTTCCTGGAAGCTGCGTTTGGCATCAAACCGGACTGGTATACCAACCCCTTCCTGGCCAAGGTGATGATCCTGATTGTCAACACCTGGCTCGGCTACCCCTACATGATGATCCTCTGCATGGGCCTGCTCAAAGCCATTCCGGAAGATCTCTATGAAGCGTCAGCCATGGACGGTGCCGGCCCGGTACAGAACTTCTTCAAGATCACCGTGCCGCTGCTGATGAAGCCGCTGACACCGCTGTTGATTGCCTCGTTCGCCTTCAACTTCAACAACTTCGTGCTTATCCAGTTGTTGACCAACGGTGCGCCCGACATCATCGGCGCCAGCACCCCGGCCGGTACCACCGACTTGCTGGTGAGTTATACCTACCGGATTGCGTTCCAGGGATCGGGTGGTCAGGACTACGGTCTGGCCAGTGCCATCGCCACCGCCATCTTCCTCATCGTAGGTGCGCTGGCGCTGCTCAACCTGAAATTGTCCAAAGCCGACAAGCAGCTGTAAGGAGGCTTCAACATGGCAATCGTACAACCCAAATCAGTCAAATACCGGGTGTGGGCAACCCACCTGGTCATGTGGGGCTTCCTGGCGCTGATCATCTTCCCGTTGATCATGGTTATCGCCATCTCGTTCCGTAACGGTAACTTCGCGGTAGGGGAGATCATCCCCTCCAATCCGACGCTGGATCACTGGAAGCTGGCGCTGGGCATGTCTATCACCAACGCCGACGGCAGCATCACGCCGCCGCCGTTCCCGGTGCTGACCTGGTTGTGGAACTCCATCAAGATCGCCGGCATCACTGCCCTGATGATCGTGACGCTCTCCACCACCTGTGCCTACGCCTTTGCCCGCCTGCGTTTTCGTGGCAAGTCCACCATCCTGCAGGGCATGCTGATTTTCCAGATGTTCCCGGCAGTGCTGGCACTGGTAGCCATCTACGCGCTCTTTAACAAGATTGGTGACTACATCCCCTGGCTGGGTCTCAATACCCACGGTGGCCTGATCCTGGCGTACATGGGTGGTATCGCCCTCCACGTCTGGACCATCAAGGGCTACTTCGAGACCATCGACTCCTCCCTGGAGGAGGCGGCGGCCATCGACGGTGCGACCCCGTGGCAGGCATTCCGTCTGATCCTGTTGCCCCTGTCGGTGCCCATCCTGGCGGTAGTGTTTATTCTGGCCTTTATCGGCTCCATTACCGAGGTGCCCATGGCCTCCATCCTGCTGCAGGATGTGAACAATCTGACCCTGGCGGTCGGGGCCCAGCAGTACCTCTATCCGCAGAATTATCTGTGGGGTGATTTCGCGGCGGCTGCAGTGCTCTCCGGTTTCCCCATCACAGTGGTCTTCCTGTTGGCACAGCGCTGGTTGGTTGGCGGTCTGACCGCCGGTGGTGTGAAAGGTTAAGTTTATGGCCGGGGGAGCTGACTCCCCCCGCTATCACGATTTGCAAAGATTCAAGAGCGGAGCTCGTCATGGCTGAAGTAGTACTCAACAACGTTCGCAAAAATTACGATCCGGCTGTTCACAAGGACACCCTGCGCAACATCAACCTCTCCATCAAGGAAGGGGAGTTCATTGTCTTCGTCGGCCCGTCCGGCTGTGGCAAATCCACCCTGCTGCGGATGATCGCGGGTCTGGAAGACATCACCAGCGGTGAGCTGACCATCGGCGGTCGCTACATGAACGACGTACCGCCGGTAGAGCGCAACGTCGGCATGGTGTTCCAGTCCTACGCCCTTTATCCGCACATGAACATCTACGAGAACATGGCCTTTGGTCTGAAGCTCAAGAAAATGGACAAGGAGAACATCCACAAGAGGGTGATGCGCGCCGCCGAGATCCTGGGTCTTGAGCCGCTGCTGGACAGAAAGCCCAAGGCGCTCTCCGGTGGTCAGCGTCAGCGGGTCGCCATCGGTCGCTCCATCGTGCAGCAGCCGCAGGTGTTCCTGTTTGACGAACCGCTCTCCAACCTGGATGCCGCGCTGCGGGTCAAGATGCGGATCGAGATCGCCAAGCTGCACAAAGAGCTTAACTCCACCATCATCTACGTGACCCACGATCAGGTGGAAGCGATGACCCTGGCCGACAAGATTGTTGTGCTGAGCCCGCTCAAGGCCGAAGCTGCCACCAACCTGGAACAGTTCGGTTCACCGCTGGATCTCTACCACAACCCGGACAACAAGTTCGTGGCGGGCTTTATCGGCTCTCCCAAGATGAACTTCCTGGCGGGCGAGTTGCTGGAGATTGGCGAGCAGGAGTGCCTGGTCAAGTTGACCTCTGGCGATACCGTGCGGGCTCGGGTCGATGCCCGCAGTGGCGCTGTGGGTGACAAGGTGGAGCTGGGTATTCGCCCCGAGCACCTGATGCCGCTGGATCACCCCCATGCGCACAGCAAGGTGAGCGGGATCGTGCAGGTGGCCGAGCACCTGGGCGCCGAGTCCTTCGTTTATATGGATGTGGATGGTCACGACTTTACCGTCAAGGCCACCTCGGATGTGGATGTGGCGACCGGTCAGACCTACAGCGTGGGTATCCCGGCCGAAGCCTGCTACCTGTTCGATGCCAAGGAGCAGGCGTTCCCCCGTACCGCCAAATATATCCGTACCTGATTTTTTGTTGTGCTGGTTTTCCTTTCTTAATAATCAATGCCTTTTTGCCGGTCGTCAGACCGGCTTTTTATTGCCTGCGATTGGAACATGCAGATAGGCAAGGTAGCCCGGTTCAAGCCTCGAGTTCGGCGGTAATATCGGGCACAAAGGTCTGGCTGGCCAGCGGCGGGCGCTCATACCCTTCGGTCTTGATGGGGGGGAGCTTGATAGGCTCGTAGTGGATCGCCTCGTAGGGCACCTTGCTCAGCAGATGGGCGATGCAGTTGAGCCGGGCACGGCGTTTGTCATCTGCCTCCACTACGAACCAGGGGCAATCCTCGGTGTCGGTGTAGGTGAACATGTCATCCTTGGCGCGGGAGTATTCCACCCAGCGTGACCGGGATTGCAAATCCATCGGGCTGAACTTCCAGCGCTTGATGGGCGTATTTATCCGCTCCTTGAAGCGCTTCTCCTGCTCCTCATCGCTGACCGAGAACCAGTATTTGATCAAGGTGATGCCGGAGCGGATCAGCATCCGCTCAAACTCGGGGCAGGCGCGCAGAAACTCGCGATACTCGGCGTCGCTGCAAAATCCCATCACCCGCTCGACTCCGGCCCGGTTGTACCAGGAACGGTCAAACAGCACCATCTCGCCAGCGGCGGGCAGGTGGGCCACATAACGCTGAAAGTACCACTGGGATCGCTCCCGATCGGAGGGGGCGGGCAGCGCCGTGACCCGGCAGACCCGGGGGTTGAGCGGTTCGGTAATCGCCTTGATGACGCCCCCTTTACCGGCGGCGTCCCGTCCTTCGAACAGTACCACTACCTTTAACCCCTCCTGCTTGACCCACTCCTGCAGCTTGACCAGCTCCTCCTGCAGATGGGCAAGGTGGTGCTCGTAGCACTTCTTGTCCAGACGCGGCCGCTTCTTGCTCTTCTCCTTCGCCATAGGCTTCTCCTTTTGGCATCCTTTCATGGGTGACTGCTTTGAGTCACTGTCAGCTTGCACCAGGGAGGCGTCACCTGCCAAGGGGGACGTGATACACTGCCCGCCCATCGCTGGCAACAGGAGATAACATGAAGCATTTTATGGAGATAGCGGGCCGCCGGATGGCCTATCTGGATGAAGGACAAGGGCCGGTACTGCTGTTTGGTCACAGCTATCTGTGGGACAGCGCCATGTGGGCGCCGCAAATTGAGGCGCTCAAGGGCAGCTATCGCTGCATCGTTCCCGAGCTGTGGGGCCACGGTGATTCCGACCTGCTCCCCGAAGGTGGCTGCACCCTGGCGACGCTGGCGCGGGATCACCTGGCGCTGCTCGATGCCCTCGGGGTCAACGAGTTCGTACTGGTGGGCCTCTCCATCGGTGGCATGTGGGGTGTGGAGCTGGCGCGCATGGTGCCAAACCGCCTTAAGGGTCTGGTGCTGATGGATAGTTTTGTCGGCCTCGAGCCGCAGATCACCTGCGAGCGCTACCTCGGCATGCTGGCGATGATCGAGCAGCTTGGCACCGTGCCGGCGCCCATCGTCGAACAGGTGGCGCCGCTCTTTTTTGCCAATCAGCCTGATGAGGCGCTGATGAGCGGTTTCAAGGCGCGTCTTGCCGCCTGGCCAAAGGAGAAGATTGCCGCCATGGTGGCGGTGGGCCGCAGCTTTGTGACCCGCGAAGATCGTATCGAGTGGCTGGAGGAGATCACCACTCCCGCACTGGTGATGACCGGCTGCGAGGACAAGGCCCGTCCGGTGCTGGAGGGCTATCTGATGGCCGAGGTGCTGGGTTGCCCGTTCAGGGAGATCCCGATGGCTGGCCACATCTCGTCGCTGGAAAATCCGGCCTTCGTCAATCAGCAGCTGACCGAGTTTCTGGCGACGCTGTAAGCCTGAATTGGACGCCTGAGCAGGCTGTACTACCAGCCTGATGATGGCCGTGAAAAAGGGAGCCAAGGGCTCCCTTTTGTTTGGTCGTGTCTCACGGTTCAAGACTCATAACCGTTACCAGATATAGCCCAGCGCAAAACCCGCATAGAGCTCGCCATCGTGCTGGACGATGGGGCTGTTTTTGATGTCCCGATCATACCATTCGTAGTTCATGGCAAACATGCCAATCCAGTTGGGGCTGAAGCGGTAGCTGGTGATGAGGGCCGCCATCGGGGATAGGGTGGTACCGGTATCCCAAGCGGGCCGCTGGGCAGTCGCCTCGCTCTCGGAGATGCCGCCGAAGTAGTAGTTGGCCATCTTGTCGCTGCGCAGCATCAGCCCCATCCCCGGCATGATCAGCAGGTTGTCGCGCAGGATGGGGAAGTCGGCCCACAGCAGCAGTTCCTGCCCCTTGCTGCGGCCGGTGACATCGCTGTTGGCCCGCACGGTCAGCAGGGCGTAGGGGGTGATGATGTTGCCACCGATCCCGCCTTCCAGCTGCCATTTTCGCTGCTCCATGCCAGTAAAGGCCGGAGAGTCCTCGGGATCCAGATTGCCAAAACGGACCCGGCCATAGCCGTAGAGGGCCACGTTCTCATCCTTGTGGAAGTAGTAGCGGGCCCGATCCCCCAGAAACATGAACTGGTCGCCAAAATAGATAAAGCCGGGGATGGCGTAGAGGCTGTTATCTTGTGCTTCATAACGGGCCTGTCCCCCGATGAGCGCTGCACCGGCGACAAAGCCCTGTGGCACCGGGCTGGTAGGACTGTCGCTGGTGAGCAGATCCATGGCGCCAAGATCGATATCGGCGCGGACGGACATGGCGGCAGCGAGGAGCAGGGCCGTCAGCCCTGCCGCTCTGATTTGACGAAAAAAGGTCATGGACACTCCGTTGTCACGATTGCAGGGGAAGCAGGTTATTTTGCGGCACTGGGCATCTCTTCGCGTTTTGGCCAGGCATTGATCACCGCCTTGACCAGGGTGGCGAGGGGAATGGCGAAGAAGACTCCCCAGAATCCCCACAAGCCGCCGAAGACCAGCACGGCGATGATGATGGCCACCGGATGGAGGTTGACCGCTTCCGAGAAAAGCACCGGCACCAGCAGGTTGCCATCGAGGGCCTGAATGACCAGATAGGCCACCATCAGCCAGGCGAATTCGGGGGTGAGCCCCCACTGGAACAGGGCGACCATGGCTACCGGAACCGTCACCACGGCGGCGCCGATATAAGGGATCAGCACCGAGAAGCCGACCGCGACCGCCAGCAGCACCGAGTAGCGCAGTCCCATCAGGGCGAAGGGAACATAGGTGGCGATGCCGACGATGAGGATCTCGATCACCTTGCCGCGGATGTAGTTGATGATCTGGTTGTTCATCTCCACCCACACCCGGTTGACCAGGGTGCGGTTGCGCGGCAGGAAGCGGCGCAGGCTGCCCATCAGTACCCGCTTGTCTTTGAGCATAAAGAAGACCATCAGCGGTACCAGAATGAGGTAGATCATGATGGCGACCACGTTGACCAGCGAACTGAGGGAGGCGCTCACCAGATGCTCGCCGCCACTGAGGATGCGCTGGCGAATATTGTCGATGACGGTCTCCACCAGACTGATGTCGATGAGCTCGGGGTATTTGTCCGGCAGGGTGCGGACATAATCCTGAGCGTGGGTCAGCATGGCCGGCGCCTCTTTGGCCAGATTGATCCCCTGACTGACCAACGTCGGGATAAGACCCAGCAAGGAGGCGACTGCTACCGCAATAAAGAGGATCAGAATGACGCTGGTGGCCAAGGTGCGCGACAGCCCCGCTTTTTGCAGCCGGGCGACCGGCCACTCCAGCAGATAGGCCATTACCAGCGCCACCAGCAGGGGGGCCAGCAGATCGCCAAACAGCCAAATGATGGTGAAGCAGAACACCAGCAACAGGAAAAGGGTAACGGCATCGGGATCGGAAAAACGGGTCTGATACCAGCGCTTCAATACTTCTAACATGACGGCATCCTTACATCACTGGGGCTCAAGATGGTTGTTTCGCCCCGACAACCAACTGCAAAGAGAGGGTTTTGTCCGCTTCTTGCTGCATCTCGACATGGTGGCCCTGACGGTGCAGATAGGCCGGAATATCCTGCCGGGAGCCCGCATCGGCCAGCCGGATGGTGACGGTTTGACCGCTTTGGGCCTCCCTTAACCAGAGCTTGAGCCGGATCAGCGGCTCGGGGCAACGCCAGGGGGTCAGGTCGAGAATTTCCATGGGGGCTCCATCAGGCAGGTGGCCGCTATTATGGCCGTGATAAGAGCATGAAACAACGCTTGTAGCCCTTGATGGGCAAGGGTATTCTGCCGAGGCCCTTTCTGATGGAGATAGAGATAACGTGGCACGTTTTTCCCCCCTGATGGCATCGCTTCCCCTGCTGGCTTCCCTGATGGGCGCCACGTTTCATGCCGAGGCCAACAATCAGCTTCCCGACATCGGCACGGCCGGGGTTGCTGCCCTGCCCATCGAGCAGGAAGTGCGTTACGGCAACGCCTTTATGCGCTTTGCCCGTGCGGGTCTGCCGATCATCGATGATCCGGTGCTGAGCCAGTACATTGATGATCTGGGTCAGCGACTGCTGACCAACGCCGATGGGGTGCGTTTCCCGTTTACCTTCTTCCTCATCAATGATCCCAGCATCAACGCGGCCGCCTTCCTCGGCGGGCGAGTCAAGGTGCACACCGGCCTCTTCCTCTACGCCGACAGCGAGAGTGAGCTGGCCTCGGTACTGGCCCACGAAATCACCCACGTGACCCAGCGCCATATCGCCCGTTATATGGAAGCGCAGGCGAGCAGCTCGGCAGTGACCCTGGCTGGTCTGGTGGGCTCCATCGCGCTGGCAGTGATCAATCCGACTGCCGGTATCGCCGCGCTGCAGACCACGCTGGGCCTCTCCATGCAGTCGGCCATCAACTACACCCGCGACAACGAATATGAAGCGGATCGCATTGGCATGAAGACCCTCTATGATGCCGGTTTCGACCCCATGGGGATGGCCAACTTTTTCCAGAAACTGGCTGCCGAATACCGTTACGCCAGCAAGCCGCCGGAAATGCTGCTCACTCACCCGCTGCCGGAGACCCGGATCAGCGAGGCACGCGCCCGTGCAGGCAGCTATGGCCGCCGCGACTTGCCGCCCAGCCTCGACTTCTGGCTGGCCAAGGTGCGGATTCAGGTGCGTTTTGGTACCGATACCCCTCAGGGACTGCTGAGCTACTTCGATAGCCGGATCCAGAAGGGGGATTATCCGCTCAAGGATGCCGCCATCTATGGCAAGGCGCTGGCGCTGATCCAGCTCAAGCGCACCGACGAGGCGGATACCCTGATGCAGGAGCTGGCGGCCCGTCATCCGGAAGATCTCTTTATCGTCGATGCCCAGACCGACATCGATCTGGCCAAGGGGCGCAGTGCCCAGGCCATCGCGCGCCTCGAGAAGTTCCGCAGCCGGATGCCGGATAACGAAGTGGTGGTGGTCAACCTCGGCAACGCCTACCTCGAGAGCGGCAACTACAAGAAGTCCATCGCCATCCTCGACCCCTATGCCCGTGCCCATGAGGAGAACAATCTGGCCTGGAACCTGCTGGCCGATGCCTATCGCAAGGCAGGCAGAATGACCGAGCTGCATATGGCGCGGGCCGAGATGCTCGCACTGCGCGGGGATTATCAGGCGGCCATCGACGAGCTGATCGTGGCACGCGGTACCACCAGCGACCGGATGACCCTGGCTCGTCTGGAGGCGCGCATCACCGAGCTGGAGCGGGCCAAGAAGGATCTCGACAGCCTCAAGGGCTAACAAAACCTATCAAACAAGGGCGCACTCTGGTGCGCCCTTGTTGTTTATGGCGGTGGCGTTGAGGTGGGGGACGGTGATAGCAGCGATGGGCTAGTGACTCATGCTGCTGGCGGTCGCCTTGAGCATCTCGATCTGCTGCTGGTCGAGCTCGCCGACCAGCGTCTGCTTGAGCTTGCCCTCGCTATCGAGCAGATAGCTGGTGGGCAGGCCGCTTGGGCGAGGGAAGGGGAGCCTGGCATCTTCATTGGCAATAAGGAGCGGCACCTTGATGTGATACTGCGCAGCCAGCTTGTCCAGCTCTGCTGGCGTGGTCGGGTCGTAGTTGATGGCCACCACTGTGATCTGGCCCTCCGCTGCCAGCCCGTTGAGGCGCGGCATCTCCCGCAGGCAGGGAGCGCACCAGGGGGCGAAGTAGTTGACCAGGATCGGCTTGCCGGCAAAGTGGCGCAGGCTGACCGACTGCCCTGTGGCATCGGTAAATTCGGGGGCGGGCGTGCAAGCGCCCAGCAGGCCAGCCACAATCAGCCAACAAATTCGTTTCAATTCCTTTCCACTGCCGCTTACCCTGACCATCACTTTCCCCTACAATAGCGCCGTTTCTAGTCCCATCTTGCGATTAATCAGGGAGTTACCATGAGCGAGACCCAAATCTACCACAATCCGCGCTGCTCCAAGAGTCGCGAAACCCTGGCTCTGCTGGAACAGCACGGGATCGCCCCTGATGTGGTGTTCTATCTGGAGCAGGCCCCAAGCGAAGATGAGATCCGCAACCTGCTCTCTCTGCTCGGTTTTAGCGATCCCCGCCAGCTGATGCGTACCAAGGAGGAGCTCTACAAGGAGCTGGGATTGGCCGATGTCAGCGGTGATGCCCTTATTCGCGCCATGCACCAGCATCCCAAGCTGATCGAGCGCCCCATTGTCATCAAGAATGGCCAGGCCCGCATTGGTCGCCCGCCGGAGCAGGTGCTGGAGATCCTCAAGTGAGCACCCGCTTCGCACGTTGGCTGACTCTGGTCGGCTTCTTCGGCCTGCTGTGCTGGGTCATCCTCTGGCATCTGTGGCTGTCGCCTCATCCGGACCTCAACCCCTGGCTGCTGCCGGTGATCTGGACGGTGCCGCTGCTCTTCCCTCTCAAGGGGATAGTGCAGGGCAACCCCTACACCCACGCCTGGGGCAACTTCGTGTTGATGCCCTATTTCCTCCACGCCCTCACCCTGATCACCACGGATGAGGGGGAGCGGTGGCTGGCGGTGGTGGAGCTGGTCTTCACCACTCTCGCCTTTGTCGGCACCATCTATTACGCCCGACTGCGTGGTCGGGAACTTGGCTTAAGCATTCGCAAGAAGAAAGACGAAGCCAACTGATGACAAACGCCCCGCAAGGGGCGTTTTTTATGGGGAAGCTGCTCTATCCAGAGGGATCACTGTGCCCCTTGGGCTTCCCGATATTGGGCCAGCTGCTGCTGGCTAAAGTCCATCAGCTGGGGATAGAAGCGCAGAAATCCCGCCTCGCATGTTTGCCACTGCGACTCATCGAGGGTCAGCAGCGCCTCTCCCAGTTGTACCGGGCGGCGCAGTCGGCGACCTATGCCATTTAGCGCTTGCCCCAGCCCCTCCCTGTGGCGGTAGGAGGCGATCCAGTTCTGCTCGGCCATCCGTTTGAGGGGGAGTGGCAGTCCGTCCGGCAGGCGTGGGTGATCCGCCAATAGCTGCTCATAACTGCGTTGCAGGAAGCGGGGCAGGGGCTCGGTGCTGAACAGTCCCCAGTGCAGGCTCAGCCAGTGGTCGTAGATCATATCAACCACTATGCCGCCAAAGCGGCGCCAGGGGGCCTCGAAACAGGCGACGGCCGCCTTGTGCTCGGGGTGGCTGTCGGTGAAAGCGTCAATTTTGCGGTGTAGCCAGATCCCCTCATCGAAGTGGGCGGCAAGCCCCGTGGGCAGCGGGCCTTTGACGAAATCGCCGAGCAGATTGCCGGTGAGAGAGCTTCGGGTGTGGGCAGCCAGATGGAGATGGGCCAGAAAATTCATCGGTCGCTGTGGGTCTGTTATGGGATGGCAAAGTGCTTCGAGCCTAACGGATCCCGCCCGCCTTGACCATGACCGGGATTTTGCTACTGCCCGGCGGCTGCCTCTTGCCGGGCAAAATTCGGGCGTGCTAAGGTGATGCCATCTTTGTCACAGGACGCGACAAACCACCATGATGCGCAAAGCCAGAGGCTTTTTTCTGGCCTTCTACTTTAAGCCTTTCTATCTCTCCGAGTGGTTCGACGAATAGATCGAACCTCTGGAGCAGTTCACTGACGCCCGCTCGGGCGTGATCTCGCTCATCCAGATTTTGCCGCTTTTGGTCATCGCATGTATTCGCCTGCGATGCCTTGTCCGCGCCTGTGCGCTTTTTATGTAATGGAGTACTCATGATGAAGATCAGACTGACCCTCTCAGCCCTGTTTGTTGCCAGCCTGCTGGCCACCCCCGCCATGGCCAAGGAGTGGAAAACCGTGCGCTTCGGGGTGGAGGGGGCCTACCCGCCCTTCTCCTGGACCGATGCGTCGGGCGAGATCAAGGGGTTTGATATCGACCTCGCCAACGCCCTTTGTAAGCAGATGGCGGTCAAGTGCGAGTTGGTGGTGCAGGATTGGGACGGCATGATCCCGGCCCTGCTGTCGCGCAAATACGACGCCATCATCGCCGCCATGTCGATCACCGACGAGCGGCGCCAGAAGGTCGACTTCACCGAGAAATATGCCCATATTCCCAATCGCTTTGTGGCGGCCAAGGGGACCGAGCTGACGCTGACCCCGGAAGGCATGGCGGGCAAGCGCATCGGAGTGCAGCGTGCCACCACCCACGACAAGTACCTGACCGACAATTTTGGCTCGAATGTCACCATAGTCCGCTATGGCAATGCCGATGAGGCCTATCTCGATCTGAAAGCGGGTCGGGTGCTGGCCCTGCTGGCCGATGCCTCTGCCATTGAGCAGGGGCTCCTTGGCAAAGAGGGGGGCGACAAGTTCGATTATGTGGGGCCCGCCCTGACCGATCGCCAGTGGTTTGGTGATGGCATGGGGATCGCCGTGCGCAA
Organism: Aeromonas sp. s12; assembly: GCF_040907925.1. Taxonomy (NCBI): domain Bacteria; kingdom Pseudomonadati; phylum Pseudomonadota; class Gammaproteobacteria; order Aeromonadales; family Aeromonadaceae; genus Aeromonas; species Aeromonas sp. s12. The sequence goes on along the minus strand of NZ_JBFOCT010000014.1, from coordinate 57,829 downwards.
GAGCGACAAGGAGCTCAAGGGCAAGCTGGACGAGGCGATCAAGGCCCTGCGTGCCAACGGCACCTATCAGCAGATCAACCAGAAGTACTTCAAGTACGATATATATGGTGGTTGACGGGGGGAGGGAGCTTGCTCCCTCTCTTTTCATTGGGCAAGCGACAATCGTGCAAGGAGGATCGCCATGTTGACCCTGTTCGAGGGGGCCGAGATCTTCAGCCCCACCCACCTTGGCCAGCAGGATCTGCTGGTGGCTGATGGCCGTATCGCCTGGATGGGCAAGGGGTTGACGGTGCCCACAAACTGGCCGCTGTATCGTGTCGATGGTCGTGGCCGCTATCTGGTGCCTGGGCTGGTGGATCCGCTGGCCCATATCACCGGGGGCGGCGGTGAGGGGGGCTTTGCCTTTCGCACCCCGGAACTGGCGGCGAGCGAGGCGCTCAGGGCCGGTGTCACTACCCTGGTGGCGGCGCTTGGCACCGACAGCCTGACCCGCACTCCCGCGCAGGTGCTCGGCAAGGTGCGCGAGTTTCGCGCCGCCGGGGTGAGCGCTTTTATGTATACCGGCTCCTACCATCTGCCGGTCAAGACCCTGACCGGCACGGTGGAGTCGGACATCATCCTGATCCCCGAGGTATTGGGGGTGGGGGAGGTGGCCATCAGTGACCACAGATCCAGCGCGCCGACCCACGATGAGCTGGCCAGGCTTGCCAGCGAGGCGCGGGTGGCCGGGCTACTTGCGGGCAAGAGCGGGGTCAGCTTCTTTCATGTCGGGGATGGCAAGGGGGCATTGGCCCCCCTGCGGGCTCTTCGCGATGAGACCGACATTCCGCTGCGCCAGCTCTATCCCACTCACTGCAACCGCAACCCCTGGCTCTTTGCCGAGGCCATCGAGTGGGGCAAGGCGGGAGGTTGGGTCGACCTCACCACCTCGAGCTTTCCCGATCTGCTGGAGGATGGCGAGCGGCTTGCCGCCGATGGGCTGGCTGAGCTGCTGGCCGCCAATGTGCCTGCCGAGCGCATCACCTTCAGCTCGGATGCCAACGCCAGCCTGCCGCGTTTTGATGGGGAAGGGCGGCTAATCGAGATGCGCTGCGGTCAGATTGCCAGCCTGTGGCTGCAGTGCGTGCGCGCGACCCGGCTCGGTGTCTCGCTGGAGAGGGCGTTGGCCGCGGTGACGAGCAATCCGGCGCAGGCGCTGGGGCTCGGCAGCAAGGGGCGTATCGGGGTCGGACAGGATGCGGATCTGCTGCTGGTGCACGACCGGACGTTTGCTATCGAACGGGTGATGAGTGGCGGCCAGTGGCGCGAATAAGGCTGCGGGCAATATCGCAGCCAGTGCGAGTGCGTGGTTGCTCCAACCAGCAAAAGCCCGACAACAAGGTCGGGCTTTTTTATCTGCAGTGTGGAAATCAGGCTTAGATCGCCAGAAACCCGAGGATCAGGATGGGGCCGAGCAGGCTCAGGATAAAGCCGGAGACAATGGCCACCGGCACCACCTGAATACCCCCTGATTTCTGGATAACCGGCAGGGTGAAGTCCAGTGCCGTGGCGCCGCCGTAACCGATGGCCGCCGAGGGGTGGCGGCGCATCAGGATCGGGATGATCAGAATGGCGATAAGCTCGCGCCCAAGATCGTTGATAAAGGCAGCAGAACCGAGCACCGGCCCCAGTTTGTCGGCCACCAGAATGCCGGAGAGCGAATACCAGCCGAAGCTCGAGCTCATCGCCAGACCATGGGCAAAGGGCATCCCCAGCAATTGGGCCGCTAGCAGGCTGCCCAGCCAGCTGCTGAGGATGACGGTGGCGGCGATTTTCATCCCCCAGGGGTTGAGCAGGATCTGGCGCAGCCGCATGCCGGAGTTGCGCATCTGCACCCCGATGAGAAACAGCAGCAGCATCAGGGCCCACTCGCTCCACTTGTCGATGGGCAGGGCGCGCAGATCCACCAGCAGGCCGAGCAGCACACCGCCGAGCACCACAAAGCAGAGCTGCAGGGATTCCCACAATAGGTGCAGCTTGCCCGGCATCTTCGCATCGCTCGCCTCATGGGTCGGCGGTGTGCGCTTGTCGAGCCACCAGAGGGCCAGCAGGTTGCAGAGCGTGATCGCGGTGAGCATCACCCCTGCGACCTTGAAGATCACCGCCAGATTGCTGCCCAGGTTCTCCACATAGGCAAGCCCGAGCCCCATCAGAAACAGAATGAGGTAGACCATCTTGCCCAGACTCTGGTTGACCAGCTTGATCAGCCGGGCAGAGGAAAGGGGAACCAGATAGCCGATTGCCAGTGGCAACAGGATCAGCAACACATTGAGCAGCATCGAGGCCTCGATCACAAAAACTGATAAAAACACCACCTTATCATTACTTATTGGCTCTGTGTCACATATCTCTCGCTTTCATGGCCGAAAACAGCCCTTTTGGGGGCAGATTGTTACTTTTTTGCCACAACCTCTCTGTTTGATAAGGTTCTGTGCGAGCCCGAGTGCACCAATGAAATCAAGTTGATCCGATCGGGGAGGCGATATTTCGCTCGGCAAGGGGGTGCATAAAGCCATTTTGGTGCCGGTTTGGCACACATCACGCTTTTCTCTTGCCACTGATATGATTGGGGTATAAAAAGGCGTTATCGGAATAGCCATTGAAACGGCTGTTTATGCAAACAAAGTGCTGAAAAATACGCAAAGAGCGAATAAAAATAGAGCGAATCCCCTGAAGACCCTCGTTCTGTATTGTTTTTTCACTATCCGGGTGATATTTTCGCTGAAGGTTGCCATCGGTTAACTTTTTGTTAAATAGACGATGGTTGAGTCACGCCCCCTGCGGCGTCTAGGGACAGACAAGGTTGTAATGGATGAGCGACGTTGCCGCACTGGAAGTACGTGATCTGCACAAATATTTTGGCACCCACGAAGTGCTCAAGGGCATCGACATGACCGCCCACAAGGGGGATGTGATCTCCCTTATCGGCTCCTCCGGCTCGGGGAAGTCGACCTTTCTTCGCTGTATCAATCTGCTCGAAACCCCCTCATCCGGCACCGTCTCGCTCCATGGCGAGTTGATCCGGATGAAAACCAGCCGCGCCGGCGAGCGGTTGCCCGAGGATATGCGTCAGGTGGAGCGGATCCGCAGCCGACTGGCCATGGTGTTTCAAAGTTTCAATCTCTGGTCACACATGACCATCATGCAGAACATCATCGAAGTGCCGATCCAGGTGCTCAAGGTGCCTCGCGCCGAAGCACTGGCCAAGGCGGAGCAACTGCTCAACCGGGTTGGACTCTGGGAGCGGCGTGACTACTATCCCGGCCACCTCTCCGGTGGTCAGCAGCAGCGGGCCGCCATTGCCCGTGCGCTGGCGGTAGAGCCCGAGGTGATGCTGTTCGATGAACCCACCTCGGCGCTGGATCCCGAGCTGGTGGGAGAGGTGCTCGGCCTGATGCGCGAGCTGGCTGAAGAGGGGCGCACCATGCTGGTGGTGACCCACGAGATGTCGTTTGCCCGGGATGTATCGAACAAGGTGATGTTTCTGCATCAGGGGCGGGTGGAAGAGGAGGGCAACCCCAAGGAGATTTTCGCCCATCCCAAATCCGAGCGGTTCAAGCAATTCATCTCCTCCATCTACTGATGGCGGGATGCCTGGTTACCCAATCAACTGTTTTATCAAGGAGAGATACATGAACAAGCTGATGCTGGCGACAGCCGTAGTTACTGCCCTCGCGTCCGGTAGCCTGATGGCCAAGGAGTGGAAAGAGGTCCGGATCGGGGTTGAGGGTGCCTATCCCCCCTTCTCCTGGACCGAGCCCAGTGGCGAGGTGAAAGGCTTTGATATCGACATCGCCAACGCCCTGTGCGAAGAGATGAAAGTGAAGTGCACCCTGGTCAAGCAGGACTGGGACGGCATCATTCCGGCGCTGCTGTCACGCAAGTTTGACGCCATCATCGCCACCATGGACATCACAGAAGAGCGCAAGAAGAAGGTGGACTTCACCCAGAAGTACCAGCACATTCCGGCCCGCTTTGCCGCCAAGAAGGGCACTGATGTGCAGCTCGACAAAGCCTTTATGGAAGGCAAGTCCGTCGCGGTGCAGCGTGCAACCTCCATGGATACCTTTATTACCGACAACTTCCCCAATGCCACCATCAAGCGTTACGGCACCGCCGATGAAGCCTATCTCGATCTGAAATCCGGTCGTGTGGACTATGTGCTGGCCGACTCTGCCGCCATCACCGACGGTCTGCTGAAGAAAGAGGGGGGTGATGCCTTCGAATTCGTCGGCCCGAAACTGACCGATCCCAAGTGGTTTGGCGAGGGTGCCGGTATTGCGGTGCGCAAGGCTGACAAGGATCTGAAAGAGAAATTCAACGCCGCCATTCTGGCGCTGCGTGCCAACGGTAAGTACAAGGAAATCAACGACAAGTACTTCGAGTTCGACGTTTACGGCGAGTAAAAGCCGGAGCCGTGTACGGTGAGTCATTCGCCACATAGATAGCGAATAACAGGCCGACCGGCTCACCTCGTCAGTCGTCATCGGGCCCGTCACCTCCCTGAGGGAGTTTACGGGCCCGCATTGATTGCAATGGAGCTGCACATATTTCATTCGGACTGCTATGGAGCCTTCTGGTTAGCAGGTGCGTGAAGATTCAGTGGCGATGGAGCTGCATATGTTTGATTTGAAAGGATACGAAGCCTCGCTGCTGGAGGGCGCCTGGGTCACCCTGGAAGTGGCGCTGGCCTCCCTGCTGCTGGCGTTGCTGCTGGGGATGTTGGGGGCGCTGGCCAAACTCTCTCCCTACAAGTGGGCCCGGGCCATCGCCACCGGCTACACCACCATTATTCGCGGTATCCCCGATCTGGTGCTGATGATGCTGCTCTTCTTTGGCGGCCAGGTGCTGATCAACGGCATCTGCACCTGGGTCAACGAGGCTTACAACAACTGGTTGCTGGAAAGCAATCCCAATCAGGAGTGGGTCTCCCTGCTCCCGGACTATATCGACATCAGCCCCTTTGTGGCCGGTGTCGCGACCATCGGTTTTATCTTCGGCGCTTACATGACCGAGACCTTTCGCGGCGCCATTCTGGCGGTGGACAAAGGCGAGCTGGAGGCAGCACGGGCCTTTGGCATGCGGGCAACCCAGGTGTTTGTGCGGATCCTCTTCCCCCAGATGATGCGACACGCTCTGCCCGGGTTTGGCAACAACTGGCTGGTGCTGCTGAAAACCACCGCGCTGGTCTCCATCATCGGCCTCGATGACATGGTGCGCAAAGCCTCGTTGGCGGCGGGCTCGACCCAGCAACCCTTCACCTTCTACATGGCGGTGGCGCTGATCTTCCTGATCTTCACCGCAGTTTCCACCTCGGCGCTCAAATGGGCCGAGCGTCACTATGCCATCAAGACGAGGTAAGCCATGGATTTCTCAATCATTCTCAAAGAGTGGCCCACCTATTGGGAGGGGCTCTATACCACCGTCTGGCTGGTGGCCCTCTCTCTGATCCTTGGGTTGATGCTGGCTGTGCCCATGGGCATCCTGCGCAATAGCCGCAACTGGCTGATCAAGGGGCCAATCTGGGCCTATATCTACTTCTTTCGCGGCACCCCGCTGCTGGTGCAGCTCTTTATCATCTACTACGGCGCTGCCCAGTGGGAGTGGCTGAAGAACAGTGCCGCCTGGTCGCTCTTCTCCGAAGCCTGGTTCTGTGCGCTGCTGGCTTTCACCCTCAATACCGCCGCCTATACCGCCGAGATCGTGCGCGGGGCGGTGCACAATATGCCGCGCGGCCAGATTGAGGCAGCCAACGCCTTTGGCATGACCCGCTGGCAGACTCTGACCCGGATCATTTTGCCCAACTCGTTTCGTCGGGCACTGCCGGCTTACAGCAACGAGGTGATTTTCATGCTGCAAGGCTCGGCGGTGGCGGGCATCATCACCATCGTCGATCTGACCGGCGCGGCGCGGATCATCAACTCTCGCTACTACAGTCCGTTCGAGGCCTTTTTGACCGCAGGGCTGCTCTATATGCTGCTCACCTTTGTCATCGTCTGGCTATTCAAAAAGTGGGAAGCGCGCTGGCACGCCCACCTGCGCCCGCGCAATGTGTAAGGGTTGACCTGCCAAGATGAGCGAAAATGGCTCCGCCTGTTGCAGGCGGGGCCATTTTTTATCTTCAGCCTCTGCCCGCCCGGTTTGCCAAATTGCGGCCGAGCAGGGAGAATGCAGCACTCCCGAGCGCCGCCAGTCGTTGGCTGCATGCCTTATTCCCCAGTTCCCGAGGTTTTATGTACCGGATATTGTTTGAGCATCCCGCTTTCCTGGTTATCGACAAGCAGCCCGGTATCGGCATGCACGACGAGAAGGGCGACGGGGAGTCGGTCAATTCGGGGCTGGTCAATCGCGTGAAGGCCGATACCGGGCTGACCCTCTATCCGGTGCATCGGCTCGACAAGATGACTTCCGGGCTGGTACTGCTTGCCCGCACCCCAGAGGCGAACCGTGAGCTGAGCATGGCTTTTGCGGCCCGTGAGGTGAGCAAGCAGTATCTGGCGCTCTCCGATCGCAAACCCAAGAAGAAGCAGGGTTGGGTGAAGGGGGATATGCAAAAGGGGCGCGGCGGCAGCTGGATGCTGGCGCGCACGCTGGGTAATCCTGCCATCAGCTGGTTTGATTCGGTGTCGGTGCGCGAGGGGCTGCGGCTCTATCGCATCAAGCCCCAGACCGGCAAGACCCACCAGATCCGGGTTGCCCTCAAAAGCATCGGTGCCCCTATTCTCGGGGATGAACGCTATGGCGGTACGCCAGCCGATCGCGGCTATCTGCACGCCTGGCGACTGAGTTTTACCCTTGCGGGCGAGCCGTTCGACTTTGTCTGCCCGCCCGATGTGGGGAGTGAATTTGTCACCCCCGAGCTCACGGCAGCCATTGCTGCCCTTGCGCCCTGATGCTGATGCGCCCTGCGCCTGACGCCATGATCCATTCAGCGAAAGAGCGTGCTCCTGACGGACGTGCACCAAGCTGGATCCTGGCCGACTTTGACGACACTCTGGCTCCAGGCGACAGCCACGCCGGTCTGCTGCGCTATATCCTGCGCCGCCGGATCTGGCCGTTGTTGCTGTTGCCAGTAATTGCGCTCGGTGGCTTGGTCTATCTTGCTCCCAACCAGCGGCGGCGCGGTATCTCCCTTATCTGGTGGGCCATCACGCTGGGGCTTTCCCCTTTGGACTGGCGCAAGCTGGTGCGCGCCTATTGCCGCACCAGGCCGGGACTGTTTTGTCAGGCTCGCGATCTGCTGCAACACGAGGGGGCGCGCTGCTGGGTGATCTCCGCCAGTCCCTGCGCGCTGGTGCGAGCCCAGCTCTATCAGCAACTGCCCGGCCAGTTGCCCCACCAGATCATTGGCTCGCAGATGCACTACCGTTTTGGTGGCCTGATGCCGCGCTTCTATTGCCACGGACAGCACAAGCTGCTGCCGGAGATTTGCGCCCTCGATGCCGAGCTGGCCTTGAGCGACAGCCTGCACGATCTGCCGCTGCTGGGGTTGGGGAAAGAGGCGTGGTTGATCAATCCGACGCCCACGCGACTGCAAAAGGCCCGGGCCTGCTTGCCCCATCTGATGATCAAAAACTGGCAACTGTAAGGCAAAGCTGACAGTCCTGCGGGTCGTCACCGTTTGACCCGCAAGGCTGTGGCTTGAATGTCACAATCCATTTACATCTTTTGCTGCCAGCTGCGAAAAACTATCTGCAACCCGCCTCTTCTCTTCCTGCTACGCCCTGCTTCTAATGAAACAAGTTGTTAACACTTGCCGCACCGCTGGGTGCTGCAATCCGTTTTAACCGAATCAAGAGCAAGGAGCGCCCCATGAATGCCACCTCTTCCGCCACCCACACCATCAATCCGTTAGGCACTGACGGTTTCGAGTTTGTCGAGTACACGGCCCCCGATGCCAAGGGGATTGCTGCCCTCAAGAGCCTGTTCGTTTCGCTTGGGTTTGCCGAGGTCGCCAAGCACAAACACAAGCAGTGTTGGCTCTACCGGCAGGGGGATATCAACTTTGTGGTCAATGCCGAGCCTCACTCCCAGGCGGAGCAGTTTGCCAGCCTGCACGGGCCGAGCGTTTGCGGCATGGCATTTCGGGTGAGCGATGCGGGCAAAGCTCAGCAGTACGCCATCGCCAAGGGGGCCAAGCCTTTTGTCGGCAAGATTGGGCCGATGGAGCTCAATATTCCCGCCATCTACGGTATCGGCGAGAGCACGCTCTCCTTTGTCGACCGCTATGGCGACAAGGGCTCCATTTATGACGTGGATTTTGTCTTCTACCCCGACTGGCAGGCCCGGATGGCGGAGGTGGATGCCGGTCTTATGGAGATCGATCACCTGACCCATAACGTCCATCGCGGCAATATGGATGTCTGGTCCAACTTCTACGAGCGGATCGGCAACTTCCGTGAAATTCGCTACTTCGATATCGAGGGCAAGCTGACCGGGCTGCACTCCCGTGCCATGACCGCGCCTTGTGGCAAGATCCGCATCCCCATCAACGAGTCGGCGGATGACAAGTCCCAGATCGAGGAGTATCTGCGCCAGTACAAGGGGGAGGGGATCCAGCACATCGCCATGGCCTCCAGCAATATCTACCACACCATCCGCACCCTGCGCAGCCGCGGTACCGGCTTTATGCCGACGCCCGATACCTACTACGAGAAGGTGAATAGCCGGGTCGAGGGGCATCAGGAGGATCTGGCGGCCCTCAAAGAGCTGCGCATTCTCATCGACGGCTCCCCCACCAAGGATGGCATCTTGCTGCAGATCTTCACCGATACCGTGATAGGGCCGGTCTTCTTCGAGATCATCCAGCGCAAGGGCAACGAAGGGTTTGGTGAGGGCAATTTCAAGGCGCTGTTTGAATCGATAGAGCTGGACCAGATCCGCCGCGGCGTGCTGGGTGGCGCCGAGGATGAGAAGGGTGCCCGCAAAGAGGGAGCGAGCGATGCGTAACTGGATTAACTTCCCCCATCGGGAGGGGACCCACTCCCGGCAAGCCCATGCCGACCTGCCGGAGCAGGCCATCTATGAGCGCGAACTGGGGCGCAGCGGCTTTTTCGGCCCCGCCACCCACATGCACCACAAGCATGCCCCTACCGACTGGAGCAGTTGGGAGGGGCCGCTGCGGCCACGGCTGTTTGACTTGAATGCCCTCCAGGAAGAGGTGAGTTCCCTCTCCCCCTGGGTGGCCCCCGACATTCTCAGCAACCCCCACTGCCGCTATCGCATCTGGCGGCTCTCCGAGGCGATGCCGTTTCTGGTGCGCAACGCCGACGGTGACGAGCTGCTCTTTATTCACGAGGGGGGCGGCGAGTTCTTCTGCGATTATGGCCATCTGACTCTGCGGGACGGCGACTATGTGGTGATCCCCCGTGGCACCATGTGGCGCATCGAACCCAGCGCACCCATGTTCATCCTGATGATCGAGGCGACCAACGACAGCTATCAGCTACCGGACAAGGGGCTGGTGGGCAATCACGCCATCTTCGACCCGGCGGCGCTGGATGTGCCCGCCATCAACGAGCGCTTTTTGGCCCAGCAGGATGAGAATCCCTGGTCTCTGCAGGTGAAGCGCCACGATCAGGTGTCGGTCATCACCTGGCCCTTCAACCCGCTGGATGCACAAGGGTGGCACGGCGACTTGTGCGTGGTGCGCCTCAACTGGCGGGATATCCGCCCGCTGATGAGCCACCGCTACCATCTGCCGCCATCGGCTCATTCGACCTTTGTGGCGAGCCGCTTTGTCATCTGTACCTTCGTACCGCGCCCCATCGAGAGTGACCCCGGCGCCCTCAAGGTGCCCTTCTATCACAGCAATGACGATTACGACGAAGTGCTCTTCTACCATGCAGGGGACTTCTTCAGCCGGGACAATATCGAGCGGGGCATGGTCACCTTCCATCCCGCCGGTTTCACCCACGGCCCCCATCCCAAGGCGTTTGCGGCAGGGCAGGCGTATGCCAAGAAGTTCACCGACGAGGTAGCGGTGATGCTCGACACCCGCGATGCGCTGAACATCGGCAGCCTGTGTGAAGGGATCGAGAACACCCGGTATGTCTCCAGCTGGCAGCGCCCGGACGCGGCAGCCGGCAAATAAGGAATCGCTTATGAAATTGGCAACATTGAACAATGGCAAGCGCGATGGCGCTTTGGTGGTGGTGAGCCGGGATCTGACCCGGGTGGTGCGGGTGAGCGAGATTGCCCCGACTTTGCAGGCCGCCCTAGATGAGTGGGCCGAGGTTGCCCCCAGGCTGGAGGCTGTCTATCAGCAGCTTAACGAGGGCCGCGTGGCCGAGGCGTTCCCCTTTGACGAAGCGTCTTGCCTCTCTCCGCTGCCGCGCGCCTATCAGTGGGCCGATGGCAGCGCCTACGTCAACCATGTGGAGCTGGTGCGCAAGGCACGCGGCGCCGAGATGCCGGAGAGTTTCTGGCACGATCCGTTGATGTATCAGGGGGGCTCCGACAGCTTCCTCGCCCCCCGTGGGCCGATTGTCATGGGCTCCGAGGAGTGGGGGATCGATTTCGAGTCGGAGGTAGCCATCATCACCGACGATGTGCCGATGGGGGTGAGCCCGCAGGGGGCAGCCCGCCACGTCAAATTGCTGATGCTGGTCAATGACGTGAGCCTGCGCAACCTCATTCCGGGGGAGCTCGCCAAGGGATTTGGCTTCTTCCAGTCCAAACCGTCCAGCGCCTTCTCACCGGTGGCCATCACCCCGGACGAGCTGGGCGATGACTGGCGTGATGGCAAAGTGCATCTGCCGCTTCTGACCCACTTCAACGGTGCGCTGTTTGGTGCGCCCGAAGCCGGGGTGGACATGACCTTCAACTTCTTCGAGCTGATTGCCCATGCGGCCAAGACCCGCCCCCTTGGTGCGGGATGCATCATCGGCTCCGGCACCGTCTCCAACTACGATCGCAGCGCCGGTTCATCCTGCATCGCCGAGCGCCGCATGCTGGAAATTCTTGATTGTGATCAAGCTATAACCCCCTATTTGCAGTTTGGTGATAGAGTGTCGATCGCGATGGAAGATCGCTCTGGCCAAAACCTGTTTGGCACCATCTCTCAACAGGTGGTGCCAGCGAGCGGTCAGGGAGGTTGATGGCCAGCGCCGGTTGGCGGCAAGGATATTCGGGATATGTCCGGATCACGACGAGCCCTCAACCGGTGCCGGATACACAAGGAGGCAGGTGGTGAGCACCTGCCGGGCTTTGGGCCCAGATAAGATGCAGGGACAGATTATGTTGCAGTTGTTTGGCTATTGGCGTTCGTCGGCAAGTTTTCGGGTGCGGATCGTGTTGCAGCTCAAGGGGCTCGCCTACGAGCAGCATCCCATCAATTTGCGGCAAGGCGAGCAGAGCGAGAAGGCTTATCGCCGGATCAACCCGCAAGGGCTGGTGCCGTTTCTGGTGGATGGCGATGTGCAGATCGGTCAGTCGGTCGCCATCATGGAGTACCTTGACGAGACCTATCCAGCCTACTCTCTGATGCCCTCTTCCCCCGACGCGCGGGCCCGAGTGCGCCAGATCGTCAACATGATCGCCTGCGATATCCACCCGCTCAACAATCTGCGGGTGCTCAACTATCTGGAAGAGCACTTCAGGGCCAACAACGAGCAGGAGGCCCGCTGGTATCGCCACTGGATTGACGAGACCTTCACCGCCCTCGAACAGCTGTTGATGACCACCGCCGGTGTCTACTGCGTCGGCAACGAAGTGACCTTGGCCGACTGCATGTTGGTGCCCCAGGTCTACAACGCCCGCCGCTACGACATGACCCTGGACGATTACCCCACCATCCGCCGCATCGTCGCCAACTGCGAACAACTGCAAGCTTTTATCAAGGCGGCCCCCGCCAACCAGCCGGATGCGCAGTGACCTACTGACTTGAATCGCGGGATGGCGTCAACACGCCATTCATAAACAAGGGCCCCACTGTGTGGGGCCCTTGTTCGTTAACGGCACTCCAGTTTGCTGGCGTGCCTCTTTCTGTTCAGAGGGGATCAGGCACCCTGCTCCGGGCGGGCGTCCGGGATCAGCGGATCGGCTTTGCGGCGGCGCAGCAGGCGTACCAGCGGGGGCAGGGTGATCACTGCAATGGCCAGTACCAGCAGGGTCTGGCTGATGCCGCTGCTCCACAGGATGGCGGTGTCGCCATTGCTGATGGAGAGGGCGCGGCGCAGGTTCTGCTCCAGCATTTCACCCAGCACGAAGCCCAGAATGAGCGGTGACATGGGGAAGTGCATCTTGCGCAGCAGGTAGCCAAAGACCCCGAGGGCCACCATCAGCAACAGGTCGAAGGTGGTGCTGTGCACCGCATAGACTCCCACTGCCGAGACGCTGGCGATGGCGGGCACCAAAAACCAGAGCGGGATGGAGAGCATGCGGGTAAAGAGCCCCACCATGGGGATGTTCATCACCAGCAGCATGACGTTGGCCAGCAAGAGGGCGGCGATCAGTCCCCACACCACATCGGGCTGTTCGGTGAACATGGTGGGGCCCGGAGTGATGTTGTAGAGGGTCAGCGCCCCCATCATCACCGCTGTGGTGCCCGACCCCGGCACCCCCAAGGTCAGCATGGGGATAAAGGATCCACAGGCTGAGGCGTTGTTGGCCGCTTCCGGTGCGGCAACGCCGCGAATGTCCCCCTCGCCGAATTTGGCATTGGGCCCCGCCAGTCGCTTCTCGGTCATGTAGGTGATGGCACTGGCGATGGTGGCACCGGCGCCGGGCAGAATTCCGACGAAGAAGCCGATGGTGGAGGAGCGCAACATGGTGCCGGTGCAATGGACCAGCTCCTTGAAGTTGAACAGCATCCGTCCGGTGGTGCGCACCAGCTTGCCGCCGCCACTGGTGTGCTCCAGCATCAGCAGGATTTCGCTCACCGAGAAGAGACCGATCACCACCACGATAAACTGCACCCCGTCCGAGAGGTGAACGCTGTCGAAGGTGAAGCGATAGACGCCGGTATTGGCATCCACCCCGACGGTGGCGAGCCCCAGCCCAATCAGCGCGGCCATAAAGGATTTGAGCGGGTTCTGGCTCATCATGCTGCCAAGGCAGGCGATGGCGAACACCATCAGGGCGAAATACTCCGCCGGGCCGAAGGCGAGGGACCAGCGCGCCAGCGCCGGGGCGAACAGAATGATCCCGCCGATGGCGAGCATGGAGCCGACAAAGGAGCTGACCGCCGAGATGGAGAGGGCCACTCCCGCCTTGCCCTGCTGGGCCATGGGGTAGCCATCCAGCGCGGTCATGATGGCGGCGGCATCCCCCGGCACGTTGAGCAGGATCGAGGAGATCCGCCCGCCATACTCGCAACCGATATAGACGGTGGCGAGCAGAATGAGCGCTGATTCGGGGGGAAGTTTCAGGGCAAAGGCCAGCGGCAACAGGATGGCGACCCCGTTGATGGGGCCAAGGCCCGGCAGCAGACCGACCACGGTGCCGACAAAGCAGCCGATGAGGGCAATCACCAGATTCTCCGGGGTGAGTGCCACCGCAAAGCCCTGGGATAGGTACATCCAGGTATCCATATTGACTCCTTAAGAGAACCAGACGCCGAGGGGCAGGGTGACATCCAGCAGCCGGTCGAAGGCGAGATAGAGCACCAGACCGCCGACGACGCCGGAGAGCAGGGCTGCCTTGGCAGAGGCGCCAAACAGGCGCCCCAGTACAAAGGTGAGCAGGGTGGTGGCCAGCGGAAAGCCCAGCCACTCGAAGCTGGCACCGTACCCGGCCAGCGCCACCACCATGATGGCGAGGTGGCGCAGGGTACGCAGCGGCGGCCAGCTGACGGTGTCCGGCTGGCGGCGCAGCAGCAACAGGGCGCAGAGCGCCATCAGGCCGATGATGCCGAGCGGGAAGGGGCGTGGCCCCAGCGGCTCATAGCTGTATTCGCTCTGGATCTGCCAGGCGATGGCGGCGCCTGCCAGACAGAGCAGCAGCCAGATGGCGGCGAAGATGCGATCGCTCATGGCAGCGGCTCCTATTTGGCCAGACCGAAGGCTTTGGCCTGTTCGCGATATTGCGCCACCTGCTCCTTGACGTAGCTGTCGAGGGCCTCGCCGGTGAGGTCAAACTCGAACAGACCGCGCAGATCCCGCTGAGCCTTGAAGGTGTCGGTCTTCACCAGCTGATCGAAGGTCTGCTTCCACCACTGGTATTCGCTGTCGCTCACCTTGGGGCCGACATAGAAGCCGCGGATCACCGGCCATACCAGGTCATAACCCTGCTCCTTGGCGGTGGGGATGGTGGCCAGCTTGCCGGGCAGCCGCTCGGCAGAGAACACCGCCAGCACCCGCAGCTTGTCGCCGCCGATATAGGGCACCATCTCGCTCAGATCGCCAGAGACCGCCTGCACATGGTTGCCCAGTAGCGCGGTGACCGGCTCGCCGCCCCCTTCAAAGGCGACGTAGCGCATCTTGTGGGGGTCAACCCCGGCCTGTTTGGCCAGCAGCGCCGTCTTCATCCAGTCCTGACTGCCGATGGAGGCACCCGCCCCTATCACCACGCTGTTGGGATCGCGCTCCATGGCGCTCACCAGCTCCTTGAGGTTCTGATAGGGGGCATCGTGGCGCACCGCGATCATGCCGTAATCGGTCCCCACCGCCGCCAGCCAGCGCACATCGTCCACCCCGTAACGGCCAAATTTCCCCTGTGAGAGGTTGAGCAGGGAGCCACCGGAGAAGGCGACCACGGTCCCCGCTTCGGCAGGGCGCTGGGCCACGATGGCGTTGTAGGCCACGGCGCCGACCCCGCCCGGCATATAGGTGACTCGCATCGGCTTGTCGATGGTGCCGGTTTCCTGCAGGCTCACCTGCAGCAACTTGCAGGTGAGATCGAAACCACCGCCCGGTTTGGCCGGTGCGATACATTCGGTACGGCTCGGGGTCGTGGCACTTTCGGCCGCCTGCAGTGGCAGGGCGCCGAGCAGGGTCAGCAGGGCGAGGGCATGACGTGTGCGTTGCTTCATGGTTGTGTGCTCCATCTTGTCGTTGTTTTTCCTGGGTGTGACTCCGTCGATAGACGAAGTGATGCGGAATTGTTAAAACAACAACCTTTCATTCACCTTTCAATCGCTGACCAAGAGCCGGGAGTGTGACCCTGATCGCACCTTCTCCCGCAATGGCAGTGACGAAGGGATGCAGTTGAAGCAGTGCGGCTGAATGCCGTGGTTAGGAACAAGGGGAAAGGGATGCGCTTGCTGTTGGCAGAAGATAATCACGAACTGGCCCACTGGCTGTCGCGGGCACTCACCAGCGCCGGTTTCGCGGTGGATTGGGTGGCTGACGGAGCCCAGGCTGATCACTTGCTGCGCCACGAACAGTACGCGCTGGCGGTGCTCGATATCGAGATGCCCAAGCTCGACGGGCTGGCGGTACTCGGCCGGTTGCGCAGTCGGGGGCAGGGAGTGCCGGTGCTGCTGCTCACCGCCCGCGGCGCGGTGGAGGAGCGGATCTGCGGCCTCAATGCCGGAGCCGATGACTATCTGGCCAAGCCGTTCGATCTGGGGGAGCTGGATGCCCGGTTGCGAGCCCTGCTGCGGCGCAGCGAAAGCGGTGGTGCCGAGCTGCGGCTGGGTCGCCTGACCCTGCACCCCGACGGCTATTTTCTGCTGGCCGATGCCCGCCTTGCCCTGACTCCGCGCGAACTGGCGCTGCTGACAGCGCTGATGTACCGCCACGGGCGGCCGGTTGCCAAGGGGCAACTGTTCGAGCAGGTGTTCAACCTCGATGACGAGGTGGGGCTCGACAGCATCGATCTCTACATCCACCGGCTGCGCAAAAAGCTGGTGGGCAGCGGGGTGGTGATCACCACACTGCGCGGTCTCGGCTATCTGCTGGAAGCGGCACCGGAGGCCTCCCATTAGCCGCTCCCTGCTCCATCAACTGCTGCTGTTTCTGGGGGGCCCACTGCTGATCCTCTGGGCTGCCTCGGCCTGGTACAGCTACTACGGCGCACTGGCGGCGGCTACCTCGGCTTATGATCGCACCCTGCTCGCCTCGGCCCGCACAGTTGCCGAGCGGCTGACGGCAGCCGAAGGCAGCCTCAGGGTGGATGTGCCCTATGTGGTGCTCGACAGCTTCGAGCGCAACATGCGCGATCGCCTCTTCTATCAGGTGCGCGGCATCGACGATAGGGTCATCTCCGGCTTTGACGATTTGCCCCCCATGCCGGACGGTACGCCACTGACCGACCGCTATCCGGCGCTCGCCTACTTCTACGACGGGCTCTATCAGGAGGCGCCAATCCGCGCCGTGATGCTGCTGCAACCGGTGGGTGAGGGGGCGTCAACGGCATGGCCCGCATCACGGTGGCGGAAACCCTGCTCGGTCGCCAGCAGCTGGCGGAGCAATTGCTCTGGTCGGCCCTGCTGACTCAGGGGGCGCTGGTGGTGCTCACCCTGCTGCTCGCTTATCTGTTGCTCAAACGGCTGCTCACCCCGATGCGCCGTCTGTCGCGGGAGATCCTGCGCCGCGACGCCGCCAATCTTGCCCCCTTGCCGGATTTGCTCCCTTGGCAGGAGACCCGGCCGCTGGTGCAGGCGTTCAATCGTCAGCTGGCCCGATTGCGCCAGCTGGTGGCCCGGCAGGAGCGCTTTAGCGCCGATGCCGCCCATCAGCTGCGCACCCCGCTCACCATTTTGAAAACACAAGTGGAGGTGGCGCGCGGCAGTGGCGATCCGGCCCTGATGAGCGAAAGCCTCGATGCCATGGCCGTGCGGCTCGATCACACCATCGCCCTGACCGAGCGGTTACTGCTGCTGGCCCGGCTCAAATCGGACGAGTGCTCCGGGCTGCGCCAGCGTGAGCCCATCGAGATGACGGCGCTGGTGCAGCAGGCCTGTCTGTCACGGTTGGCGCAGGCGCGGAGCAAGGGGATCGATCTCGGTTACGAGGGGGAGGAGTCCGCCATCATGGTGGCGGGGGAGCCGCTGCTGCTGGGGGAGCTGTGCGCCAACCTGCTCGACAACGCCATCAAATACACCCCGCCCCACGGCACTGTGACGGCGCGGGTGGTGCGAAGCCACGGGCAGATCTGGCTGGAGGTAGAGGATAGCGGCCCCGGCATCGCCCCCGAGCTGGCGGAGCGAGTCTGGCAGCCGTTCCAGCGCCTCGAGCAGGGGAGTGAACAGCCGGGAGCGGGGCTGGGTCTGGCGCTGGTGCGCGATATCGCCCACTACCACCACGGCGAAGTGGTGTTGCTGCCGGCAACCCAGCTGGGGGGCTTGTTGGTGAGGTTGATCTTGCCGCTGGCAACATCGTGAGGGCGATAAAAAAGAGAGGGCACCTCGCGGTGCCCTGTTTATCTACACATAGATGGCGTTGGGGGTCAGCTGCGGATCTTGTTGAAGACAAACAGGACGATAAGGGCGCCCACGGTCGCCAGCGCGATGCTCGGGATATTGAAACCGGTCACCGAGCCCAGCCCCAGCAGGGTACCCACATAGCCGCCAACCATGGCACCGACAATCCCCAGCAGGGCAGTCATAAAGAAGCCACCACCGTCGCGACCCGGCATGATCCACTTCGCCAGAATACCCACCAACAGTCCCAATACGATCCAGCTGATAAAGCCCATGGATTAATCCTCTCTGTGTGTTTGAGCCCGCATTATAGGCAGGGATGGCGGGATGCGAAGGGCCGGACGGCGCTGGCTGGTCACAAGCTGTCGGACGGCGGCCGGCGCTGGTCGGGCTGCACAGTCCGGTTATGAGCGGTTGAATGGCGGTATGTGCGCCGCCAAACAGGGGCGGGGATGGCCCACGTAAAGGCCAAGATGAGAAAAGCCCCGCAATCGGGGCCGGGTTTGTGACGGGGTGGTGCCCTCACTTCTTGAGGTGTTTTCGGATCGCCTTGCCTGAGGTGCCGACTGCCTTGACCGCCCGTTTCAGCTGGACTTCGGTGCACTCGAACATTTTGATCCACTGCTTCATCTCATAGGGATCGTTGACATTGATCTTCTTGGCATCGAACGGGTGAGCGACCGCATTGCTGTCAGGCATATAAACCTCAACTTGTTGAAATAGCTGGCGAGAAAGACATTTCTGCCTGAGCGCCATCATCCTCTCAATTGGCAAGGGGCAAGGTGACGGGGTTCACACAACCTGGGGACTGAGGGAGGTGTGCAGGTTTGCTTTGCTGATCTGTGAGCAATCGCCACTTATCCCACCCTCTTTACATCATCAACAACGGGGCCAGAGGCCGGATAAACAACAAGCGCCCAGCCGGGCGCTTGTTGTGGTTATCGCGATGACCCTATTCAGGGTGTTGGGCAGGCGCTTGGCGAGCCGCTGTTGCGGGGCCAGAGGGTGGATCCGTCGCTTTCAGAGAGCGGCAGGAATGTGACGCCTTCGCTCATGTTGGCAGGGGGCAGGTCATCCTCCAGCACATACATCCCCATCGGCAGGCTGCCATAACGCTGGTTGGCCTGCACCTGAGCGACCGCGAGGCTGGAGTAACGCAGGCCAAGCAGATCGAAGTGATTGCGCCAGTCCCAACCGGTGAGCCGACTGAGTGCAACCAGCATAAAGTCATTGCCCGGTATGTCGCGCACCCGTTTGCCGCCATAGACCGCATGCCCCGAGTAGGGGAACAGGCTAAAGCCGAGCGTATCCTTGTTGGCATTCCACTGCGCTTCACTGTCGGCTGCCGCGCCGAAGATCCGTGAATGCTGATAGAGCAGAGTGAAGATAGTGAAGCCATCGTTCAGACGGGTGCCATCAGTCAGGATCATACCGTGGGCGCGTAATGCCATCTGGATATAAAACGCCATGCGATAGCCGTTGTGGACGGCGTAGGCATTGCTCTTCCATGGGGCTTCGTAGCGACTCTCGCCGGTATCGAGCACCTGGCAGTTGGCCCCGAGCACGACGCGGTTGCCACTCCTGTCCCGTACCTGCGCCGCATCAGACATGAACACATAGAAGAGATCCTTGTGATTCATGTGCCCATCCTTGATGGGGGCCGTGTTGCCATCCCTCAGATAATGGGCGCGCCACTTCACCACATAAGGGAAGATGTTGTTGGAGTTTTCCCCCGCCCGGCTGCCGTAGCCACTCCAGTTGTCGGCATCGCCTGCCGCAGCGTACTGCACGTTCAACCGGTTGGTCTGCAGGTTGTGGCCCAGTTCGTGATTGTCGAGCCAGCCGGTCGGGCTGATGCTGCCGGAAGAGTCCCACGGGTTGCCACTGCAACCGCTGCCGCAATGGGCATTCTGGTCATAGTTGGCATGCTGGATGATGGTGCGGGTATGAATCGACTCATCGAGACAACCCTCCCCCAGCAGTGCCACGCAGGCGTTTTTAACATCTGCCGGCAGCGACTCTTCGAGCCCCTTGCCCTGAATTTTCAGGCCCGCCAGGGTGTAGACGCCATTGATGTGATCCCGGGCGATGCTGTCGAGCAGGGCATTGGTGTCGGGGATGACGCCACCCACCGCCTTGGTGAAGCGATCCCGGCGCAGATGCTGTTCGGCGCCATCGGCCCGCAGATCGATATGGGGCAGCTCGGTTTGTTCCAGCCGCTCGTTGAACTCGCGTATCTGCTGCTCATCACTGAAATCCATGATGGCCGGATGACGGGTGACGCCCGTGGCGCTTACCTGGACGGCCAGCGATGCTGCCCCCCCTTCCAGATAGAGGTAGATAGGGCCGCCATAAGGAGAGGTGAAGGTGACACCGCCCCCCTTGGCCAAGATCAGTCGCCCGGTGGTCAGCTCCAGCGGGGCTCGATAGATCTTCTGCTCATAGGCGCGATTGGTGTTGGGCCTGTGGTAGTTGAGTCGGACGGTAGCAGACACATCGGCGTTATCGGTGCGTCTCAGGGTGATGGTCTGTCCCGGCAGGGCATACCAGCCGGTGGTGGTCCACTGCCCGCTGTAGGGAACCACAATGCGCCGACTGTCGGTGAGCGTCGCGGGATAGGCGTAGTGAGCTGCTTGTCCCTTCACCACCTTGTTGCGATCGGTGACGTACTCCCCCAGATCGGGCTGGGCCGGGGTACGGGTGCGGGCATAGCTCACCAGCCAGTCGGCAAACATCGCCTGCTGCCAGGATTGATGTTCATCCCAGGCAATCGGGTAGTCGATGGCGGCCCTGTATTTGTCGGCCAGCAGCAGGGTGGCGGGCAACAGTGTCATGCCGTCACGGGCAAAGGGACTGATCCCGGCCTTGTCGAGGGTGATGGCCGCATTTCTCAGCCAGTCGGCCCCCAGCTTGAACTGCTGGTTGAAGCTCTCCGAGCCACCGCAATTGATAAAGTTGCCGCCGCAGCTATCGAGCCACTGGGTAGTGAAGTTGCGATCCTGAAGGTTGCCAAGCAGGGTATCGACCGCCATCAGCTGGGTGTCGGGTGCCATGATGGTGTTCACTGCCAGATCGCTGGCTCTGAGTTTTGGCCAGTAGTTGCCCCAGGTGACCAGCCCCATATCGAGATAGAGGGGGCTTAGCAGCGGGCTGGCATCGCGTCGATAGTTGGAGAGCAGCAGCGGGATCCCGGCCGCTTTGGCCTTGGCGATCCCCTGTGCGATCCCCTGATACCCCAGCCCCTGGCGGTCGATATCGCTGATCACGATAAGCTCCGGCGCCATGGTGTCGATGCAGTCGCTCAGCGCCTGATAATCGCAGGTATTGGCCGGGTTGATGCTGTGCTTGTCGGGATAGATCGCCTTGAGCCAGTCCCGCACGCCTTCGTTATGGGGAAAATAGACGCTATCGGCGCGGCTGGGCATCTGGGTGGTAATGATGCGCAGGCCATCGCTATCCTTGCCCCGGGTCAGCCAGCCAATCAGCCCCTTGAGCAGCGCCTCGCTCTGTGCTGTGCGGTCAACGGAAAACAGGTTCGCCCCCATGGCGGCCTGACGGTAATCGGCTTGCTCGGAGAGCATCACCAGACCCCGGATCTCGCTCTCCCCCTTGCCATTGATGTTGGAGGGGAGCAGGGTCACCGTGCTCTCCGGCTGGAAGCTAGAAAAGGTGATGGAGTCGTGGCTCGGGTTCCAGCTGATCTGTGCCATTCCCTGATAGAGGCTGCGAACCAGTTCGGTGCGGTGCGCCTCACTGTCGGCAATCGTCGCACGGGCATGGGCGATCAGGGATTGCTCGCTGGCAAGGGTATGATCTTCCCGGGCAATCGCATTGGCGGCATCGCTGATAAAGCGGGCCGAGATCTGACAATCGGCGCGCATGGGGGCTGTGGTGTAGGTATTACCCGTCAGGGTGCCCTCACACCCAGCGATCTGCGCCAGTACGAAGCCACTCTCGGGCTGCACGGTGAAACGGCCCTGTTCACCGACGTTCAGACGCAGTGCGTCGGGGCTGAGTGCGCCCCCCTGAGAAGCTTGAGAGGTGGCGTTGAAATAGACGGCGGCAATCTCCTGCGTGAAGCTGGCCGAGATTTGGCAATCGCTGCGCATGGGGCCAGTGGTATAGGTGAGGCCGTCCAGGGAGCCATCACATCCGCTTATCTCGGTCAGGAGGTAACCGCTGTCAGTCTGTACCGAGAAGCGCCCCTGTTCACCCGCCGCCAACCGCAGGCTGGTGGGGTTCAACTGTCCGCCCGCGCTGCTCTGGCTGGATGCCTCGAAATAGTTGGGGGTGACAGGGGGGCGGATAGGGGTCTCTTCCTGTTCGCCATCACCGCCGCCACAGCCTGTGATCAACAGCGCCAGTAAGGGGGTGAGAACCGTCTTTTTCATTGTTTGATACGTTCCTTGTGTTACGACGGGTAGGGGAGTCGGTAGTCTAATGAGCTGCCTTGCTTATTTCAACGCTGATTGAATGGTCATTTTGCTTTATTTTCAGCATCTTGGATGTTTTTTTGGCCGGCTTTTGCCGTATTTGGTGTTGCTGGCGCAGCAGAACCGATAGGGATGGGGCGAGCACCCCATCAGCACAGGCCATACCAGCCTGAGCTCACTGTAATGAGTCGCTTCACCGGGTTAACAGGGGATGCTGGGCCGCAGGTTTTGCCTGCAACCCGCACAGGGGGGATGTCAGACGGATGGATGAGCGGCGGGGTCGATCGTTGCCAGCGCCCGCATTTCCAGCCGCTGCTCGCCGGGGCGGCAGATCAGCACCGAGCCTTGCTCGAACCAGTCTCCCAGCACGATGCGGCGGGCGGGGTGGCCATCGAGGGTGAAGTCGTGGATGGCGGGTCTGTGGGTGTGGCCGTGGATCATCATTCGGCAGTCGTGGGCGCGCAAGGTGTCGTCCACCGCCGCG
The DNA here is from genome assembly GCF_040907925.1 of Aeromonas sp. s12. Taxonomy (NCBI): domain Bacteria; kingdom Pseudomonadati; phylum Pseudomonadota; class Gammaproteobacteria; order Aeromonadales; family Aeromonadaceae; genus Aeromonas; species Aeromonas sp. s12. The sequence goes on along the minus strand of NZ_JBFOCT010000014.1, from coordinate 35,568 downwards.
GGCGTCACATCCATGATGATCTGGCTCTTGTGGGCATTTTCCATCTGGCTTTGGCCGCGCATCTTGCAGGCGATGGCCTGACGGCGGGCGAGCGGCAGCCGCAAAAAGAGCCAGCGCAGCCACTTGAGCTGGGTGATGCGGCGAAACTTCTGATACCCCTCATCCAGGGTACAGAGCAGATCGCCGTGGCTCAGCACTACCCGCTCCCCATAGAGGTCGATGACGCAGGGGTCACCCAGCAATGTCATCCCCGCGCGCTTGGCAAACTGTTGCCCCAGCAGAAAGTCACGGTTGCCGTGGATAAAGTAGATGGGCACGTTCTGCTGGCTCAGGGCCAAAAAGGCATCGGCCATCTGTTGATGAAGCGGATTTGGATCATCGTCGCCAATCCAGAATTCGAAGAGATCCCCCAGCACATAGAGGGCATCGGCGCCGGGGGCGTCGTGCTCGAGAAAGCGCACCAGTGCCGCGGTCATATCGGGCCGCTGGGCAGAGAGGTGAATGTCACTGATAAAGAGGGTGCTCATGATGTGGGGGTCGGGCTCTCGGTCGAAACAGGGCAAACAGGGGTGGCAGAGATAGTAGAAACAACTGGGGACGAATAGTGCGCTGCGGGCGCCGCCGCGCCAGTTGAGGTATGGATATCGTCACGGGATGGCGGCTGCCATGACAGCTCGGCCAGATTGCGTCCCTCCAGCGTCAGCAGGGCGGCGTAAGGATCGCCCGCCAGCCCCAGCAACCGGCACATGGCCGCTTCCCCTTTCAATCCCTCCTCAAGGCGCAGACGCAGCACTTCGCGGTAGAAAGCATCGCCAAACCGCTTGAGCAACGCGGCCATCAGGGTGAGGTGGCGCCAGCCATTCAGCGTCTCGATGGGGGCGGCGGTGACGTACAGCTCCACTGGCCAGCTGGCCTCGCTCTTGTCGCAACTGCTATCGACACTGTGCTGGTCGAGGCAGGCAAAGATGCGCTCCAGCAACCAGATATTGTCGCCCTTGGGGCTCGCCTGCCAGCCTTGCTCTGCAAAAATAGCGGCAAACTCGGCGGGATCTGGATGCTGGCAGAGGATATCGAGATCGCTGCCCGGCCGATCGAGGCCGATGGCGAGCGTGCTCACCAGCGCCAGATCGGCGCACTGTGCGGCCAGCTCATCCCACACACCGGCGGTGAGCAGGGTATGGGCCGAGCGCTGACGCGGGTTGCCGTGGGCCAGATAGTCGAGGCGGCGCCAGTTTGGGCTGGCAGTGGGGGAGGCAGATGGAAAAACTGCGGCCGGGGCCGCAGTTTTGTCAGTGCCGAGTCGGCAGAGATCAGTCAGCAAGGGTCACCTTGGTGATCACTACATCTTCTACCGGCACGTCCTGGTGGATGCGGCCGTAGTTACCGGTCTTGACGCCCTTGATCTTGTTGACCACGTCCATACCGGCGGTCACTTCACCGAATACGCAGTAGCCGAAGCCCTGAGTGGTGGCGGATTTGAAGTCGAGGAAGTCGTTGTTGTTCACGTTGATGAAGAACTGGGCGCTGGCAGAGTGCGGCTCCATGGTGCGGGCCATGGCGATGGTGCCGATCTTGTTGGAGAGACCATTGGCCGCTTCGTTCTTGATGGGGGCGCGGGTGTCTTTCTCTTCAAAGCCCGGGGCATAGCCGCCGCCCTGGATCATGAAGCCGTCGATGACGCGGTGGAAGATGGTGTTGTCGTAGTGACCGTCACGGCAGTATTGCAGGAAGTTGGCCACGGTTTCCGGGGCTTTTTCAGCATTCAGGGTGAGGGTGATGTCGCCGTGATTGGTGTGCAGAGTGACCATGATATGTCCTTTCATTTGATGCGGACGACGAAGTGCCCGCAGGTGTATGGCATAAAGTGGTGGCAATTCTAGCCCATCAGGGGCTGGCGGCATAGTCTCTCTGGCGCCGTAACCGTGCTGGCAGGCGGGATTGGCCCGCTTTTCTGCCTCGTTTTCTGCCCCCGAACGGGGTATTATGACCAACCATTTTACTCACAGGCAGTGGTTAGAAGATGCTGAAGATATACAACACACTCACTCGTCAAAAAGAAGAATTCAAACCTATCCACCCGGGCAAGGTGGGCATGTATGTGTGTGGTGTCACCATCTACGATCACTGCCATATCGGCCACGGCCGCACCTTCGTCGCCTTTGATGTGGTCGCTCGCTACCTGCGTTACGCCGGTTATGACCTCACCTACGTGCGCAACATCACCGATGTGGATGACAAGATCATCAAGCGTGCCGCTGAAACCCGCGTCACCTGCGACGAGCTGACCGAGCGTCTGATTGGCGACATGCACGCCGACTTCGACGCCCTCGGCATGGTGCGCCCGGATATCGAACCGCGCGCCACCCAGCACATCGAAGAGATCATCGAGCTGGTGCAATCCCTGCTGGAAAAAGAGCACGCCTACGTGGCGGATAACGGCGATGTGATGTTTATCGTCGAATCCTACGCCGACTACGGCAAGCTCTCCGGTCAGGATCTGGAGCAGCTGCAAGCCGGTGCCCGCGTTGACGTGGTCGATGCCAAGCGCAATCCGCTCGACTTCGTGCTGTGGAAGATGTCCAAACCGGGCGAACCGACCTGGGAAAGCCCCTGGGGCCCGGGCCGTCCTGGCTGGCACATCGAGTGCTCCGCCATGAACTCCAAGCACCTTGGCAACCACTTCGACATCCACGGCGGTGGCTCCGATCTGCAGTTCCCGCACCACGAGAACGAGATCGCCCAGTCCTGCTGCGCCCACGGTGGCGACTATGTCAACACCTGGATGCACAGCGGCATGGTGATGGTGGATAAAGAGAAGATGTCCAAATCCCTTGGCAACTTCTTCACCATCCGCGATGTGCTGGCTCACTACGACGCCGAAACCGTCCGTTACTTCCTGATGTCTGGCCACTACCGCAGCCAGCTCAACTACTCGGAAGATAACCTCAAGCAAGCCCGCGCCGCGCTGGAGCGCATGTACACCGCTCTGCGCGATCTGCCTGTGGCCGCTGCTGCCGGTGGCGACGAGCAGGTGGCTCGCTTCAAGGAAGCGATGGACGACGACTTCAACACCCCGGAAGCCTACTCCGCCCTGTTTGATCTGGTGCGCGAGATCAACCGCCAGAAGGGTGAAGACATCAATGTTGCCGCCGCGCTGGGCGCCCGTCTGCGCGAGCTGGGCGCCGTGCTCGGCATCCTGCAGCAAGACCCCGAGGCTTTCCTCAAGGGTGACGAAGCGGATGAAGAGGTTGCCGAAATCGAACGCCTGATCGCCGAGCGCAATCAGGCCCGCGCCGACAAGAACTGGGCCGCCGCTGACGCCGCCCGCAACCGTCTCACCGAGATGGGCATAGTGCTGGAAGACAGCGCTGGTAAGACCAGCTGGCGCCGTGCCTAAGGTCGGTGGGCCTTGTTGGCGTCTGGTGCCAACAGGTTGAGCCAATAAAAAACCGCAGCCCTTGGGCTGCGGTTTTTGTTCAGTGAATATTGTCAGTTAATAATAATATCTTTTCTCAGATGATTTTCTTTCAACATATTCAGCATCATTATCTTCAATTTTAATTCTACCAAATGGCTTAAAAAGCACCCAGTCCATTATATCTAAACCATTAAGGTCTGTAGTTATTGGGATTGGAATTAAATCATCGTCAGTGTAGTTGGATAGTTTTAAATAAAAGCGATAAGAATCCTGAATTTGTTGCTGAGTAAGACGTGATTTTTCTATGTGTTGAAATGCTTGAGCGAACAGCCAAATCTTAAGATTACCAATAGAAAACTCTATAGTTCCATCATTGCAGACGTAATTATCTTTCTTATCATTAGCTTTCTGCGTTGAGAATAGAGTCATCACTACAGCAACAGAAAATTTCTTGCCGTTAACTTCAAAATAGCTTCCATACTCTGATTCATGGTCAGTGCTACTTAAATGGAAAAGTTTGTTTTTTCGTATGCATTCTGGGCCTTCGATAATTTCATTTCCATACTCCTCACCTTTTATCCACGGGTGTGTATGCATACTTCCAATATGGGCGTAGTCATCACCAAATATATTTGATATTTCTTTTTTTATTTCTAGAGACTTACGGTAAGTGCTTACGGAACTTCTGCTTCTTATTGCTGATGTCTCTATTGACACGTGATTAACAGTACATGTTAATGGCATTCTTTTATTTATTTTACCCCAAAGGTGAGCATATGTCTCAACTGCGATAACCTTACTCTCATTATGTTTTATTGTGTATGCTTCAACAGCAGACATTAATAATTCAAAAAAAGCACTTTTACTGAAATTAATGGTAGCATTCATGTTGTATATCCTTATTTAGAATTGATATCACTTGGATATTGTTCGTTTCTCAATCACCCAGCGGGAGTATGAACCACTATCATTTTTACCGCACCGCGTTACTTTAATTTTATCTTCACCCATATCCAGCTTTAACCAAGAATTCATTAATTTATCACTTTTCATAAATGAAACTGGATTTGTTATCTCAATTTTTCTAGGTTTTTTGGGACTACAGAGTAAAAAGTGTGCTTTGACACTTTTCCACTTTGTATGACTGTGCGTAGCTGAAACCTCTGGCTCATAGAAGATGGCCCTAAAACGCTCATTTTTACTCTGTAATTGAGCGTTACTAAAGGTGCTATCACCTTTAGCTTCAATCATCACTATATGGGTTGTGTTTTCGTGATCAACGAAGGCAATAAGAAAATCGACATCCTCTTGAGTGCCTGATATTTGATAGTCAATTGCAATTCCATTTTCTTCTATGAAATTGCGTTTTACGCAGCTCGCAGTGTTTTTTTTAGTGAGGTACAAGCTGGCATAGATCCAGTCAAGGTGGTAATCCATTGCAGCAAAGTATTTTCTGGGGATAGTGAGACCGATTAGGTTTGATATCTTATCAAGCTGGTTGTCATCCATGCGAAATTCTGGGTTTCCCAGCATTTGACCAATTAGGTAAAACCGCTCTTTTCGGTTAAACGATTTCAAATTATCAATTAGGGTGTCGCTCATATAAATCTCGAAAATGTATCTTGTCTGATAGGAAATAATGCAATGGAAATCGGTGTATATCGTAGGATGTAATGAACGAAGTGAATTACACCTCTATCTCAGATCGGCATGAATCCTGTATCTGATATTTTCCTCGGGGCTATGGGTCGGGTGTTGCCCCCTGTTGTTCGCCGAGGTGAGTCCGTTTGTCCAGGCCGCGTGCCCTGGGACAAACGGGTGAACCGAGGGAACCCGAAGCAGGAGGGCGAACAAGTGGGGGATAAGACTTTTGGTGTTATTTGCCAAAGAGAGCGGGTCTTTCCAAAGTCACTCGCCAAGCCGCGCAGCGGCGGCGAAACCCCGTCGAGGACGGAGTCCTCGTGTCCTGCATGGCGAAGCCATGCCATTTAGGCTGGCGATATTCCGCCATGTAATGACGTTACCGACCCCCCTCACCCTAGCCCTCTCCCGCAAGGGGAGAGGGGACGGTTACCGCGGACGATTACGCTTCGCTAATCGACCCTACGCTAAAGTGGCTACCGCCCCTGACTCTCGCTACCAGATTGCGCCGTTGACCATTAATCTCGGAAAAGGGGTCAACAGACGCCCGTCGCCATATTACGGAGCCAGAGTGGTCTTATCTATGGTTTTGATGGACTAACTATCAGAAAAGAGTGAATTTTTGCGCTGGCACAAACTTTTATTAATTGGTGATTAGTTGTTGGTTGTCGGGGCTTGGCAGTGGCAGGGCGGTGGGGTGACGCCGCGAGCGGCGTGCAAACGGTAAAAAGAGGGGGGCGCAAACGGAAAAAGCGAAGGGGCCCACTGTGGGCCCCTTGTTGTTGGCGCTCGACGCCGCTATTTGGTGGCGGGGGTAGGGAAGTATTTGCTGTGCAGCAGCGGGTATTCGCTGCTCGCCAGCACCTGGGTCAAGCCGGTCTGGAACTCCTTGACCAGCTCGTCGCTCACCGGATGGCTGAAGGCGAAGCAGAACTGCTCCGAGCTCAGCACCCACTGCTCCTTGAAGCGGGCGGGGTCGAGTTTTTGCTCGACGATCAGCTGCTCCATGGTGGTCTTGTTGGTGGAGACCAGATCGACCCGGCCTGAGGTGAGCATCTTGAGCGCCTGTGCCAGCCGGTTGGCGGCCATCAGTTTGGTCTCGTCAAAGCCGTTGTTGAGCAGCAGTTGCTCCCCCACATCGGCTCGTACCGCCCCGATATTGAATGCCTTGGCATCGTCGAGCTTGGTGATGGTGATATTGCGATCGGCTAGCCCCACCAGCACGATCTCGGCATACCCGATAGGGCAGGCCCACTTGAACAGGGGGTCGCGCGCCTGGGTGCGGGCGGTGGAGAAGAGCACCGCATTGGGCTTTTGGGTCAGCAGGTAGTAACCGCGCGCCCATGGCATGATGGTGATGGGCTGCGCCGGTGTATTGGTCTTTTTCCATACCAGTTGCAGCAGCTCGACTGCGAGGCCGGTGGGGGCGCCGCTGGCATCGGCGTAGTTGTAGGGTTTGTACTCTTCGGTGATGTAGTGCAGTTTGCCGAGCTCAGGACTCGCCTGTGCGAGGGTGGCCAGCAGCGCCCCGGCCAATCCAATCCATGGTTTCATTTTTGCCATCCTGATCAAGGGAATATCTGCTCAAGTGTGACCAAGCTGGCCGATTTCGCCAAGGCGACGGAGCATGTTTGGCAAAAAAGCGCGGGTGCACAGTCCCATCCCGCGCCCAATGTCGGCGGCGATCAGGGCGTTAGCGCAGCGGCAGGTATTTGGCTTGCAGGGCCGAGAAATCCGCCGAGGCGACAACCTGGGTCAGCGCCTGCTGAAAGAGGGCGACCTCGCTGTCGGGCACCTGACGGCTGAAGGCGTAGCAGAGCGGTCTGGCATCCAGCACGAAGGCGACATGAAAGTCATCCGGCTTGAAGCCAAGCTGCTGCAGGGTTTGATAGCCCGCGAGCTTGTTGGTCGCAAACAGATCGGCGCGACCTGAGGTGAGCATTTTGGCCGCCTGGGTGAGGCGGTTGGCCAGCATCAGCTGGCGCTCATCGATACCGCGTTCGAGCAGCAGCTGCTTGGAGACGGTAGAGCGCACCACGCCGACCTTGTAGCGGCTGATCTCGGCCTCCGAGCCTAGGGTGATGTTGTCCGCCTTGCGCCCCAGCAGCACAAACTCCGAGTGATCGATGGGGCATGCCCACTTGAAGAGCGCTTCCCGCTGCGGGGTGCGGGCGGTGGCAAACAGCACCACATTGGGTTTTTGTTGCAGCAGGTTGTAGCCCCGGGCCCAAGGCAGAATGCGGATTGGCTGGGGCGACACGCCCCGCGCTTTCCAGATAAGCTGCATCAGCTCTACCGACAATCCGGTCGGCATCCCTTGCTGGTCGCTGAAATTAAACGGGGGAGAGATTTCGCTCAGATACTCGAGTTTGCCCGGATCGGCCTGCGCGAAGGTGGCCCACAAGAGCAGTAGCAGATGAGGTAGGTGCCATGTCCGCACGGGAAAGATCCTTCGCAATCAACTATGTAGCCCAGTTTGACTGCTTGCGGCGGGAATAGCTAGCCACCTCTATTGCATCTTTCATCAATAAAATGGGCAGCGAACCGCTGCCCGTCGGGTGAGTGAGTGCTCAGCGCACCGGCAGGTATTTGGCCTGCAATTTGCGAAACTCTTCCGAGGCGAGGGCGCGGGTCAGGCCCTGCTGAAAGAGGGTGATCTCGCTGTCGGGCACCTGACGGCTGAAGGCGTAGCAGAGCTGCTCTGCGCTCAGCACCATGGCCACATTGAAGTCGTCGCTATTGAGCTTCAATTCGCGGATGGCGTCATATCCCGCCAGCTTGCTGGTGGCGAGCAGGTCTGCGCGGCCGGAGAGCAGCATCTTCAACCCTTGCGACAGGCGGTTGGCCGGGATGATGTTGTTGTCATCCATGCCGTTGTTGAGCAGCAACTGCTCGGCGGCATCCGAGCGCACGGCGCTGATCTTGTACTGGCTCATCTGTTCGAAGGCGGTCAGGGTGATGTTCTGCGCTTTGCGGCCGAGCAGTATGTACTCCGAGTAGCCGATGGGGCAGACCCACTTGAAGAGATCCTCCCGCGCCTGGGTGCGGGCGGTGGAGAAGAGCACCACGTTGGGCTTCTGGGTTAGCAAGTAATAACCTCGCGCCCAGGGCAGGATGCGCACCGGCTGGGGTGTCATGCCGCTGTGTTGCCAGATCATCTGCAGCAGATCGACCGCAAGGCCGGTGGGCTGGCCTTGCGGATCGCTGAAGTTGTAGGGGGGGTACTCTTCGGTGAGGTACTCGAGCTTGCCCAGATCAGCCCGGGCCGTCGAGGCCCAGCAGAGCAGCAACAGATGACAGATCAGCCATATCCTCATTGGGAACATCCTTAGCGATCAACCTTCTCTTGAGTGTGACCATGAACAGCGTAAATAGCCACTCACTGCCGTTACCAGCGGGCGCGGATCTGCCCGATGGGTTGGTAGGCCTCATCCCGCAGCCCCACCAGCAGGGTCTTGCCATCCGCCTGCAGCCGGAACTCGCCGTAGCGGGCCGCTTCGTACTGCTCCCCCGTGCCCTCTTCAAAGAAGTAGGCATCGGGGCCGATCTGCCACTGCCGCTCACTCTGGTGCACCTGCAATAGCCGCTCATCGCTGGCGAGTCGATCCGGTTTGCCATCGGCCACCAGAGTGGCCACCTGATGGGCATCGAGGCGGATCACCAGGGTGTCGCTGCCCTTGTTTTGAGTAGTTTGGGCGTCGCGGCTGGTCAGCTCGCGGGCAATTTCGTAGTTGAGGCGCATGTAATCCCCCTGCATCAGGGAGCGGGGATCGACCGGAGCGAGCCGCAGCAGCACCACTTCGCCGCTGCTCATGGCGTGCTCATAGCGCCAGACGGTGGCATTGATGCCCGCCAGGATGGCGAGGCCGCTCAGCAACAGGGCGAGTTGTCGGGTCACAGGTTTCATGAGTCGCTCCTTGCCGCGAAGGTGGTGAGCAGCTGGCGGGCCCCCAGCAGCAGGATGCCGGAGCCCAGCAGCAGCCAGGATTTGGTCATCAGGGTGAGCCCCAGATCGTAGTAATAGAGCGAGCCATAACCGAGCAGCAGCAGGGCCGAGAGGGTCATCAGCCCCAGACTGCTGGCATAGAAGCCGAGGATCAGCACCAGTGCGCCCGCCCCCATGCCGGGGATGATGGCGCTGATCAGCACCAGCGGCAGGCCAAACAGCAGGGGGAGCCTCAGCTTCACCATCACCGCCAGCAGCAGGGCGGCGCAGGTCAGGGGATTGAGCCAGATCGGCAGGCGGGAAAGCCCCAGTTCGTCCAGCACGCTGCTGCCGCCATCCCACAGCGGTTGGTGCAGACGGCCCAGCACCAGCAGCGAGAGGGCGAGCCCCAGCGTGATGGAGTGGTAGAGCTGGTGACGCTCTGGATCCCTATCTGCCCGCAGCCAGCAGAAGGTGATGGCCGCCATCACCAGCGGCAGGGCCAGCAGTTGCAGCCCGAGGCAAGCGAGGCCAAGGGTGAGCAGCAGGGCCGCCGCCACGCTGTGAAACAGCCGCACCAGCCAGTGATCGAACAGCACGGCGATGGCAAGGGAGAGCAGGCACAACCCAAACCAGAGCAGGGCGTGATGAAGGTCCAGCTGATCGAGCAGGCCATAGAGCAGCCAGGCATCGGCCGCCAGGGTGAGGGCCAGCACGAACTGATCCCAGAGATCGCCGCTTTGGCTGCGATTGAGGGCGTAGGCCCCCGCCAGCAGAACGGCCCCGAGCAGCAGGGCGCTGTTGGCCTCGCGGGTCAGCTGCTCGAAGGTGAGAAACAGGAAAAAGAGCAGGAACAGGGCGGCAATCCAGCCCACCAGCCCGAGCAGAAAGCGGCTTGACCAGTGGGGGTGGGTATCACGGGGCTGATCTCCTTCCACCAGATTGGCCTGTTGCAGTGCTTGCCAAAGGGTCAGATCACTCATGAGACCTCCGTTGTTGTTGCAGCCAGCGGGCGGCGGTGACAGAAAGGCCGATGGCAATCAGGCTCAGCAGCAAGAAGCCGTTGATGTCGGGCTCCATCCACTTGCCCAGCGCCGCGAGGATGACGGCAATCAGACTGAGGCACCCCATGGCGAGTCCGGCGATAAATCTGTGGTGCCACAGGGCATAGGCCGCAGCGAGCCAGCCAAGCCAGAGCGGCCACACCAGCGGGGAGGCGGCATCAAACAGCGCCAGCAGTGTGAGCAGGGTGGCTCCCAGACCGGCGGCCAGGCCCGCCAGCCAGCTTGGCATCAGGCGCCAGCGGTTTGGCGCCAGCAGAAGCAGACCCCAGAGGGCGGCGTTGAGCAGGGTAAGGCACCAGCCCAATCCCTCTTCATCGAAGGTAAAGAAGAACGTGAACAAACCGAGCCGCCAGTAGAGCACCAGCGCCAGCTGGCCGAGCAGCCAGCTTAAGGTCCAGAGCAGGGGGCTTTGGCCAAATGCCGCCAGCGGCACCAGCATCAGCGCCCAGGTGGCGAACAGCTGCCAGGGATCGGCGCCGGTCTGGTAGGTTTGACCCACCAGCGCCAGCAGGGCGCCGATATTGAGGGCGATAGCGAGCAGCAGCGCCTGACGGGGGGTATCCCCCAGCGGTTTGCGCCACAGCAGAAGCAGCATGGCGAGCAGCGGCGCCTCCAGCAGGGCGAGGCGGGAGACCCGGCCCAGCTCTTGCCAGTTGAAGGCGACGAAGAAGATGAGGCCAGCCCCGATGCAGAGGGCACCGAGCCAGAGCAGCAGCCGGTCAAACAGCCACTGCCAGCGCGCCGGATGGGGGGGAAGATCGGCGAGGGTCAGGGCGTCCGCCAGCTTCTCTGGCGCCAGCCGTCCCTGTTTGACCCATTCGAGAAGCGTCTCTCTTGATACGTTGTGCATGGGGGGACTCCACGAGGTTTGCCCCATTATGGCATGAGGCACCCGCAACCGTGCACTGCCCCTTGGCTCTGCGGCTGGTGGTTGCGACAGCGGGTTACGCAATAGACAAAACAGCAAACAAAAAGCCCTCCACAGGGGAGGGCTTGGTCAGCGGAAAAGGCGATCAGGCAAAGATCAGGGTGCTCACCCCGAGGCCGACGAAGAGGATGGCGCAGGCGATGCGGATCCCCTTGAGCGGCAGCTTGTCTGCCCCCAGCTTGCCGATCAGCACCACAGGCACGTTGGCCAGCATCATGCCGAGGGTCGTCCCGGTAATGACCTGCACCAGAGAGTCATATTTGGCGGCCAGCAGCACGGTGGCAATCTGGGTCTTGTCGCCAATTTCGGCGATGAAGAAGAGCACGAAGGTGGCCATAAAGGGGCCGTATTTATCCAGCGAGCTCTCCTCGTCATCCATCTTGTCCGGCACCAAAATCCAGATAGCCATGGCGATAAAGGCGATGGCGACCAGCCAGGTCATTATCTTGGGATCGAGCCAGCGGCTGATGAACTCACCAATCCAGGCAGCGCCCGCATGGTTGAGCAAGGTAGCCGCCAGCATGCCGGCGATGATGGGCCAGGGCTTGCGAAAACGGCAGATGAGCAGCAACGCCAACAGCTGGGTTTTATCGCCGATTTCGGCAATGGCGACGCTGAGGGTTGAGGTTAACAAGGCTTCCATAAAAATGACCGGGGGACGGAATTGTTATAAACCAAAGACAAGCCTGCGCCATCCGTCCCCGGTATTGGCACTGGCCCGTCAAAGGTCTTGTCAAATCCATGGCTGGCATGGATCACCCTGACCATGGTGATTTGGCACCAAGTATGTTGATCAGGGTCGCAAACCGGTATTCATGCAATGGATGGCACCGGCGTGCGAGACTACTCCCCCTCGATGGGAGCGGGCATTCTAGGGAAAAACCGCATGAGTGACAAGGGGATCAGCCACCCACCAGCTTGACGCTGAAACCGGCTTTCTCCAGCTCGGTTTTGATCAGGTCCCGTTTATCCCCCTGGATCTCGATTACCCCTTTCTTGATACCGCCACCGGTGCCGCACTTTTTCTTGAGCAGTGTGGCCAAGGATTTTTGCTGATCGGCGGGTACGCCATGAATGGTGATCACACCGGCACCCTTGCGCCCCTTGGTCTCGCGGCGAATGCGCACGGTGCCGTCGGTGGGGAAGGGGGAGGCGGATTGGGGAGCGCTCTGCTCCTTGATCATGCCGCCATCTGTGCTGTAAACGAGGCGGCTGTTGTTGTCGTGACTCATGGCATTACTTTATGGGTTAGCTAAGCGGAGTTTGATTTTACTCAAATAAAAGTTGAAGACACAGCTTATAATGCCCCAAGTAAAAGCGAATTATTATTGTTTAACTTCAGGGGTCAGTCATGGTACTTACGCAGTTGTCACCGGGACAGAGTGCTCGCATCAAGAATATGAATCAGCTCGCCCGGCCGCTGCGCCGCAAACTGATGGTGATGGGCCTGTTGCCCCAGACTGAAGTCATCTATCTGCGCTCCGCCCCCTTGGGGGACCCGCTCCAGATCCAGTGCCAGGGGATCTGTCTCTCCATGCAAAAGAGTCTGGCCCAGCAAATAGAAGTCGAGCCGGTATAACCCCCTGTTCGGCTGCCGCTCCGGTCAAGAAAGTCACCGGGAGCGGTTCAGAGACAAGAAGTCGAACCTGCAAAGCGGCTTGCCACACGCACGCGGCGGGTTCAGAAGAAAATAGAGGTAGAGCTGGTATGAATTATTCCCTGGTAACGGTAGGTAACCCCAATAGCGGCAAGACCTCCCTGTTCAACGCCCTGACCGGCGCCCGCCAGCAGGTAGGCAACTGGAGTGGTGTCACCGTCGACAAGAAGATGGGTGAGTTCAGCGCGGGTGAACATCACTTCAAGCTGATGGATCTGCCCGGCATCTATAGCCTGGCCAGTCAGGATGGCAGTCTGGACGAGCAGATCGCCAGCCGCTTTGCCCAGGGCCAACAACCCGACCTGCTGCTCAACGTCATCGACGCCGCCAATCTGGAGCGCTCCCTCTACCTCACGCTGCAACTGCGCGAACTGGGCCTGCCCATGGTGGTGGTGCTCAACAAGCTGGATATCCTGCAAAAGCGCCGCATCGTCATCGACGAGAGCAAGCTCGGCAAATCCCTCGGTTGCCCGGTGGTGGCCCTCTCTGCCCACAACAGCAAGCAGGTTGCCGCCTTCAAGCAGCAGATCCGCCAGTTTATCGGTCAGCCGCAAGCCGCCTTGCAGCTCGATTACGGCCACGCGCTTGAAACCGATCTGGCGGAGCTGGAGACCCTGCTCGCCCCGCATCACCTCACTACCCGTGGCCGCGCCCTGCGCCTGCTGGAAGAGGATGCGGTGATGCAGGAGACCCTGCTGCCCGGTCAGCAGGCGGCCGCCGCCAATGTAGTGGCTCGCGCCCATCAGGGACAGGATATCGACCTGCAGCTGGCGGATATTCGCTACGGCCATATCCACCAGTGGGTACAACAGGCTCGTCAGCAGAAGGGCAAGCTCACCGAGGCCCAGAGCGAGTGGCTGGATCGGGTGCTGCTCAATCGCTGGATTGGCATCCCCTTCTTCCTGTTTGTCATGTACCTGATGTTCCTGTTTGCCATCAACGTTGGCAGCGCCTTTATCGACTTCTTTGACATCATGGGCGGCGCCCTGTTTGTCGATGGGGTGCACCACCTGCTGGGACTGGTCAATGCCCCCGAGTGGCTGGGCGCCATTCTGGCAGACGGCTTTGGCGTTGGTTTGCAGACCGTGGCCACCTTTATTCCGGTGATTGGCTGCCTCTATCTCTTCCTCGCGGTGCTGGAGAGCTCCGGCTATCTGGCCCGTGCCGCCTTCGTGGTTGATGCCCTGATGCGCCGCCTCGGCCTGCCGGGCAAGGCGTTCGTACCGATGCTGATGGGCTTTGGTTGTACCGTCCCCTCGGTGATGGCGACCCGCACACTCAACTCCGAGCGGGAGCGGCTGATGACCTCCGCCATGGCCCCCTTCATGTCGTGCGGTGCCCGTCTGCCGGTTTACGCCCTGTTTGCGGTGGCTTTCTTCCCCGAGTCAGGTCAGAACCTGGTGTTCGGTCTCTACCTCATCGGCATTCTGGTGGCGGTGCTCACCGGCCTGTTGCTGCGCAGCACCCTGCTGCCGGGCAAGAGCGACTCCATGCTGATGGAGATGCCGGATTACGAGTGGCCGCGTCCGGTCAACGTTGCCATCAAGACCTGGCAGAAGCTCAAATCCTTCGTCTTTGGCGCCGGTAAAACCATCGTACTGGTGGTCGCCGTGCTGAGCGTGCTTAACTCCCTGGGTACCGATGGCAGCTTTGGCCATCAGGAGCAGGAGAGTTCGGTGCTGAGCAAAATCAGCCAGGCGGTGACCCCGGTGCTGCACCCCATAGGTGTACGCGATGACAACTGGCAGGCCACGGTCGGTATCGTCACCGGTATCTTCGCCAAAGAGGCAGTGGTCGGTACCCTCAACAGCCTCTACGCCGGTGGTGGTGGTGAAGAGGAGGAGAGCGAGTTCTCGCTGGTGGCCAGTTTCCACGAGGCGATCGATGCCGTGGCGGCCAATCTGGCGGAGATCAACCCGAGCGACCCCATGGGGCTTGATGTTGGCAACCTCGACGACCAGAAAGCTGCCGCCGAGGCGCAGGAGGTGGATGTCTCCACCTACGGCAACATGCAGACCCACTTCGACGGGGCGGCCGGTGCCTTTGCCTACCTATTGTTCGTGTTGCTCTACATGCCTTGCGCCGCCGCCATGGGCGCGCTGGTGCGGGAAACCGGTCGTCAGTGGGCGCTCTTTACCGCCGCTTGGTGCAACTATATGGCCTTTATGTGCGCGACCCTCTTCTATCAGGTCGCGACCTTTGCCGCTCATCCGGAGAAGAGCCTGTTCTGGATCGCCAGCTACGGCCTCTCTCTGGTACTGCTCTGGTGGGCCGGTCGCCGTCACGGTGACATCGTCGCCCGCAAGGTGGTGACCTTATGATCCTGCGCGAGCTGGGGGATTACCTCGCCGCGCAGCAGAAGGTGAGCCGGCGCGATCTGGCTCGCCATTTCCACACCTCGGAAGATGCGGTGGAGGCCATGCTCGGCGTCTGGATGCGCAAGGGGCGGGTCATCAAGCGCGAGAGTCGGGTCTGTGGTGGCAGTTGCTGCGGCAAGAGCGAGGAGGTGATGTTCGAGTGGTGTGACGCGGGCCAGATTGGCATCAAGATCCGCTAAACGACTACCCAACCTCATCACCAAAGATCGAACAATAAAAAACGGCAGATCCTGCTCAAGGGTCTGCCGTTTTTATTGCTGAAAACAGGCGGGATCAGGCGCTCTGGCGAGCCTCGCTCAGCAGTGCCAGCGCCGGTTGGGCGTTGTCTGGCATCAGCCGGTAGGCCTTGTGATGTTTGACCAGGGTGGTCTTCTTGTTGCCCTGGCTCAGCAGCAGGCCGTGCTTGAAGGCCGCCTCGGCCAGCACCTTCTCGTCACCGCGCACATAGAGGGTGAGGGGTTTGACAAGCTCACCGTCCTCGATATGGCCTGCATATTCGCTATGGCTTACCACCAGACTCGCCTGACCGCCCGATTGCAGGCGCAGCTTGGCGTTCACCTCGCTCTCGGTCAGCACCAGCCAGCCTGCCGCTGAGAGCTCCTCCAGCAGGGCAGCCAGCTTGGCTCCCAATTGCTGCGGATTGGTCATGGCGCACTGGTATTGGAAGGCGATGCGCTCCAGCAATCCCTTGAGATCGGCACCCGCGCCCAGGGTGCGGCCAAGCTGCACCCAAGCTTTCAAATCTTCCATCACCAGACGGGAGAAGCGCTTCTCCTTGAGGGAGTCGGCCATCCAGGTGCAGAGAAAGTGGCTCTCTTGCGCCGGAGTGCGCTTGCCCGCCTTTTGCTCGGCGGTGCGGGCCAGTTCGGCCAGGCTCTGGGTGGCCATCTCGAGCAGGGCCTGATTGTAGGTCGGAGAGGTCATAAGCAATCCTTGAGTTGACCACCAGGGGCCAACACCGATGACAGAGATGGCAAAGGCGCCAGTGGCGCCTTTGCGGTTCAATAGAGCAACTGCCCGCCTTATTTCGGCTGACGGGGCTTCTTGGCGGCGGCCAGACGCTTGAGGCGCTGACCCTGCAGCTTGGCTTCGGCCATCACCTGGGCTACGGCGTTATCTTCACGCTGCGGGCGCTTGCCGAAGCGGCGACGCTCCTGCAGCTGTTTGATCAGCTCGTCACGGCTGCTCACCTCATAGCCAGGCACCATGATGCGGCGGATCTTCTGGCCGATCAGGGCCTCGATCTCCAGCAGGGTGCGCTCCTCTTCACGGCTGACGAAGGAGATGGCCATGCCGCGCTTGCCGGCACGACCGGTACGGCCGATGCGGTGCACGTAATCTTCCGCCAGGAACGGCAGATCATAGTTGACCACGTATTCCAGATCCGGAATGTCCAGACCACGGGCGGCCACTTCGGTGGCGACCAGTACCCGTACCTTGCCTTCCATGAATTCGCGCAGGGCGCGGCGACGGTTGCCCTGGGCCTTCTCGCCATGGACAACGGCGGACTTGATGCCGTCGAGGTTCAGCTCCTCGACCAGCACATCACAGCTCTCGCGGGTACTGGCGAACACCAGCACCTGCTGCCAGTTCTGCTTGCCAATCAGCTCTGAGAGCAGCTCGCGCTTGCGCTTCTGCTCGACCGGATAGACGGTGTGGCTGACGGTGTCGGCGGTGGAGTTCTGCTTGTTGACGCTGACAATCTGCGGTCTGTCCAGCATCAGGTTGGCCAGCTTCTTCACCGCATCGGAGAAGGTGGCGGAGAAGAGCAGGTTCTGACGGGTCTTGTTGACCGCTTGCAGGATCTTCTGCACATCGGCACTGAAGCCCATGTCGAGGATGCGATCCGCTTCATCCATCACCAGACACTCGACGCCAGAGAGGCTGAGGTTGCAGGCGGTGAGGTGCTCCAGCAGACGGCCCGGGGTGGCCACAATGATGTGAGCGCCCGCTTTGAGCTTCTTGGCCTGCACGTCCTGCTTGCCACCGCCGACGATGGTGATGGTGGTGATATCGAGATACTTGGCGAAGTCATTGATGTTGCTCGCCACCTGAGCCGCCAGCTCGCGGGTCGGGGTCAGGATCAGCACACGGGCGTTGGAAGGCTGGACCGGAGCCGGATTGTCTACCAGACGCTGCAAGATGGGCAGGGCGAAGGCGGCGGTCTTGCCGGTACCGGTCTGGGCGCTGGCCAGCACATCGCGGCCACGGCGAATGGCCGGGATCGCCTGTTGCTGCACAGGGGTCATCTCCTGATAACCGCAATCTGAGACAGCACGCAAAATCTCGGGGGCAAAATCGAACGATTCAAATCTCATAATGGGTTCCTGTGTTCCAGCTGGGCTGTGTTTGGCTTGGTTAGCTCGGCATGAGCGAGACGGAGGTTGTAACCACCGACGGCTGCGCCTGACATCAAGTCAGAGAGTGAGCCGGAAAATGGCGGGCGCGAAGTGTAACAGATAGACGTCACAAATTCTGCCTCAAATGGTTGTCCTTTTCTCATCCTTTGTGGTGTGAATGGTGGTTGAAAGCAATCATTTGACTCCCAAAGACCAAGCCAAGGGTGTGGGATAATGGTTTTGGGCAAGGACGAAAGGGATATCGATGGAACTGGAACAGTTAAAACGCCAGCTGGAGCAGCTTGGCGAGCGCAATGACAGCATGCAGCAGGCACGCCACCGCAAGTTGCTCAATATCACCCGCGACACGGGGGAGTTGCTTTCAGTATTGGTGCAGACCCGTGGGGCGCAGGCGGTGCTGGAGATCGGCACCTCCAATGGTTACTCCACACTCTGGCTGGCAGAAGCGGTGCGTCGGCTGGAGGGGCACGTGACCACCATTGAGCTGGATGAGGATAAGCGCGTGCTGGCCCATGACAACTTTCAGAGGGCAGGGCTGGCCCCCTGGGTAACCTTGCTGGCAGGGGATGCAGGCGAGCTGTTACCGACCTTGCCGCAAGCCGGCTATCAGCTCATCTTCCTCGATTCGGATCGTCAGCACTACCGGGCATGGTGGCCGCAGATCCGCCGCCTGCTGGCACCCCGTGGCCTGCTGGTGGTTGATAACGCCATCTCCCATCACCGCGAGATGGTGGAGTGGATGAACGAGGTCGGGCAGGACCCGGCCTTTGCCACCTCGCTGGTGCCGGTCGGCAAGGGGGAGTGGCTGGTGGTGCGTTTGTAGGGAGAGTGAGTATGGAATTGAACACCATGGAGCCAAAAGCAGTGGTAGAGGCCTATTGGCAGGAGATGCAGAGCAATGACTTTGCGAAGGCGGCAAGCTGGCTGGGAGATGATTTTTTCTGTGACTGGCCCCAATCGGGAGAACGGATTGTGGGGCGAGAGAATTTTATTGAGATCAATCGTCGCTACCCCGCAGCTGGCCTGTGGCGCTTCGAGATTGTCCGTCTTCTGGCACAAGGGAGTGAGGTGGTCAGTGAGGTGCTGGTCAGCGATGGGGTCGTAAATGCTCGCGCCATCACATTTCACCATGTTGCGGAAGGTAAAATTCAACAGCAGACCGAGTATTGGCCCGATGAGTATGCCGCGCCAGAATGGCGCAGTTCTTGGGTTTGTCCGATGCCAAAGAGTTAGCCATCGCTATTCACTGGCGGCATGTCAAAGAAATCAGCCCCGCATTGGCGGGGCTGATAGTGAAAGTGCATCAGGGTCTTGGCCGGTCGGATCAGACCGCCAGATAGTCCATGATCCCTTCGGCCGCCTTGCGCCCTTCGTAGATGGCGGTCACCACCAGATCGGAGCCACGTACCGCGTCGCCACCGGCGAACACCTTGGGGTTGCTGGTCTGGAAGGCATACTCCGCCTGCTCGCGGGCCTTGATGCGATCCCGGTTGTCGAGCTCGATGCCGAACTCCGCCATCCAGGGCTGGGGGTTGGGCTGGAAGCCAAACGCCATCACCACCGCATCGGCAGCCAGCACCTGCTCGGAGCCCTCGATGATCACCGGATTGCGGCGGCCATTGGCGTCGGGTTCACCCAGCTCGGTGCTCACCACCTTGATGCCGACGGTGCGACCATGGGCATCCAGCTCGACAGCTACCGGTTGCAGGTTGAACATGAATTCAACCCCCTCCTCGCGGGCGTTTTTCACCTCCCGCTTGGAACCCGGCATGTTCTCCTCGTCGCGGCGATAGGCACAGATCACCTTGGCGGCCCCCTGACGGATGGCGGTACGTACACAGTCCATGGCGGTATCGCCACCGCCCAGCACCACCACCTGCTTGCCGGCGAAGTCGATATAGTCGGCTTGCGCCTTCTCAAAGCCCAGCAACCGGTTGGCGTTGGCGATGAGGTAGGGCAGGGCATCATAGACGCCCGGCGCCTCTTCGTTGGCAAAGCCGCCCTTCATGTACTTGTAGGTGCCTACCCCGAGGAAGACCGCATCGAACTCGCCGAGCAGATCGGCGAAGGTGACATCACGGCCCACCTCGGTCTCGAGACGAAACTCCACGCCCATCCCCTGGAATATCTCGCGGCGACGCTGCATCACCTCTTTTTCCAGCTTGAAGGAGGGGATGCCGAAGGTGAGCAGGCCGCCAATTTCCGGATACTTGTCAAACACCACCGGGGTGACGCCGTTGCGTGCCAGTACGTCGGCGCAGGCAAGACCCGCCGGGCCCGCGCCAATAACGGCGACCCGCTTGCCGGTCTTGACCACGTTCGAGAGATCGGGCTTCCAGCCCATCTCGAACGCCTTGTCGGTGATGTATTTTTCGATGTTGCCGATGGTCACCGCGCCGAAGCGATCGTTGAGGGTGCAGGAGCCCTCGCAAAGGCGATCCTGCGGGCAGACCCGACCGCACACTTCCGGCAGGCTGTTGGTCTGGTGGGAGAGCTCCACCGCCTCCAGAATGCGCCCCTCTTTGGCCAGTTTCAGCCAGTTGGGGATGTAGTTGTGGACCGGACACTTCCACTCGCAGTAGGGGTTGCCGCACTCGAGGCAGCGATCCGCCTGCATCTGTACCTGCGGCTGATTGAAGGACTCGTAGATCTCCACAAACTGGATTTTGCGGATCTTGAGTGGCTTCTTGGGCGGGTCGACCCGCTGGACATCGATAAACTGAAATACGTTCTGGCTCATAGGGTTCCCTCCTTATTGCGCCTGGATTCTGAGTTCTGCACTGGAACGGCTGGTGTGACCCAGCAGCGATTTCACGTCGCTGGACTTGGGTTTGATCAGCCTGAACTTGGGCACATAGGAGTCGAAGTTGGCCAGGATCTCCTCGGCGCGCGAGCTGCCGGTCTCATTGAGGTGCGCCGTGATGATGCCGCGCAGGTGCTCCTGATGGATGGCGAGATCCGCCACGTCCAGCAGTTCCACCAGCTCGGGGTTGGTGCGCTTGGCGAAGTTGCCGCACTCGTCGAGCACGTAGGCAAAGCCGCCGGTCATACCCGCCGCGAAGTTGACGCCGGTCTGACCGAGCACGGTGACGATGCCGCCGGTCATGTATTCACAACCGTTGTCGCCAATTCCCTCGACCACCGCCAGGGCGCCGGAGTTGCGCACCGCGAAACGCTCGCCGGCAGTGCCTGCGGCGTAGAGTTTGCCGCCGGTGGCGCCGTAGAGGCAGGTGTTGCCGATGATGGCCGCTTCATGGGATTTGAACGCCACACCGACATGGGGCTTGATCACCAGCTTGCCGCCGGTCATCCCCTTGCCCACGTAGTCGTTGGCGTCACCGGTGAGGATCATCTCAAGGCCACCCGCGTTCCAGACGCCGAAGCTCTGGCCTGCGGTGCCGTTGAAGTGCACCTTGACCGGATCCGCCGCCATTCCCTGATTGCCGTGACGTTTGACGATCTCGCCCGAGAGGCGCGCACCCACCGAGCGGTCGGTGTTGCGAATGTCGTAGCGGAACTCGCCACCGCTTGAGGTTTCCACCGCTTCCAGCAGATCCTCCACCATTTTCAGGTTGAGCGGCCCCTTGTCGAAGGTGGGGTTGTGCTGCTGGCTGAACAGGCTGGAGCCTGCCGGAGCAACCGGACGGGCCAGAATGCCGGAGAGATCCAGCTTGGCCTGACGGGCGGTGAGGCCGGGCAGGGCTTCCAGCAGATCGGTGCGGCCAATCAGGTCGGTCAGCTGGGTGACGCCGAGCTGGGCCATCAGCTCGCGGGTCTCTTCGGCGATGAACTTGAAGTAGTTCATCACCATCTCCGGCAGACCGGTAAAGTGCTCGCGACGCAGCTTCTCATCCTGAGTGGCAACGCCGGTGGCGCAGTTGTTCAGGTGGCAGATCCGCAGGTATTTGCAACCGAGTGCCACCATGGGGCCTGTGCCAAAACCGAAGCTCTCGGCGCCGAGGATGGCCGCCTTGATGATGTCGAGACCGGTCTTGAGACCACCATCCACCTGCAGCCGCACCTTGTGGCGCAGACCGTTGGCGACCAGCGCCTGCTGGGTCTCGGCCAGACCCAGTTCCCACGGGGAGCCGGCATATTTGACCGAGGTGAGGGGGCTCGCGCCAGTGCCGCCGTCATAACCGGAGATGGTGATAAAGTCGGCATAGGCCTTGGCCACGCCGCAAGCGATGGTGCCCACACCGGGCTCGGAGACCAGTTTCACCGACACCAGACAGCTCGGGTTGATCTGCTTGATGTCGAAGATGAGCTGGGCCAGATCCTCGATGGAGTAGATGTCGTGGTGCGGCGGTGGCGAGATCAGGGTCACGCCGGGCACGGAATAGCGCAGCTGGGCGATCTGGGCAGTCACCTTGTCACCGGGCAGTTGGCCACCCTCGCCGGGCTTGGCCCCCTGAGCCACCTTGATTTGCACCACATCGGCGTTCATTAGGTAGTGGGGGGTGACGCCAAAGCGACCGGAAGCCACCTGCTTGATGCGGGAGTTCTTCTCTGTCCCGAAACGCTTGGGATCTTCGCCACCTTCGCCGGAGTTGCTCTGACCGCCGAGGCGGTTCATGGCGACAGCCAGTGCCTCGTGGGCCTCAGGGCCGAGGGCGCCGATGGACATGGCGGCGGAGTCGAAGCGGGGGAACAGCTTGTCGGCCGGCTCCACCTGATCCAGCGCGACCGGATTGTCGACCTTCTTCAGTGCCAGCAGATCGCGCAGGGTGGCAACCGGGCGCTCGTTCACCAGACGGGCGTACTCCTTGTAATCGGCATAGTTGCCGGAGCGCACCGCGGTTTGCAGGGTCTGCACCACATCCGGGTTGTAGGTGTGGTACTCGCCGCCGTGGACGAACTTGAGCAGGCCGCCATGGGGGAGGGGCTTGCGCACCAGCCATGCCTGACGGGCCAGATTGTGCTGATCCTGCTGGATGTCGGCAAAATCGGCACCCTGAATACGGCTCGATACGCCGCGGAAGCAGGTATCGACCACCGATTTGGCCAGACCCACTGCTTCAAACAGCTGGGAGCAGCGGTAGCTGGCGACCGTGCTGATGCCCATCTTGGACATCACCTTGTAGAGCCCCTTGTTGATGCCGTTGCGGTAGTTGACCATGGCCTGGCGCAGGGACATGGTGAGCACGCCCTCTTCAACCTGTTTGGCCAGGGTTTCGTAGGCGAGATAGGGGTAGATGGCGGTCGCGCCAAAGCCCAGCAGCACCGAGAAGTGGTGCGGATCGCGGCAGCTTGCGGTCTCCACCAGAATGTTGGCGTCGCAACGCAGGTTGTTGTCCACCAGGGTGCGCTGCACTGCACCCACCGCCATGGCGGCCGGGATCGGCAGGGTGTCGGCGCTGATATCGCGATCCGACAGCACCAGCAGCACGGTGCCACTCCTGGCAGCAGTTTTGGCCTCCTCGCAGATGCGCAAGATCGCCGCTTCCAGCCCCTCTTCTGGCTTGAAGTTGAGGCTGATCACCTGATGACGGTAGTACTCACCTTCCAGTGCCAGCAGCTGGTGGAAGTCGGAGTAGAGCAGGATCGGTGACTGGAACAGCACCCGGTGGGCGTGGCCGAAGGTCTCGTTGAAGACGTTCTGCTCGCGGCCGATACAGGTGGCCAGCGACATCACGTGGTTTTCCCGCAGCGGATCGATGGGCGGGTTGGTCACCTGGGCAAACATCTGGCGGAAGTAGTCATAGAGGGTACGCGGGCCGGAGGAGAGCACCGCCATCGGGGTATCATCCCCCATGGAGCCGACCGCTTCCTGACCGTTCTCACCCAGTACCCGGATGATCTGATCCAGCTCCTCGAAGGAGTAGCCAAACAGCTTCTGATAGGTTTTCAGCTGGTCGTCGGAGAGCTCGCGGCTACCGGTCTGGCTGTCGTCCATCTGCTCGAAGGGGACCAGTCGGCGGCAATGTTTATCCATCCACTGCTTGTAGGTGTGGCGGTTCTTGAGGTCGTCATCGATCTCGAAGCTGGTCCACACCTTGCCGTTGCTGGTATCGACCACGAACAGCTCGCCCGGGCCGACCCGGCCCTTCTCCAGCACTTCGTCCGGGGTGTAGTCCCAGGTGCCGACCTCGGAGGCGAGGGTGATGAACTTGTCCTTGGTGATGACGTAACGGGCCGGACGCAGACCGTTGCGATCAAGTGCGCAGGTGGCGTAGCGACCGTCGGTCATGACGATACCGGCTGGGCCATCCCACGGCTCCATATGCATGGAGTTGAAGTCGTAGAAGGCGCGCAGGTCGTCATCCATGTTCGGGTGTTTTTGCCATGCAGGCGGGATCAACAGGCGCATGGCGCGGAACAGGTCCATGCCACCGGCGAGGAAGAGATCCAGCATATTGTCGAGGCTGGAGGAGTCAGAGCCGGTGGTGTTGACGAAGGGAGCCGCTTCCTGCAAATCGGGGATCAGCGGCGTCGCAAATTTGTAGCTGCGCGCCTTGGCCCACTGGCGGTTGCCGGCGATGGTGTTGATCTCGCCGTTGTGGGCCAGATAGCGAAACGGCTGCGCCAGCGGCCAGCGCGGGCTGGTGTTGGTGGAGAAGCGCTGGTGGAAGACGCAGATGGCCGCCTGCATACGGATGTCGGCGAGATCCAGATAGAAGCGCGGCAAGTCCACCGGCATGCACAGCCCTTTATAGACGGTGACCAGGTTGGAGAGGCTGACCACATAGAAGTAGTCGTCGTTGACGCGCTTTTCGATGCGGCGGCGCACGATATAGAGACGGCGCTCGAGATCCTTGTCGACCCAGCCGGGCGGGGCGTTGACAAAGACCTGTTCAATGCTGGGCAGGGAGGCTTTGGCGATGGTACCGAGTACGTTGGTATCGACGGGCACCTTGCGCCAACCGACCAGACTCAGGGTCTCTTTTTCCAGCTCTTCGTCGATGATGTCGCGAGTCTGCTGGGCCAATACGGGGTCAGGGTTGAGAAACAGCATGCCGACCGCATAGTTGCGGCCAAGGTGCCATCCCTTCTCCTCGGCGACAGCTCTGAAGAAGCTGTCCGGTTTTTGCAGCAGCAGACCGCAACCATCGCCGGTCTTGCCATCGGCGGAGATCCCGCCGCGGTGCTGCATGCGAGCCAATGCTGACATCGCGAGACGGACAAGCTTGTGGCTGGCTTCCCCTTCCATGTGGGCCAACAGGCCGAAGCCACAGTTATCCCTCTCCAGCTTTGGATCATATAGTGACATTGCATTTCTCCCTTGCTCGGCCTTGCATCGCACAGTCATCACCTGACTGCATAAATTGCGATTGGCTCTTGTGGTTCCGTCTGCCTGACGTGGCGAATCTCCAAACTAATGGGATTTTCTGGCGAGGTCAATCGCAGGTCAGGTTTGTCTTCATAGTTACATTCGCATAACAAAATGTCGGATTGGGGGGATTCGCTCGCAGTTATGGAGTTTTTATTCTGTTTTGTTTTATTTTGTTGGTTAAATATATCGCCATTGACGAGCTCAATGGTGCGCTCGGCGACGATGGGCGAATGTAGTAATTTTACCAACCCGATGTGGCCGACAGCGGAAGGGATCACATTTTCAATATCCCATGCTTGCAATTGTGTGTTGTCGGGTCTCTTTGAATTTTTCATTGTTCAACAGTGGGTTATCAGGTCTCATTTTCATATGGATGTTTACTGTTTGAATCATCAAAGAACTGTAAAAATCCTTTTTTTGCGCTTTTTCTCTATATTTATTCAAAATTGGTCGGGTATTTATATGTTTTACCCTCTCCGCTAGCTTGATCCAGCTCAGCCCCTGTTTTGCGCAAGCTCGTACAATGGCGCTCCTTTAGCGGAGGTGTCATGCAGTTACACGAACTCGTCAATACATTCGGTCAGGATCTCAAGCAGCGTCATGGTCAGAAGATCCACAAACTCTCCATCCATGGGGCCTTCACCTGCCCGAACCGTGACGGCACCCTGGGCCGCGGTGGCTGCACCTTCTGCAATGTATCCTCTTTTGCCGACGAGTCGGCTCAGCAACTCTCAGTGGTGCAACAACTGCTGGCTCGCCGGGACGAAGTCACCCGTGCCAAGCGCTATCTTGCCTACTTTCAGGCCTATACCAGTACCTATGCCGAGGTCGAATATCTGCAGCGGATGTATGAAGAGGCGCTGTCGGTGAGCGATATGGTGGGGCTTTGCGTGGGCACTCGCCCCGATTGCGTACCGGATGCGGTGCTGGATCTGTTGGCGGGCTATCAGGCCCGGGGTTACGAGGTGTGGCTGGAGCTCGGGCTGCAAAGTGCCAACGACAAGACCCTGCAACGGATCAACCGCGGCCATGGTTATGCCGCCTATGAGGATGCGGTAAGACGTGCCCATCAGCGCGGCATCAAGGTATGTGCCCATCTGATCGTCGGCCTGCCGGGCGAGGTGCCGATGGACAGCCTCGATACCCTGCATCGCATCGTGGAGACCGGTGTTGAGGGGATCAAGCTCCATCCGCTTCATGTAGTAGAGGGCAGTACTCTTGGCAAAGCGTGGCAGGCGGGGCGGCTTGAGGTATTGACGCTGGAGCAGTATGTGGAAGCCGCTGTCGCCATGATCCAGCACACGCCGCCCGAAGTGGTGTATCACCGGATTTCGGCCTCCGCGCGCCGTCCAACCCTGTTGGCGCCAGCCTGGTGTGAAAACCGCTGGACGGCCATGGCGGACATTGCCAAAGCACTCTCATTGAGCGGCCCGCAAGGTCACGCGTTGGGCAGACCCTTCATACTTCCTGACCTATAATTGAGCGCCAGATTATTATTTTCACGTAAAACATAGGGTTATATAAAAAACTTCATACCCTAAACTATAGTTTTGGTACGTGCCGGTTGATATAGTGGTGCGCCATAATAAATTTCATTATCAATTAACTCCGACATTCACCCTGATTGCAGTGTTAGCATGGTGTTGATGAGCCGATTATTTTTACCAATAACGAATCATGCCGCCATTGCTGCTGTGCCGGGAAATTGGGGATGAGTGTCGCGATCTATCTGGACAGGTTTATCCCCTGATCAGTCTCATCAGCGGGAAGGCCACTCGGTTTTAGCGTGGCTATAGCAGGGAAATAGGAGCGATGAACGCTCTTATCTACCTCATTTATGCAGTGACAGGATGCTATGCAAGCAGAAACAAGTCGTATTGATGAGTTATTGGAGTGTCTGGTCTTCTTGACCCGTTTTTATGGTGTGCCCAACAGTCAGGATGCCCTGACGACCGGGTTGCCACTGGTCTCCGGACGCCTGACTACCGCACTCTTTTGCCGTGCTGCCGAGCGGGGCGGGTTATCCGCCCGTGAAGTGATACAGCCACTGGCTGATATCTCTCCCTTGCTGCTGCCTTGTGTATTGCAGATGCGCAGTGGTGGCGCCTGCATATTGCTGGAGTGGAACGAAGATCGCAGCCAGGGGAAAGTGATTTTCCCGCAGGCCGGTGATGCCGCGCAATGGCTGACCGCAGCCCAGTTGGGTGATGAATATCTGGGGCGACTCTTCTATGTAAAGAAGCAGTTCAAGTTTGACGAACGCTCGCCCAAGGTGCTTGAAACCCGTGATGGACACTGGTTCTGGAGCACCTTGTTCGAATCCCGCGGCATCTATCGCGATGTGCTGATCGCCTCCATTCTGATCAACCTGTTTGCCATCGCCAGTCCGCTCTTTACCATGAACGTTTATGACAAGATTGTGCCCAATCTGGCGTTTGATTCGCTCTGGGTGCTGGCGGTCGGGGCCATGGTGGTCTTTACCTTCGATTTTGTGATGCGGCAGTTGCGTAGTTACTTTATCGACATTGCCGGTAAAAAGTCTGATGTGCTGCTGTCCGCCAAGATTTTCGCCAAGGTGATGGGCATGAGGATGGAGTCTCGTCCCGCTTCCACCGGTGCTTTCGCCAAACATCTGCAGGAATTTGAGTCGGTGCGGGAGTTTTTCACCTCCGCAACGGTTTCTACTCTTATCGATCTCCCCTTTGCCGTCTTCTTCCTTTTTATTATCTGGATGTTTGCAGGCGTAATGGTGGTGGTTCCCATCGTCGCCATGCTGATCCTCATCGCCTACAGCTTCTATATTCAAGAGCCCCTCAAGCAGTCCATCGAAGAGGGCTCACGCCTTGCGTCCCAGAAGAACGCCAACCTGATTGAAAGTATTTCCGGGCTGGAAACCGTCAAGATTTTCGGCGCCGAGAGCATGTTCCAGCATCGCTGGGAACAGGCCGTCTCCCATATTTCCACCTGGGGTGTACAGACCCGCCGCATTACCAACTCCATGTCCTCGCTGGCCAGTTATATCCAGCAGGTGGTGACGGTCGGTCTGGTGATCGTCGGTGTTTATCAGATCTCCGAAGGTTTGGTCACCATGGGGGGCATGATTGCCGCCGTGATGCTCTCCAGTCGCGCCATTGCGCCCATGGTACAACTCTCCGTGTTGTCGACCCGTTATAACCAGGCCAAGTCAGCACTGGATATTCTGGAAAAAATCATGCAAACCCCGGGTGAGCAGGAGGAGGGCAAGCAATATATTCATCATCCGGTGATTGCCGGTCGAATTGAATTCGAGAATGTCTCCTTCAAATATCCGGGAATGGAAACCAGCACCCTGCACAATATCAATTTGCGCATTCAGCCGGGCGAAAAGGTGGCGATTATCGGCCGGATTGGGGCGGGTAAAACGACCCTCGAGAAGCTGTTGATGGGGTTGTATCGACCGACCGATGGCTCGGTACGTATCGACGGTTTTGAACTCGATCAACTGCCACCTGCGGTGATCCGCCGCAATATTGGTTGTGTCCCGCAAGATGTCATTCTTTTCTTTGGCTCGGTGCGGGACAACATCATGCTGGGTAATCCGCTGGTGGATGATGTGAGAGTCTTGCGCGCCGCCAAGCGGGCGGGTGTCACCAACTTTACCAACCGGGATCCCAACGGGCTGGATCGGCAGATAGGTGAGGGTGGCCGTCAGCTCTCCGGTGGTCAGCGTCAGTCGATCCTGCTGGCACGCGCCCTGCTCAATGATCCCCCCATTCTGGTGATGGATGAGCCGACCTCCAACATGGACAACCAGTCCGAGATGCAGGTTAAGCAAGAGCTCGCCAGACTGGGCCCGGAAACCACATTGATCCTCATCACTCACAAAACCTCGATGCTGGACGTGGCATCGCGAGTGATCGTCATCGAGCAGGGGCAGATCGTTGCTGATGGCCCCAAAGAGGTGGTGTTGCAGCAGTTGAAGGAAGGCAAGGTGCGCGTGCAGGAGGTGTCCCATGGTTAAGGGGCTCATGGACTGGTTCAAGCGCAGCAAAAAGACGCCTTCCGGCGAGGTATTGCCAGCACCCGAGCATCTGGAATTTGTCGATGACGGCGCGGCAGCTGTGCTGCTGACCACGCCGACCGGAGCTCGCATCCTGTTGTGGTGCTGTTTCCTCTTTTTCATGAGTGCCATCGTCTGGGCGGCCTGGGCCGAACTGGATGAAGTCACCGTGGGTCAGGGCAAGGTTATTCCGTCCCGTCAGCTGCAGGTGATCCAGAACCTGGAAGGGGGGATCGTCAAAGAGATCTTCGTCAAAGAGGGGGATATCGTCGAAAAGGGGCAGCCGCTGCTTCGTATTGATGACACCCGTTTCCGCTCCGACTTTAGAGAACGGGAGCAAGAGGTGGTCACCCTCAAGGGGGATGTGGCCCGTCTGCGCGCCGAGATGGCCAGCGTCGAGGTGAAAAACGACCCGGCACTGGGGTGGCGTGAGCAGGTCGTGGTAGGCGAAGCGCCAATCCAGTTCCCCGATGGTTATGAAACCGTCTTTGCCGAATATGCGCACCGTGAGCGCTCTGTACAGCGGGATCGCCTCAATAACCTGAAGAACCAGCTCTATATTCTTGGTCAGCAAATCGAACAGAAAGAGCAGGAGCTGATTGAACTGAATGCCAAGATCCGCACCGTGAATCGCAGTGTGGATTTGGCCAGACAGGAACTGAATATTAGCCGTCCGTTGGCGAAAGAGGGTATAGTGCCTCAAGTGGAGCTAATCAAGCTGGAGCGGCAGGTCAACGAGATGCAGGGGGAGCTGGAGAGCAACCGTCTGCTGATCCCAAAACTCAATTCGGTACTGCGTGAGACCATCTCCAAGCGTAATGATATTGCGCTGAAGTTCAGAGCAGACTCCCAGACTGAACTGAATGAGAAACAGGGGCGGCTTGGCCAGTTATCAGAAGGGCAGGTTGGCTTGCGAGACAGGGTTGACCGGACCAGCGTGATTGCTCCGCTCAAGGGCACCATCAAGAAACTCAAGATCAACACCCTGGGTGGCGTGGTTCAGCCCGGCATGGATTTGATGGAGATTGTGCCGTTGGAGGATACCTTGCTGGTAGAAGCCAAGGTGTCACCGAAAGATATCGCCTTCCTGCGACCGGGGCTGGATGCCATCGTCAAAATTACTGCCTATGACTTTACAATCTATGGAGGATTGCATGGCAAGGTTGAACAGATAAGTGCGGATTCGATCCAGGATGAGGAGGGGAACTCCTTTTATCTGGTTCGGGTTCGAACAGAGAAGAGTTACTTGGGCGATGAGCTTAACGCACTTCCCATCATCCCCGGTATGTTAGCCAGTGCTGATATCATTACTGGTAAAAAAAGTGTCCTAGACTATTTGCTTAAGCCGATTTTACGGGCAAAGCAGTCGGCACTGAGAGAACGATAAGCCAACAATCTAAAAACAAAACATGACTGGAGATAACATGAAAAAAACGATTGTTGCCATGCTGGTCAGTGGCTGCATCCTGATCCCGAGTTTGGGTCAGGCCCAGACTCTGGAAGAGTCGGTGGCACAGACACTTGCTACGCATCCCAAGATCAAGGAAGCGTTTGATCTGTATCAGGCACGACTCTATCAGCATGATGGAGCCAAGGGGGGCTATTATCCTACGATCGATCTGCGTGGCGGCGTAGGCTATGAAAAAACTGACAGCCCTTCTACCCGCGCTGCCAGCGCCAACAGCAATATTGATGATTCCATGACTCGCAAAGAGGCTGGACTCAGTCTGCGGCAAATGTTGTTTGATGGCTTTGATGTCAGCAACAACGTCTCCAGAACCGAAGCTGAAGCCAATGCCCAGCGTCTGGCGATGATCTCCGAAGCTGAAAATACCGCGCTGCGAGTAGCTGAGGTCTACCTCAATATGCTGCGTCAGCAGGAGATTTTGGAACTCTCCAAACAGAACCTGGAAACCCACGAACAAATCCGCAGCGACATCAGCAAGCGGACTGATTCAGGGCTTGGCTCTACTGCGGATCAGACCCAGATTGAAGGTCGTGTTGCCAGGGCCTATTCAAATCAGGCTGCGGCTGAAAACAACTATCGCGACGCAGAGAGTGAATTTATTCGTGTCGTGAACGAGGTGCCCAAAGATCTGGTTCAGCCGGTTCCCAATACCGAGCTTATCCCGACCAGCCTCGATAGTGCGCTGAAAACGGCGACCGAAGTCCACCCGACCCTGCTCTCTTCCCTGCAGGATATCGAAGCGGCCAAGTATCAACATGAAGGCGCCAAATCCGGTTTCTACCCGAATGTAACATTCGAGGTCGATCAGAACTGGAATGAGGATATCGATGCGGTAAAAGGGCGCAACGATGATCTGACCGCAATGGTGCGGATGCGTTACAACCTGTTCCGTGGCGGTTCTGATGTGGCAGAGAGCAATGCAACATCGGCGCTCTACTCTCAGGCGAAAGACATTCATTTGAATGCGTTCCGCCAAGTGGAGGAAGGCACTCGTCTGGCCTGGAACGCGAAAGAGTCGTTGGCCAAGCAAAAGACCTTCCTGAAAGAGCATGTTGACGCCAGCTATGACACCGTACAGGCGTACAAGAAGCAGTTTGGGTTGGGTCAACGGACATTGCTGGACGTATTGAACACCGAGAACGAACTGTTTGAGGCGCGTCGCAGCTATATCACTGCCGAGTATGATGCACTGCTGGCGGACTATCGCATTCTCAACGCGACAGGCAGCCTGCTCAATGCATTTAGCGTCAAACAACCCGCTGAATGGCAGGCCAGGCAATAACCGTTTGTTCATGATCCCGCAGGGATCATGAACGCCAACATGGTGACTGCTGCTGGCAGTCACCATGTTTGGCTAACGCAGGTTGTTGTACGGGCTTTGAGGAGTGCAGCAGTAATAATGCAGCAGGAATATGACGTGACACTCCAGCGTGGTACCGGTAGCAGATGGTGTTATCTTCTCAATGAATGGAGATACCGATCGCTACGCGCTTTGCGCCACTCCTTATGGATCCTGCTGTTACCCTTCTCACTTCTGCTCTGTGCCAGCCAGCCTCTGCCACAGGAAGATCTCAACTTGATCAAGCGGGCGGAGCAGACCTATGGCGCCAGAGCTGGCAAGCGTGTAACCAGTTGGCGTATGTTGGTCATGGAGACGAAGGGCAGGGCCCTGAGCGAAGAAAAAAAGCTTGAGCGGGTTAATAATTTTTTCAATCGGATGCGTTTTATTGACGATATCAAGTTGTGGCGCAAAAAGGATTATTGGGCAACCCCGCTGGAATTTTTGGGAGCCGCCGGGGGAGACTGTGAAGATTTCAGTATCGCCAAATACTCTACGCTGCTCGAGCTTGGGATCCCTGATGATAAAATGCGGATGGTGTACGTCAAGGCTCTTGATTACAACCAGTTTCACATGGTGGTGGCATATTATGAGACACCCTCTTCCGTTCCGGTTATTTTGGATAATTTGATAGGCTCGATTCGCCCAGCCACACAGCGGCGTGATCTGGTGCCTATTTACAGTTTTAACGGTAGTCACTTGTGGTTGATGAAGGCACGAGGCCAAGGGGAACTGGCTGGTCAATCATCCCGCTTGGGATTATGGAATGATTTACGCAATCGCATGACCTCGGGGCGATTGGCTCGGCCAGTGGTGAATTTGGATGATTAACCTATGACGCTCTATCGACAGTTATTAGCCACCATGCTGCTGCTGTTTGGATTGTTATTTGCGGCCACATACTGGGTGCAATTCAATTCAACCCGCACTTATCTGGCGCAGCAACAGGAAACAACGGTCATCAATACGGCAACCTCGCTGGGGCTTGCGCTCACCCCCTATCTGGAAAATGGTGACAAGGTCGGTGCCGAGTCGGTGATCCAGGCCATTTTTGATGGCGGCTATTATCGATTGGTTCGCCTTGATCTGCTGGCATCAAAGGATGTCATCGAGCAGGAAAATACCAACAATATTCAGGGGGTACCGCGGTGGTTTGTAAATTTGGGACTTTTTCCTGAGGTATCCAACGAATCAATTCTGACATCTGGCTGGTTGCAGCTTGGAAAATTAAAAGTAGTGGGTCACCCCGGCCAGGCTTATTACGAGTTGTGGCGGGGGATGAGCGAGCTGGCGAGCTGGTTTCTGGTCGGCTTTTTGATCACCACAATTTTGTTGATGAGAGCACTCAACTACTTGCTCAAGCCACTCAAACAGATCTGTGATCAAGCCGTCGAGATTGAGCTGCACCATTTCGGTCATACAATCCCGGAGCCTAAAACCCATGAATTGAAGCAGGTCGTTCAGGCAATCAACACCCTCTCAAGCAAGTTGGCGTTGCAGTTTAAAGAGCAAGCCGATGAGGCCGAGAAATTGCGTGAGCGGGTTTATGTCGATGCCGTGTCGGGGCTTGGCAACCGAGCCTATTTTGTGGGTCAGGTAAACGCATGGATAGCGGAGGCAGGCCAAGGTGGCGTCATGCTGGTTGCGGTCGACATGCTGGATGATATCTATCGCGATGAAGGCTTTGCTGCCCGCGACAACATGGTCAAATCGATAGCTCAGGCTTTGAAAGAGCAATTAAAAGGGTGGGATGGCGCAGCCTTGGCACGGATCTCCGCGACGGAATATGCGCTGCTCTGTCCAACTGACGATCTGACTCAGCTAAAAGAGCTGGCTGAAGTGATTAATAGCCGCATTGCCGATCTGGTGGTGAATCCAATGGGCGAAGGGGATGCGCTCTCCGTCATTGGTATTGCCGGTCGTGATGGCAATGATGATCTCTCTGCCTTGTTGACCAAAGCCGATAATGCGCTTGGCAAGGCGCGCAATGAACGCCGTGGTGCTGTGGTGATGGAAGGGGGTACCGAGCAAGGTTTGATGGGGCGTTTGGCCTGGCGAGATCTGGTACAAGATGCAATTTCACGACAACTTTGGCGCTTCAAAGCCCAACCAGCTTGCCGGTTTGATAATGGAGCAAGGTTGCATGCCGAGCTGTTTGCTTCTATCTCTCGGGATGGTACTGATTATTTTGCCGGTCAGTTCTTGCCCGCGATTGAACAGTTCAAATTGGGGGGCGAGTTTGACCAAGCGGTGCTTGATGCTTGCGTTCCATTACTGCAAAAACAGTCTGATCTGGTACTGGCGATTAACATCACTGCTGGCTCGCTCTGCTCGGATGAGTTTTTAACCTGGCTGACGCGCTATCTGACCGAGCATGCAGAGCTCAAAGAGCGGTTGTTATTTGAAATACCTGAAGCTGCCATCATGAAACATAAAGACAACGTGGCTGCGTTGGTTGGCACCTTGCAAGCTCATGGTTTCCAGTGGGGGGTTGACCACTATGGTCGTCACTTCCAGTCTCTGGGCTATCTGGAGGAGTTGTCGCCGGCTTATGTCAAGGTTGATCACGGTTATACCAGTCAGGTTATGGAGCCGGGGGCTGACACCTCATTCCTGGCTGCAGTGTGTCGCGCCGCACACAATGCCGGTGTGACCACCATTGCGACCCGTGTCGAGGATCAACATCAAGTGGAACTGCTTTCCAAGTTGCATATCGATGGTTACCAGGGATTTGTTCATCCCGCCTTCCCATTGTCTTGAATTAAATGCTGGAAATGGCCCCGATAGGGGCCTTTTTTATACCAGTCACTTCTCTTTTCGCCATTTTTCTATAACCAACTCAAGGTCGGTCTTGAATGGGGCTGTACCTAGAGTTCTGATTTGTATTAATAAATTCCAACTCTTCGATTTTTTTCCGTTTATTTGTTGAATTCCTCTCGAACGTACGCTTTTTTGCAACGGAACAGCGCGCTATCTCCTTCTACGGTGTAGACATCAAGATCTGTCACCTTGGAGCAATGGATATGCGTACCCAAATCATCGACAAGTCCGTGGTTGTCTCAGCTATAGAAGGCAATGTGGAGATTGTGCTGGCTGATGGAAGCAGCCGCCCTCTGCAAAAAGGGGAAATTCTCCAACCCGGAGCAAAATTGGCCATAGCTGATGACGCCAAGCTGGCTCTTTCCCCTTATGACGATACTCCAGCATCGGATGTTCCGGCCGGTTCCGAGTCCGCTGAACCTGCTCAACCGCAAGTGGCGGCCAGCCAGGAAGGCGCACCTTCAGATATTGCCGCATTGCAAGAATCGATTCTGCAAGGTGTTGACCCGACTCAAAACTTTGAGGCTTCTGCTGCTGGTGGAGCTCCAGCGGCCGGTGGTGGTGGCGGTATTGGTGGGGTTGCGGGGGCCAGTGGTAATGGTGGTTTCGTCACAATTGATCGAACTGGCGATGCCACGATAGCGGCTGCAGGGTTTGATACCACCTATCAGTCCGAGCCGTTTATCAACACTGAACAAGCAGCTGAACCGCTGCTTGAGCCAGAGCCGCTGGAGAATATCCTGCTAGATGAAAGCGAGGTCATTTCGCTTGATGAAGATAGCTCTACAAGCGGTAATCTACTGGCAAACAGTTCCAACCCCGATGGTCCGCAGGCTGCCTCTATCATCAGTTACAGCTGGGGGAGCAACATAGACGTACCTGCTGGCGTGTCGTCGACTCTGACAGGAATTGGCACGCTGATCATCAATAGTGATGGTTCTTTCACCTTTACCCCGGCTCCTGATTATTCCGGAGCCGTACCTACCGTGAGTTATGTGGTTACCGATGGCACTGATATCGTCACGTCAACCTTGACGCTGATAGTGACTCCACAAGGTGACATCGATTTCAACGCTGAGGCCCTGAATGCGGGTGCGACCGAAACGGATGGCACGGTACAGGTGTTGCTGACCAACACGGTGAGTATCAGTGATGGCGATGGTTCAGAGACCTGGACCAGCCTGGTGTACACCTTCGACAACTTGCCGGAGGGGGCCACTGCGGTGGGTGGCACCCTGGTGGGTAACGTCCTGACAGT